>JBKBNZ010000171.1:0-1046 GCA_046294875.1 Aquificaceae bacterium | reverse complement strand
TTTCCATATTTCCCCAGTTTTGACAGCCTCCCAAAGTAAAGCCCTCGTCGGGAGGTGTTATATGACATATCTCTTTTGCCACTTTAACCGTTTCCTTTACAGATTCTTCCCTTAAGTCTGTGGTGTAGGCAAAGCCCATTTTGTTATCTTTGAAAACCCTTATACCAACTCCAAAATCCTCTGCCCTTAGAAGGTTTTCAAGGCTTTCATCGGAAGTTTCTATTAATGTCTTTTTCCTTTGCTCAAGGTAGACCTCATAGTCATATCCACCCTTTAGCGCTTCTTCTACCCACGCTTTTATCCTTTCCATTGTTAAAATTTTAAAAGAAAAAGGTATAAGGGCGCTGTAAAGGTCAAAGAGTCAAACCTGTCGGTAAAGCCTCCGTGTTCTCCCAAAAGGTGGGAAAAATCTTTTATACCAACTATCCTTTTTATATAGCTTTTAAAAAGGTCGCCCAAAAGGGCTGTCGCCACCATTAAAGGAGACCAAAGAAGGGCCTTTAGGCCATAAAAGAGTAACAAAACCAAAAAGCCTGCAATGGCACCACCTACCAAACCTTCCCATGTCTTCTTTGGAGAAAGTCTTGTGGCCAAAGGATGTCTACCAAACTTTTTACCAGTATAGTAGGAAAAAACATCCACAGCCCAAACAAAGAGTAAAAGCTTTAACAGGGAATAACCCTCCATTTGCTTTAACTGTAAAAGAAAAACCAGAAGTAAACCGGCGTAAAGACAAACAAGCAAGGACTTAAAAAGGTCTTCAAAAAGCCAGCTTCTCCATCCAGCATAAAAAGAAAGGAGTAAAGCGCATAGAAGACCAAGTTCAAAGGACAAAGAGGAGAAAAAAAGGGTAATGGGTGCAAAGAGGAAATATCTAAAACCTATTGCCCTTGAAATCTCATAACTTATCAGAAGGGAGAGACCTAGTATGGCAAGGTAAAAAATGGGGAACGGAGAAAGGGCAAAAAGCACAGATAAAAGGCCTATGAAAAAGCCAACCAACTCCCTACTTTTATAGGACAGCGCCAAACTTTCTCTCCCTTCTT
>JBKBNZ010000170.1:0-1048 GCA_046294875.1 Aquificaceae bacterium | reverse complement strand
CCGTAAGACCCATTAACATGGTACCCAAGATAAGAGTTTAAAACTTTGGTAGCTCAAGCTTCCAATCTGTCCTTATTGGGTGCCTCATTAACCACCCCTACGAGGGAATTTCTCGACCCGACGTGTTTTTTCTTATGATAAAAACCATCAGTTTTTGAAAAATGTTTTATAATTTAATATCCACTTTAATAGGAGGTAGGCATGAAGGTTAAGGTAGTTCAGAAAGAAGATTTTCACTTTATAGGGACAGGTGAGTCGGGCAGAGAAGTGCCCATAGATGCAGCAGGGTACGTGGGCGGTAAAGGTAGAGGTATAAGGCCTCCAGAACTTCTATTTCATTCCATAGCGGGATGCGTAGGTATACATCTTTATGAGGCGCTCCACAAGGAAGGGAAGCACACAGAGCACATAGAGATAGAAACGGATGCAGAAAGGATCACCGAGGGCTACCCAAAGGTCTTTACCAAAATATACCTTTTTGTTAAGGTAAAAGGGGATGTTTCCCAAGAGGATGTGAAAAAGGCCCTTGATAAAACCATATACGATCCGGGCACATGTTCTATTGCCTACATGATAAACAAGGTTGCCCCTATTGAATACAAGATAGAACTTCTTTAGGAGGAAAGCATGTTCAAAAAGGTGCTTGTGGCCAACAGGGGCGAGATAGCCTGTAGGATAATAAGGGCTTGCAAAGAGCTTGGTATAAAAACGGTGGCCATCTACAACGAGATAGAATCTACCGCAAGACATGTAAAAATGGCGGATGAAGCCTATATGATAGGCGTAAATCCCCTCGATACCTATCTTAACGCAGAGCGTATAGTAGACCTTGCCCTTGAGGTAGGTGCAGACGCCATCCACCCGGGATATGGCTTTTTGGCAGAGAACGAGCATTTTGCAAGACTTTGTGAGGAAAAGGGCATAAACTTTATAGGACCCCACTGGAAAGTCATAGAGCTTATGGGAGACAAGGCAAGGTCAAAGGAGATAGCCAAAAAAACAGGACTTCCCACCGTGCCCGGAAGCGATGGCATCCTAAAAGACGAGC
>JBKBNZ010000169.1:0-1051 GCA_046294875.1 Aquificaceae bacterium | reverse complement strand
GAAGATGTTGGAAGAGTTTATAGCAAAAGGTGGCAAGGTTTATGTTTGTCCCCACTGTGCCAAGATGCTTGGTGTAAAGGAGCTTGTAAAGGGAGCGGAGTTTGCAAAGCCGGATATTATCTTTGGTCTTTTGTCAGAAGATAGAGTAAGAGTAATCTCTTGGTAAGGAGGTACGCATATGAAAAAGGCGCTACTTTTAGGAGCAATTTTTAGCCTGCCAGCCTTTTCCCAAGAGCTCCTCTTAAAGGAGGTGGAGCTAAAGGCAAAAAGGGAAACCTTCAAAGAAAGCCTGGAAATAAGGGAAGTTAGAGAGTCTTTTTCAAAGGACGTGGGAGAAGCCCTAACAAGGATTGAGGGCATACATAAGTTTAGAAAAGGTGCTATAGCCAACGATGTGATCATAAGGGCTTTCCAAAGGGATAATATCAACGTGCTTATTGACGATGCAGAAGTTCATAATGCCTGCCCCAACAGGATGGACCCGCCAGCCTTTCATGTGGATTTTTCCGAGGTGGAAAGGATAGAGATAATAAAAGGTCCCTTTGATATAAGGCATCAGGGCTCTTTGGGTGGCTTGGTGAATATTATAACCAAAAGACCAGAACCGGGCTTTAGGGCAAGGATAAATCTAACCTTGGGATCATTTGACTATAGGAACATATCCCCCGTTGTCTCTTATAGGGATGAAAGGTTTTATGGCTTGGCAGGGTATTCTTACAGATACTCAAAGCCCTATAAGGATGGAGATGGTAAAAGGATAACTGAGTATCCAATGGGACCAAACGCCTACAAACCTCAATTTAGAAACTCAAAAGCCTTTGAAATAAACACCTACTGGGCAAAGTTTGGCCTTAGTCCTTTGGCTAATCACGAGCTTGAAGTTGCCTACACAAGGCAAGATGCCAAACATGTTTTGTACCCAGCCCTTATGATGGATGCAGATTACGACAAAACGGACAGGTTCAACTTTACCTACAAGGTGGATAAAATATCCGACCTTTTAAATTCCCTAAGCTTCCAGCTTTTCTACACAAAGGTAGACCACTGGATG
>JBKBNZ010000168.1:0-1057 GCA_046294875.1 Aquificaceae bacterium | reverse complement strand
TTACTTCTTCCATAAGGTCTGCGTAGCTTTTTCCTTCTGGGTATATGGGCTTTCCAAAGACCACCTTTATCTTCTTAGGCTTGGGTATGCGGTTGTACAGGGACATGGCTTGATAGGTGCCTATCAACGCAGTGGGCACCACAGGTACAGAGAGTTCCTTGCTTAGTATGGCAAAGCCCTTTCTAAAGGGTAAAAGGCTTCCATCCCTCGTCCTTGCTCCCTCTGGAAATATAACCACCACCTTGCCCATCCTCAAAGCCCATGCGGTTTTTTGAAGAGACTCCTTTAGCCTTTTATCAAGGTTCACAGTTATCACATGTGCCAGCTTTCCAAAAAGGGAAGTTATAGGGTTACGAAAGTACTCTTCTGCTCCCAAAAAGTAAGTCTTTTGGGCTATTTCAATGGGTAGGGCACTTGCAAGCACAAAGCCGTCTAAATAACTGGCATGGTTTGGAGCTAATATAAAGGGAGCTTCCGGTAGGTTCTCCACGCCCTTTACCTCAAGGCGGTTGTATAGTTTAAAGAAAAGCCTAAGGGCAAAGACTCCTCCCTTAAAAAGGCTTGGATAGTCTTCTAAGGGATAAGCTTTGACCTCTAAAAGTATATCCCCCCAACTTTTTTCTGTAAGCTCCACCTTACTTTTCTTTTCTATCACAAGCCCTATTATCTGCCCAAGGGTGGGGTTTTCTGCCAGATCCTTTTCCTCCAAGGATATACCAAAGGTGGATTCAAGGAAACTAAGCAACTCCACTTTTGCAAGGGAATCAAGTCCCAGGTCTATTTCTATGTGGTGGTGGGCCTTTACCTCCCTTTGGGTAAGCTTCCTTAGGTAAGAGCTTATTACCTGTCCCTCTTGGGTTTCAAGGATGCTTTGGTCTTCTTCCCCTTTTCCCTGTTCTTCTGCAGAGGCATATATATGGGGTAACAAAAACCTCCTTAGCTTTCCAAGCCTTGTTTTTGGGAGTTCTTCTTTTATAACTTTAAAACCCGTTATGCGCTTCCAGTGGGGCAGTTTCTGATTTACCTTGTCTACCACCTGCCATCTAACATATTCCTC
>JBKBNZ010000167.1:0-1083 GCA_046294875.1 Aquificaceae bacterium | reverse complement strand
GAGGAAGAATAAACATTGTTATCAGATGCCGTTATTTTCTTACCACCAAAGCCCATAACTCCCAGAAGGAGAGTGCGCCATTGGTTATTTAACTTTGCATCAAAGATCATAATCCTGTAATCCACCGTAGGCACATGGCAATAGTTGGGGTTTCCATACCAAACAAGGTAAGGGAGGGCATTTCTTGGAATAAAGGCAAATTCCTCTCTACCTACAAGGTTAGAGCTTGTATCCGTTTTTGAATTTACGAGCCTTACAGGTCTGTTTTGGTCATCCGTGTTTTTAAGGTACCCCACTCTAAATATATGCAGCATACCATCGTTTGCAGAAACCGCAGCTATGGTGGGTCTTTTTCTATAATTTTCGCTGCTTATATACTCCAGATAGCTTTTATCTTGATATCTAAGATGGTAGCTGTTTAGTGGATCTGGTCCGGCAACGGCTGGGCTTGAGCTAATTATATCGCCAAGCTTCCAAACTCTATTCCCGCTCAATCCCCGACACACTTCTGATATATCAAGAGTTCTTGGCCTTTGCACGTAGGGCTGGTTACACGGAGCATCCTCACCTCTTAGATACCTTACGATACAGCTGGCATCTGCAGAAATACACTGACCACCTCCACAGTCTCCATCGTTTCTACATAGCACTTCCGGATTGTTAGAACACACCTTCCATATGTTTTGCAGGTAGCTTGCCTCACCGGTGGTAAATGATGTAAGGGTCCCATCCTTATTGTAATAGATTCTTCTATTGCTTGGAGACTCTTGAGCAAGCATGCATCCGCTGTCAAATACAGGGATCAACTCATCAAGCTTCTTCTTCTGACTTGAGCCACAAGTATTTGTATCATCCACAAGGTGAGCTTCTGTCTCTTTGGCATTTTCATCAAAGAAAAGATGGAAGATCTTATCTATCACGTTTCCAGCTATGTTTAGAACCTTACCTTCTGCAGTGTCTTCTCTTAGGTTTTGATTGGCGTCTATCCAAAAGCTTTTAAGAAATCCAAGCCATTTTAACTCCACACCATCTTGTCTCGTAAAGCTGGCTCTAAAATAGGGCTGTATTACAACTTGGGAAACC
>JBKBNZ010000166.1:0-1091 GCA_046294875.1 Aquificaceae bacterium | reverse complement strand
AGTGGCGCCACAGGGCAGGTTGCCGTTGCAGTCGGTGAGGGCTGCATTGCTGCCATTGAAGCAGAAAGATACATAGAGGAAGTGTTTTAATATTAAACTATGAACTATCAGGGAGGGTTTGGAACTTTTAAGGAAGCCACAAGATACATGTTTAAGGTTCCAAATAATACAAGAACAAAGGGAAATCCTTAAAGCCTATAAACTGAAAGAGCTTAGAGAAGGTTCTTTTTCTTAAGGGCCTTTACAATCCTTTTTCTTGCCTGTCTTTCCCTTCTTTTTTTCTTCTCACTGGGCTTTTCGTAAAACTGACGCCTTTTAACCTCTGTGAGGATGCCTTCCTTCTCCACTATCCTTTTAAACCTTTTAAAGGCCTTTTCAAAGGGTTCGTTATCAAAAATTTCCACTATTGCCACCTATCTTTCACCTCCTTAAGTTTTGTTTAAAAATTATATCAAAAACTTCCTCCAAATGTTCAACAAAATAAAGCTTCATCTGATCTCTTACGTAAGAAGGTAGGTCTTCCATAACCTCTTCCTTGTTTTTGGAAGGTAGTATTACCCGGTATATACCTGCCCTTTTGGCGGCGAGGATCTTTTCCTTTAGGCCACCCACGGGTAAAACTCTTCCCCTCAAGGTTACTTCACCGGTCATAGCTATATCCGTCCTTACCTCCCTTCCTGTAAAGAGGGAAAGGAGGGCTACCGCAAGTGTTATACCAGCAGAAGGTCCATCCTTTGGCACGGCACCCTCGGGCACGTGTATATGCACATCAACCTGCGAAAAGACCTCTGGGTCTATGTTATATTCCTCTGCACGAGATTTTATGTAAGAAAGAGCCGCTTGCGCAGACTCCTTCATAACCTCTCCCAAAGAGCCCGTAAGGATAAGGTTTCCTTTTCCTTTGAACTTGGTAGCTTCTATTATCATTATTTCGCCGCCTACTTCTGTCCAAGCAAGCCCGACCGCTATCCCCACCATGGGCTTTTCTTCCGATATGGTATACCTTTTGGAAACTCCAAGGAGCCCTTTTATATCCTGTGCTTTTATATTAAAAGGTGGCTTTTCTCCCTTTAGGCGCTTTAAGGCAAGCT
>JBKBNZ010000165.1:0-1157 GCA_046294875.1 Aquificaceae bacterium | reverse complement strand
ATACCCTTGGGAGAGGGCTTTATAGGTGTTGTGGGACCAAACGGGGCGGGTAAATCTAACATAGGGGATGCCATATCCTTTGCCTTGGGTATAGCCACCGCAAAAACGCTAAGGGCGAAAAATCTTTCTTACCTGATATACACAAAGGACTCGGAAAGGGCCGACTATGCCTATGTAGAAATACATTTTAAAAACTTCGGATTATTTCCACTCCAAGAAGAGGACATCTTTATCTCAAGGAAGGTTTATAGAGATGGAAGGACTGTTTTTCGTATAAATGGTGTGGTTGTTAGGGAAAAAGACCTTATGGATTTCCTTTCAAAGGCTGGTATATACGAGAACGCTTACAACGTGGTGCTTCAGGGGGATATAGTTAGGTTTTTAAAGATGACACCAGTGGAAAGGAGAAAGCTTATAGAAGAAGTGGCAGGCATTGAAGAGTACGAGGAAAAAAAGCAAAAAGCCCTTGCAGAGCTGGGAGAAGTGGAGCTGAAGATAAGGGAACTAAGGCTTTTGATGGATGAGATGGAAGTGCAGATGGATAAGCTAAAGGAGGAAGTAGAAAGACTTATGCTATACAAAAAGCTGGAGGAGGAAAAAAGAAGCTTGGAAATAAAGCTAAACCTAAAAACCGCCTACGACCTTAAGAGATCCCTTGATAGCTTGGAAGAATATATAAAAACAAAAGAGGAAGACCTGCTTAAAGTTAGACAAGACCTTGAGCTAAAAGAAAAGGAGCTGAAAGTTTTAGAGGAAGAGATAGGGAAAATAAGTGAGAAGCTTTTACCCTTTAGAGAGCGTGTGGGAAGGATATCCCAGTCTATAGAGAATATAAACCAAAGCTTACAATCCCATGCAGAAAAGGTTAAAAACCTTGAAGAGGGAATCTATTCTACACAAGAGCAGATAAAGTTCTTGGAAACACAGAAGGGAACGCTTCAAAAGGAAAAGGAAGAGATTACAAAGATCCTACAAAAAGAGGAAATGGAGCTCCTATCCTTGGAGGAATCTGCAAGGATCCTATGGCAAAGCATCAAGGAAAAGGAAGACAAATTAAAGGTTTCCCTAGAAGAAATGGAAAAAACAGAGGAAAAACTAAAAGAATTAGTCCAAAGCTTAGAGGAGAAGAAGAGGGAGCTTTTGAGCTTGGAAGTAAA
>JBKBNZ010000164.1:0-1181 GCA_046294875.1 Aquificaceae bacterium | reverse complement strand
TATAAGGGTAAAAAGATAGATTTAAGGGTCTCCACAGTACCTACCGTTTATGGGGAGAAGGTGGTTATGAGGATCCAAGAAGCGGAGAAGTATTTAAACGTCAAGCTTGAAGACCTCGGTTTTGAACCTGATGATTTGGAAAAGTTTCGTAAAGCTATATGGACTCCATGGGGTATGATACTGGTCACTGGTCCCACCGGTTCTGGTAAGACCACGACCCTTTATGCAGCCCTAATGGAAAGGAATAGCCCCGACGTAAACATAATGACTGCAGAAGACCCAGTGGAAGTGTCCATTCCCGGCTTAAACCAAGTGCAGGTAAACGAAAAGATAGGAGTTGATTTTGCCACGGTGCTAAGAGCCTTTCTAAGGCAAGACCCCGATATTATCCTTATAGGTGAGATAAGGGATAGGGAAACAGCGGAGATAGGTATAAAGGCCTCTTTAACAGGACACTTGGTCTTTTCCACCTTGCATACCAACGACGCCCCATCCTCCATCACCAGGCTTGTGGACATGGGCATAGAGCCCTTTTTGGTAGGCTCCTCCGTTATACTCATAGTGGCACAAAGGCTTTTAAGAAAGCTCTGCCCTAGATGTAAACTTGTGGACGACACACCAAGGGAAGCCCTCGTGGGGCTTGGTGTTTTAAAAAGCGTTGATGAAAACATAACCATCTATAAGGCAAATCCCAAGGGCTGTGAGCATTGCAATGGCTCTGGTTACAAAGGCAGGACGGCGGTGCACGAGATCCTTGAAGTGGATGAAGAGATGAGAAAGCTTATAATAAAAGGCGCAACTGCCGAAGATATTAGAGACCTTGCCCGCAAAAAGGGGATGAGAACCCTTTACGAAGCTGGTATTTTGAAGGTTAGAAAGGGTATAACCTCCGTAGCGGAGGTGGAAAGGGTCCTTGCCAAATAGGGTAAAGATGCCTATAATTAAAGGTTCTATGGAGGAGCTTAAGTACGATAGGGAGTTGGATATAAGAGGTGATGTTTGTCCCTTTACCTTTGTGAAAAGTAAGCTTGCCCTTGAACAGATGGAAGTGGGGCAGGTCTTAAGGGTGATAGTGGATTATAAGCCCTCTGCAGAGAGCGTACCGAAAAGTATGAAGGAGGAAGGGCAAGAGGTCCTGGGTGTAAATCAGATATCTGAAGGCGTTTGGGAAATATTGGTGA
>JBKBNZ010000163.1:0-1216 GCA_046294875.1 Aquificaceae bacterium | reverse complement strand
AAGAAGATTTTCAAACATAAAGAAAACATAGGAAAGCCAGACCCTAAGGTTTTTGTGGTTCTTGACGAACTTAATAAATATGCACCCAAGGAAGGCTGGAGTCCCATCAAAGATGTTATATTAGATATAGCAGAGAGAGGAAGAAGCTTGGGGGTGATATTGATAGGAGCCCAACAAACCGCAAGCGAGATAGAAAAAAGGGTTATAGCCAACTCTGCCCTAAAGGTGCTTGGTAGGATGGATGCTAGCGAAGTACTTAGTAAGGAGTATGATTATCTTACGGGCAACTTCCGACAAAGGGTTATTATGCTAAAGAAGGGCAGTATGATACTCTATCAGCCCGACGTACCCAATCCTATGGTGATAAGATTTCCAAAGCCTGCGTGGGCAACAAGGAAGTCAGAGGTGGAGGAGGAGGTACATGTTCCTGAAGATTTTGGTCATTTTTAGCCTTCTTTTTAGCATAGGCTTTTCTCAAAAGGCTTTAGTTAGAACGGGCAATTATCCCGACAAGGAGCGTATAGTGTTGCAGTTGGAAAAAAACGTGGATTACAAAGTATTTACCCTTGAGAACCCAAAAAGGATAGTGGTGGATATAATGGAGGATGTTTCCATAGAAATTCCAAAGAATTTACAGGCTCGTATAGGAAAACATCCATGGGGTACAAGGATAGTCTTTGAAAGAGATTTTGACTATGTAAAAGCCTTCTCCTTGCAAGAGCCCTTTAGGGTTGTGATGGATGTCTATAAAAAGCCCGTAGAAAGAAAGGTGGCAAAGGTGGATGATGACGAACTTATAGAGATAATAGACCCAGCCTTTATAAGGATACTTAGATATACAGATACGGCAAAGAGTGAAGAGAGGGTAATAAGCCAAGTGAGAAGGGGACAGGTGATAACCCAAAGAAGAGTTATAGTAATAGACCCGGGGCACGGCGGACATGATCCGGGAGCTATAGGATTTATGGGTATAAGGGAAAAGGATGTGGTGCTTGCCATTGGCAAAAGACTTGCAAAGCTTTTACAAGAGGATGGAAGGTTTCATGTTATTATGACACGGGATAGGGATGTTTTTATCCCTCTTCAGGAGAGGGCAAACATTGCTCTAAGAAATCGGGCAGACCTTTTTGTAAGCATACACGCAGACGCCCATCCACAAAGACTACCTACCGCAAGGGGAACCACCATATTTGCCATATCTTCGGAGGCAGCCAGA
>JBKBNZ010000162.1:0-1256 GCA_046294875.1 Aquificaceae bacterium | reverse complement strand
TCCAAAGTGTAATAGGGTCTTTCGTAAGAAGAATAGTAATAAGGTGTATAGGCTACAAATTCTCCCGCGCAAGTATCCACGCCTTTAAAGGATGGCAATATGTTAAACCTTTGCCTTAGACTTCTTACATCTTCTTCTTTCATGCCTTTAAGCTTGGCTATTTCCACGTCGGAGTAGCCCATTTCTTTGGCAAGTCTTAGAAATTCTGGGGTTAAATCCCTTTCCCTTATATCCTTTTCAAAGGCAACTACCTGCCTTACATTTTCTAAAAACCACGGGTCTATTTTGCTTAGTTCATAAATCTCCTGTAGGCTATAGCCCTTTCGGAAGGCGGAAGCTATATACCACAACCTGTTGGGATTGGGCGTCCTTATATACCTTTTTATTTCCTCATCATCAAAAGAGGAATAATCGGGAAAGGCAAGTCCATAAACATCTTGTTCAAGACTCCTTATTGCCTTGTTTAGAGCTTCTTTAAAAGTTCTGCCTATTGCCATAACCTCCCCAACCGACTTCATCATGGTTCCCAACGTTCTGTCCGTTTTGGGAAACTTGGCAAAGTCAAAGCGAGGGATCTTTACCACCACGTAATCTATGGAAGGCTCAAAGGAAGCGGGTGTATGCTTTGTTATGTCGTTTTTGAGCTCGTCAAGGGTATAGCCCACCGCAAGCTTCGCGGCGACCTTTGCTATGGGAAATCCCGTAGCCTTTGAAGCCAAAGCAGAGGAACGAGAAACTCTTGGGTTCATCTCTATAACATAAAAGTCTCCATTCTCTGGATTTACTGCAAACTGTATGTTAGACCCTCCCGTATCCACGCCTATCTCCCTCATTATCTCTATACAAGCATCCCTTAGTGTTTGATATTCTTTGTCTGTTAGGGTTTGGGCTGGGGCTACGGTAATGGAATCTCCCGTATGCACTCCCATAGGGTCAAAGTTCTCTATGCTACAAACTATTATCACATTATCTTTTGAGTCTCTTATAACTTCAAACTCAAACTCTTTCCAGCCTATCAAGGATTTGTCTATGAGGACTTGATGAATGGGAGAGGTCTTTAGGGCTATTTCCACCTTTTCTTTGAACTCCTCCATGTTGTATGCTATGGATCCGCCCGTTCCTCCAAGGGTAAAGGCAGGTCTTAGTATGGCGGGAAAGCCAACCTCTCTGACCTTTTCAAGGGCTTCTTGCAGGGAGGAAACCACAACGCTTGGCGGCACCTTTAGACCGATCCTTTCCATAGACTTTCTAAACAG
>JBKBNZ010000161.1:0-1378 GCA_046294875.1 Aquificaceae bacterium | reverse complement strand
CTTTGTAAAGGATTACTCCATCCTTAAGGGCTGGGGCTATAACCTTGTAGTCTCTTTTTAAACTTTCAAAAAGCTCCCCTATTCCCTCTACTGTTGTTGTGTAGCCTTTTCCTTTGCCTTCCATCTAAGATATTCCTCAATAAAGGGGTCTATTTCACCATCCATAACCGCAGATACGTTGCCTATTTCAAGCCCTGTTCTTAGGTCTTTTACAAGTTGGTAAGGTTGGAAAACATAAGACCTTATCTGATAGCCCCAACCTATATCTGTTTTTTCCCCTTCAAGGGATTTCTTCTTTTCTTCCAACTTTTGAAGCTCCAACTGGTATAACCTTGCCTTTAAAAGCTCCAAGGCCTTTAGCCTGTTTTGTAGTTGGGACCTTTCTTGTTGACAAGAGACTACTATGCCCGTTGGCTTGTGCCTTATTCTGACCGCAGTATCCGTTTTATTAACGTATTGACCTCCCGCGCCACTTGCCCTAAAGGTTTCCATCTCTATGTCCTCTTCTCTTATCTCTATCTTTATGCTTTCATCTATCTGGGGCATAACAGATACGGAAGCAAAGGAAGTATGCCTGCGGGCGTTGGCATCAAAGGGCGATATTCTCACAAGCCTATGAACACCATGCTCTCCCTTTAGATAGCCATAGGCGTAGGGTCCCTTTATAAGTATAGTGGCACTCCTTATACCTGCCACGTCATCGGGGTTTATATCTACTACTTCCACGTCATAGCCCTTCTTTTCTGCCCACCTTCTGTACATCCTCAAAAGCATGCTTGCCCAATCGCAAGCTTCCACGCCGCCTGCGCCCGCCTGTATGGTAAGGTAGGCGTTCTTTGAATCCATCTCCCCAGAAAGAAAGGCTTGTATTTCCAGCTTTTTAAGAGCATCCTCTATGCTGTTTGCCTCATCAAAGACCATCTGCAGGGTTTCAAGGTCTTCCTCGGGAGTTATCTCCAAAAGCTCTTCCATATCCCTTATACCCTTTTCTAATCTCTCAATCTCTCCTATTTTCTCCTCTATCCACCTTCTCCTTTGGGTAAGGTTCTTTGCTCTTTCGTTGTCGTTCCAAAAGTCGGCCGATGCCATACTTTTATCTATGCTTTCCAACTCCTCTTTTAACGCCTCCAAGTTAAATGCAGACTTTATGTCTTCAAACTTCTCTCTTATCTCTTCCACCTTTCCCTTTATCTCTGCTAACATAGGATTTAAATATAATCCAACCTTACACGCCGAGTAAGAAGTTGTACTTTTTGAAAGTCGTTGAACCTCCTCAATATATCCTGTGCTACTAAGGATGTATCTCCCTTATCTTACTTATCACCTCTTGTATTATCCAATCGGGAGTAGATGCTCCTGCCGTTATACCTATTCTTTT
>JBKBNZ010000160.1:0-1396 GCA_046294875.1 Aquificaceae bacterium | reverse complement strand
GAGGATGCAGTCTATGGCTTCCTTTCCAACTACCTAACACCCCAAGCCCATCCTGCATACATGCCCTACTTTGTAGGAAAGGACGAGGAGCTTAGGGCTTTGTCTGCCTACATCGCAGATATGATATCAAAGGGCGGCAGCGTTTCCGCCAAGATAGAGGTGCCCGGAGTAAGGGCAGCACAAAAATAAAGGAGGTATGGGCATGGCTATGGCTGTCTATCAGAACCTTTTAAGGTGGCTCCTTTTAGGCGTGCTTGGTCTTATGCTGGTGGGTGGTAAGCTTGCCCTTGCAGCGCAGTCTCCGGAGCAGGTAGGCGCCATGCTAAAGGCTATGAGAGACCCCGCAGGGTCTCCTTTCTTCCCAGTAGCAATGCAGATACTCCAAGTACTTACATGGGCTCTTCACATGCTCTTTGTTTGGACTTCTGTGGGCGGTCTTCTTTACGCCATATATGGCTTTACCCGTAAGGATGAAAACCATCAAAGACTTGCCAAAGCAATGCTAGAACTATCAAAGGTTTCTGTGTCCTTGGCAATAGTCGTGGGAGTTGCCCCCCTCCTCTTCTATCAGGTCATCTACGACCCCCTTTGGTACGCTTCTGCAAACCTTTCCGCTGCTTGGTATGTAATGTTCATAGTTTTTCTTCTCATAGGCTATTACCTCATATGGCTTGCCTACTTTAGCAAGCAAAAGCCCCAATTAGCGACGCTTTTCTCCATAGGTGGTGTTATCTTCTTGCTCCTTGTGGGCTTTATCATCCACGTGGTTAATTACCAAGCCCTCTTCCCAGAAAAGTGGGTAGAATGGTACACCTCCGGCGGAACCACCATGAATCACAGCGGATGGGGTATATACGCCTTTAACCTTTTTAGGTTCCTTTCCCTTTTGGTGTTCCCCTCCATAGCGGTAACGGGTGTTTTCATGATGCTTTACAGCTGGTATTTTGGCAAAAGGCCAGAGTTTAGCAAAGATTACATCAACTTCACCGCAAACCTTGGCGCAAAACTTGCCCTTTATGCTGGTGCGGTTTGGATAGTTTTTCACATACTTCATATCCTCACCCTTCCCGCAGATTGGAACGCAAAGGGTAGCATCTTTACCATACTTTCTGTAATAGGCCTTCTTATCTGTGCGGGCATCATCTTTATGGCTCAGAAAAACCCTGTGGGAATGGCTATACCTTCCCTTTTGGGTGGAGTCCTTGCCACCTTGCTTATAGCGGTCTTTAGAGAGTATTTAAGGGTGGCATCCACGGCAAGGTTTGGCTATTCTATATATGACTACAAGGTAAACCTTGAATGGCTTAGCCCCTTGCTCTTTTTAGGTACCACCTTGGGAGGTCTTGTACTCTATGCTTATGCATGGTGGATGGCCTTCCAAGCAGGAAGAACACCC
>JBKBNZ010000159.1:0-1398 GCA_046294875.1 Aquificaceae bacterium | reverse complement strand
TGGATAACTATCCTTTTTAGGCCAGATCTCTTCATAAAAAAGTTGTCCAAAGTCACACTGAGTGCAATCCCTGTGGTTAAAGGGTGTACCATCCCTTAAACTTTTCTTTAGCCTATCTACGTAGTTTATATGCTGGGCTATTATTAATTCTGTCTTCTTTAATGGAGCTTTTAAACTATCCGCCATGGCTATACCTTACGTTCCAAACTCCCAAGAGGACAGGTATTTTACCTGCTCTGGAGTTAATTGATCTATTTCCACGCCCATGCTTTTTAGTTTTAGGGTAGCCACTCCTCTGTCTATTTCTTCTGGCACCTTATAGACGGTCTTTTGCAAGTTTTCGTGGTTTTTTAGTATATACTCTGCAGACAGGGCTTGGTTGGCAAAGCTCATATCCATAACCGATGCGGGATGACCCTCTGCACTGGCAAGGTTTACAAGCCTTCCCTGAGCCAAAAGGTAAAGTCTTCTTCCATCCTTTAGAGTGTACTCCTCCACAAAGGGCCTTATTTCCCTCTTGGATAAGCTAAGCTCTTCTAAGGCTTGTATATCAATCTCCACGTTGAAATGCCCTGAGTTGGAAACTATGGCGCCATCCTTCATAACCTCAAAGTGTTCCCTTCTTATAACGGAAGTGTTGCCCGTTACCGTTACAAAAAAGTCTCCAAGCTTGCATGCTTCTACCATCGGCATTACCAAAAAGCCATCCATCTTTGCCTCAAGGGCTTTTATGGGGTCTACCTCGCAGACTATAACGGTGGCACCCATACCCCTTGCCCTTTGGGCTACTCCCTTTCCACACCATCCATAACCTGCCACCACAAAGTAAGAGCCCGCTATAAGTCTGTTGGTTGCCCTCATTATGGCGTCTATGGTAGATTGACCTGTACCGTAGCGGTTATCAAACATGTGCTTGGTATAGGCATCGTTTACCGCTATTATGGGGAATTTTAAAACCCCTTGCTGTGCCATAGCCCTAAGCCTTATAACACCCGTTGTAGTCTCTTCCATCCCTCCAAGAACCTTGTCTGCCAAAGAGGGGAATTCTTTGTGAAGGGTGGATATAAGGTCTGCTCCGTCGTCTATCACTATATGAGGCTCTCTTTTTATAACTTCCCTAAGATGCATATAATAGGTTTCTGTATCTTCTCCCTTTATGGCAAAGGTAGGGATGTCAAAGTACTTTACAAGGGCAGAAGCCACGTCATCCTGCGTGGAAAGGGGGTTCGAAGCGGTAAGATAGACCTCTGCACCGCCCTCCTTTAGCGTTATAAGTAGGTTCGCCGTTTCCGTGGTAACGTGCAAGCAGGCAGATATGCGTATGCCTTTAAAGGGCTTTTCCTTGGCAAACCTTTCCCTTATACTTGACAAAACGGGCATATCCCTCTGAGCCCATTC
>JBKBNZ010000158.1:0-1407 GCA_046294875.1 Aquificaceae bacterium | reverse complement strand
TCTGGGCTCAAAAGGCCATGAAAGCCAAACCTTGGCATGCTTGAACATGGCGCATAAGCCCAAGCGTTGTATATCTTCTCGTAGGTGTATTTTATAACCTCTGGGCTTGTGCCCCTTATCTTTCCATAGTGGGTCAAAGGTGGTCCAAAGTTTCCACCCACCACCTCTGTTTTTTCTAACATATGGCAAGCTTGGCAATTTCCAAAAGCCCTTATGTCTGCAGGGTCTGTTACCAGCTTACCAGCCCTAAAGCCTCTTCCCGACTTGGCAAGGGGTGCAACCCTTTTCCAGTCTCCCTTTTCCATTATGACATTCCAGTCGCCGTTAAAGTAAGAGGGATACTTTATGGTTGCCTGTTCAATCTCTCTTATATTTTCAAGAACCTTTGGTGGTGGTTCATCCTTGTACTTGCTACACATAGCCTGAGAATAGTCTTGCATCAAGCCCAAATTTACACCCGGATAACCCGGCACAGAGGCAAAGGATTCCCTTATGTACCTTTCCACCACCAAGTCAAAGTCTTCCTTTTGCTGCTTTGCTTCTTTTCTTTGTTTTTGGGCTTTTGTTTCCATAGGTACCAAAAGGGCAAGGCAGCTAATCACAAAAAAGGCCTTTTTCATTTCAACACCTCCTTTATCTTGCTACATTTGGACCTTCTATGGCTTTGCCTCTTATCCTATCCATTATGTAAAGGGTAAGGGCGTCCGATAAAAGAGATCCGGGCATCAAAGTAGGCAAGCGCATTTGCCATGTACAATCTGCCCAGCGATGGTGAGCATACTGAGTGGCTTCGCTTGCTGCCCTAAAGATCGGATAAAGGTTAAAATCCTGTTGTTTAGCCTTGGGGTAAGGGTCTTTGTAGTTTGAAGTTTGTTGAAGTCTTATCCTTTGACCATCTCTTGCGTGGCAAACGGCACAAGAAAAGTCCAAAGCCCCCCATCTTTTGTAGAAAACCGCCTCTGCTACTTTGTAGGCTTCCTTCTCCTTTGGGTGGTTCAAGGGTGGGTCGATCTTCATACCCCTTGACTCGGATACGATGTAAAAGGATATTTTGTCCATATCCGAGGGCGGCTTGGAGCCTGGGCCTACCCAGTTCTTTGTCATCTCCTCTGCAACCTGCTGGTAGGTTTTGCCCGTGTTTTTGGCTATGCAATAGTAAACACGGCTTTCAAGACTCATAACCCTGTCTGCGTCTGGGAAATACCTCGGCAACTTTGCTGCAACGCCCTTTACCACGCCGGGACCTGCTCCAAAATCGCACTTATCCAGCCCATACTTCTTAAAAAGTTCCCTTCCTTCTTCAATGTACTGTTCGATAAGCAATCCAAAGGCTTCTCTTAACATCTGTCTTTGTTTTTTGACTTGTTCCACAGGGTCGTCCTCTGCAAAGGCAAGGCTAAAAACCGA
>JBKBNZ010000157.1:0-1434 GCA_046294875.1 Aquificaceae bacterium | reverse complement strand
TCTTCGGGCATGTGGGGTGTCTTGTCAAAGTTGTGGGGTGGTGGTGGTGAAGGAATTAACCATTCAAGGGATGGAGATTGCCATGGGTTATCCTCTGCCTTTTTACCAAGCTTGGTGGAAAGTATAAGGTTTGCCACCGCAATTAGAATACCAAAGGCCAAGATCATAGAGCCTATAGTTTGAAGCTCGTGAAGCCTTATCCAACTTTCTATTGCGGGATAGTCTGCGTACCTTCTTGGCATACCCTCAAGGCCTACTATAAACTGAAGGAAGTAGAAGAGGTTGGAGCCTATCATAATAATCACAAGTCCCAACTTTGCCCAAAATTCGCTGTACATCCTTCCTGTGAATTTGGGATACCAATAGTGGAAACCACCAAAGGCTGCAAGGGTAAGAGCCATTCCAAGAACGTAATGGAAGTGGGCAACTACAAAATGAGAGTCGTGTACTCCTATATCAAAGGCTGGAAGCCCAAGAGGAATACCGGTAAGACCACCTATAAGGAACATAAAGATGGCGCTTAAAGTGTATAGCATGGGAGTTGTAAACCTTATGGAGCCCTTGTATAGGGTAAATACCCAGTTGAAAATCTTTATACCCGTTGGAACACCTATAAGAACAGTGGTGTAGGAGAAAAGTATTCTTATCCAATCAGGCACACCACTTGTAAACATGTGGTGAATCCAAACCATAAAGCCAAGTATGGCTATACCCCATATAGCAAAGATCATGGAGGTTCTACCAAAGATCTCTCTCCTTGAAAAGGTAGCTATCATCTCCGAGATTAGACCGAAGGCGGGAAGGATCATAACATAAACCACTGGGTGAGAGTAAAACCAGAAGAGGTTTTGATATAAAAGTGGGTCTCCACCCCTTGTTGGGTCAAAAAAGGCAGTGTGGAAATACTTATCCATAAGTAGCATGGTTACAGCACCCGCAAGGGCTGGTACGCCCAGTATTTGAATTACGTTCATTGCCAAGAAAGAGTGTAAAAAGAGGTTCATCTTCTTAAGGGTTATACCTGGTGCCCTCATGGTTATGTTGGTGACTACGAGATTTATAGCACCGGCTAAAGAGGAGGCACCAAGAAGGTGTACTATGAGGGCATAAAAGGCCACAGGACCTGCGTTGTCGTTTAGAGAAAAGGGAGGATATCCAGTCCAAAGCATTCTGATATGATTGCCCGGAAGCAAGGTCAAAAGGGCAAGCACGCTTGCTGCAAAGAAAAACCAATAGCTAAGGGCGTTCAACCTTGGAAAGGCAACGTCTCTTGCTCCTATCATAAGTGGCAGTAGATAGTTTCCAAAAGAGCTCCATATACCCACAGCCCACCAAAATTGCATAACCACACCATGAATAGTAAGAGCCTTATTGTAGGTATCCTCCGACATATACTGAAGACCGGGTTGGTAAAGTTCCATTCTTATAGCAAGG
>JBKBNZ010000156.1:0-1450 GCA_046294875.1 Aquificaceae bacterium | reverse complement strand
AGCTAAGGTAGAGCTTGCAAGGTCAAGTCTTAGAAGGTTAATATCCTTAAACACGGAGGTAAAAAACAAGACGCTTCTTAGAACCGCAGAGCTTCTTGATGCAAAAAGGGACTTTATAAAGGAGGAAAACGCCAAAGACATTGAATACGCAAAGTCCCAAGGGCTTTCTTCTGCTCTCATAGATAGACTTCTTATAAACGATAAACGTATAGACGGGATGATAAAGGTGCTAAAGGATGTGGCATCTTTGCCAGACCCCGTGGGTGAAATTACACGCATGTGGGTTTTGCCCAATGGTTTGCAGGTAGGCAGGATGAGAGTACCCCTTGGTGTTATCTTTATCGTTTATGAAGCAAGGCCTAATGTGACCATAGAAGCTGCCTCCTTGTGTATGAAATCTTCCAACGCAGTACTTTTAAGGGGAGGAAAGGAGGCAATAAACACCAACAAGGCCCTCGTGGAGCTTATACAACAAGCATGCAAAGAAAGGGGCTTTCCACCAGAGGCAGTGCAGTTTATAGACAGGCCTGAAAGGGAGATAGTTTGGGAGATCCTTAAGATGGAAGGCAAGGTGGATGTGGCCATTCCAAGGGGTGGTGAAAGTCTTATCAGAGCGGTTGCAGAAAATGCCAGAGTGCCTGTAATAAAGCACTACAAAGGAGTTTGTAATATATACGTGGATGAGGAAGCAGACCTTATAAAAGCATATCACATAGTTTATAACGCAAAAGTTCAAAGGCCCTCTGTATGCAATGCGGTGGAGAATTTAATAATCCATAGAAATCTTTTAAATACCTTTTGGCCAAAGATGGCGGATATACTGGGAAGGGCTGGCGTGGAATTGAGGTGTGATGAGGATAGTTTAAAGGTTATAAAGTCAATGCCCAACCTATCCCATGTAAAGGCGGTGCCAGCCACAGAAGAGGACTATTACGAGGAGTTTTTAGACCTTATACTGGCGGTAAAGGTAGTGGATAGCTTGGAAGAAGCTATAGAGTTTATAGAAAAGTATGGTTCAAAGCATTCGGATGCCATAATCACAGAAAACTACACAAAGGCCATGAGGTTCCTAAAAGAGGTAGACTCGGCAGCAGTTTATGTGAATGCCTCCACAAGGTTTACCGATGGTAACGAGTTTGGTTTGGGAGCGGAGATGGGCATATCCACCGATAAAATCCATGCAAGGGGACCCATGGCTCTTGAAGAGCTAACCATCCAAAAGTTTATAATCTTTGGAGATGGCCAACTTAGAGAAAACGTGGGTGTTCCACCAGAATGGATGCAATAGATACTCAGGACCTTATAGATTTTCTAATAAGGGAAGAAAAGGCAGAGAAGTTAGAAAATTATTTTAAAAGGGTGGAGAAAAGAAAGGGGAAGATCTTTATATCCACTTATACCCTTTTAGAACTCGCCTATTTACTTAAGTACAACTTTGGGGTAGACCGGG
>JBKBNZ010000155.1:0-1459 GCA_046294875.1 Aquificaceae bacterium | reverse complement strand
TGGCAAAGGACCTATGGTTTTTGTTTTCCACGAGTGGTGGGGGCTTGTAGACCATATAAAGGATGTGTGCGACAGGTATGCAAAGGAAGGTTTTTATGCCTTTGGCATTGACCTGTACAAGGGACAGACGGCAAAAGACCCAGAAACTGCGGGAAGGCTTATGCAAGACCTATTTCAAAACAGGTTTTCAGAAGCGGAGGCTATGGTAAAGGCAGCCATTGAATACTTCAAAGAGCAAGACATGGGATACGTGGCAAGAATTGGAGAGTTTATGCTTGGTGCAACGGGCTTTTGCTGTGGTGGAACATGTACGTGGTACTTTGGAGCTAAGTTCGCCGATGAGTTTAAGGCTTTGGTGCCTTATTATGGACTTTATAGTATAGTACCCATAGATTTTTCCAGGATAAAGGCACCCGTACTTGCTATCCATGCGGGCAAGGATGCCTTTATACCTCTATCAGAAGTGGTTAAGGCTATAGAGGAATGCAACAAAAACAACCTTAACGCCCAGTTTGTTATCTATTCTGGTGTAGATCATGCCTTCTTTAACGATACAAGGCCGGAGGTGTACCACGAAGAGTATGCTAACGATGTTTGGGAGAAGACCATAGCCTTTTTCAATAAGCACCTTAAATGACTTGGAAGGATAGGCTTATACTAATAGCCGTATCTATAGTAGGGGCTTTTGCCTTTGGTGTGCTCGCCCTTGCAAGGGGTGAGTCCATCGGCGTTGTATGGCTTTTGATAGCTACCTTGTGTATATACTTTATAGGCTACAGGTATTACTCTTATTTTATAGCCTACAAAGTCTTTGAAATTGACGATAAGAATCCAACGCCCGCTCATAAGTTTTACAACGGGCTTGACTATGTGCCCACCAACAAATGGGTTCTTTTTGGCCATCACTTTGCTTCCATTTCCGGAGCTGGTCCCCTTGTAGGGCCTGTACTTGCAGCCCAGATGGGTTATTTACCGGGAACCCTTTGGATACTTTTGGGAGTCCTATTGGCTGGCGCAGTCCAAGATATGGTGATCCTTACCATCTCCATGAGAAAAGGCGGGAGAAGCTTGGGGCAGATAGCAAAGGAGGAGCTTGGAAAGGTAGGGGGCTTTATAACCCTTTTGGTTATATACAGCATCCTTATAATTCTCCTTGCGGTGCTTGGGCTTGTGGTAATAAAGGCTTTGGCTCAAAGCCCTTGGGCTACTTTTTCTGTGTTTATGACCATACCCATAGCCATGCTTATGGGCGTTTATATGTGGCGTATAAAGCCCGGTGCAGTCTTGCACTCCTTTCTTTTTGGAGTGGTTGCCTTACTTTTTAGCCTTTATTTGGGGAGGCTTGTAGCCCAGCATGAAACTCTTGGAAAACTTTTTACCCTCTCCGAAGCCCATCTTGCCATAGCACTTATGGTTTATGGCTTCTTTGCTTCTGTCTTGCCTGTTTGGCTTTTGCTCG
>JBKBNZ010000154.1:0-1494 GCA_046294875.1 Aquificaceae bacterium | reverse complement strand
ATGAAAGAATATACTGGCTATACAAACCGAAGGGCGATAACTTTATAGGTGAGGAGCTTAAATATAAGCATGCCTTGCTTACGTCCGTATGGCGCCTGCCGCCTGAAAAGGAAAATCCCCATCCTGCACCTTTTCCTATAGAGCTTCCCACGAGGATAATATACTACCTTTTGGAGGATAAGAAGGGCATAGTTATTGACCCCTACTGCGGAAGTGGGACAACCTTAGTGGCAGCCAAACTTCTCGGGCATGGTTACATAGGGATTGATATATCAAAATGCACCAAAAGATCCCAAAGGAAGGTCTTTTAAGTAAAATTTTAAACATTGCCGTGGAAAAGATACGCTCCTGCTTCTTGGGGCAGGGGCTAAGGGCTTCCCAAATACAGCTTGCTGGGGCTGGGAAGTCAAAAACCAGCAATCTGCACTTTTCGTGCAGATTAGAGATACGGGTAAGGTAAGTGCTTGACCTTTCTGTGGAGATCTTTGGTGTAAGGTTTAAAAACCCCGTGTGGGTGGCTTCGGGCACCTTTGGTTATGGAATTGAAGCCCTTGAAGTATACCATATCTCCAAGCTTGGTGCAGTGGTTACAAAGGGCATATCCCTTAGACCAAGGGAAGGAAACCCTCCCCAAAGGATAGCGGAAACACCATGTGGCATGCTTAACTCCATAGGCTTGCAAAATCCCGGAGTGGAAGACTTTTTGAAAAAAATATACCCAGAGATAAAGAATATAGATACCCACTTTATAGCCAATGTTTTTGGAGAAGAGGAAGAAGAGTACGTGGAGGTGTGCTTAGCCCTTGAAGAGGCGAAAAAGATCGTGGCCTATGAGCTTAACGTGTCTTGTCCCAACGTGAAAAAGGGAGGTATGCTTTTTGGGCATGATCCGGAGGTTTTAAGTAGGCTTATAGAAAAGGTAAAGTCCAAGGTAAAAAAGCCCGTGCTTGTTAAGCTTTCTCCCAATACGGGAGATATAAAAAGCTTTGCACGGGTATGCGTACAGGCAGGAGCGGACGGACTCGTGCTTATAAACACGTTGCTGGGTATGAAGATAGATATAAAAGCTCAAAAGCCGGAGCTTTCTACTAAGATGGGTGGCCTTTCGGGACCTGCCATACTTCCTATAGCGGTTAGGATGGTTTGGGAAGTCTTTGGTGAGCTTGGCTTCTCTGTGCCTATAATAGGTGTGGGAGGTATATACGACACCGACTCAGCCTTGCAGCATATACTTGCAGGTGCTTCCTGTATTCAGGTGGGTACCGCCAACTTCTTTGACCCATACGCACCTTTGAAAATAATAGAGGGCATAGAGGAGTATATGAAGGAAAGGTCTTTAGAAAAATTCACCTACCTTGTGGGAAGGGCTCATTCCCTTGAGGTAAGGGCTTGAGAATTTTTTTCTATAAGCTTCGAATAACCCCATCAAAAAGCTTACAAAACTCTAACTCGGTAAGGCGTTGGTGCATAAGCCACCTTGTAATATAATGAATA
>JBKBNZ010000153.1:0-1568 GCA_046294875.1 Aquificaceae bacterium | reverse complement strand
TGTTCCTGAGATATTATTCTAAAGGCTTCTCTGTATAGGTTTATCCTTTTTTCCATGTTTGTTTCTACAGCCCCCATATCAAAGAGTTCGTCTATCCTTTTTTCCCACTCAGTGGCAGGCTTTTCCTGTCGGGGGTTCCACATGTGAAGCGTGCCCGAAGAGTGCCAAACGTTCCTACCAAAGTGGGGATCCATCGACCCCGTAAGCCCTATAATTACCGCCTCCCAACTGTAAGGTGGGGAGGTTAGCCTGCTAACAAGGGTGTTAAAATCTATAGGCCTAAAGATAACCTTTATGCCTATCTTTTCCAAGTCTTCCTTTATTATGTTGCCTATGGCTTCCCTTTCCTTGTTGCCCGCATTGGTAAGCAGAACTATCTCAAGGGTGTTTCCCTCCTCATCTTCGAGCCATCCATCGCCATTTCTGTCTTTAAAGCCTATGCTTTCCAAAATCTCCCTTGCCTTTTTTAGGTTGTACTCATATTTAACAAACAAGCCCTCCTGATAATAGGGTCTGTTGGCGGGCGTTATGGGACCGTATAAAGGCTCTGCCAAGCCGTTGTAAACCAAGTAAGATATACCTTCTCTGTCTATGGCATGGGAGATGGCTATTCTAAACTCCCTTTTTTGAAACCATTTGAGCTTGTACTTGGGAAGGTCTGCCTTTGGGTTCATGTTAAAGACCAAAAAGGTGGTTGAGGGCGTAGGACCCATATCAAAAAGAAAAGTCTTTTCCATCTTACTCATAAACAAAACATCCTGAGGTCTAACACCCATATAGTCTATCTCTCCCGTGGAGTACTTCAAAAGGGCTGTGTCTGGGTCTTGGATGATATAGCCCACCTTTCTTTTTATGTAGGGAAGCCTTCTTCCTTCCTCGTCCTTCTCGTAGTAATAGGGGTTTGCCTCATATTCCACGAGCACTCCCTTTATGTATCTTTTCATCACATAGGGGCCTGTTCCCACTATCTCCTTGGGGTCTGTGTTTACGTTCCAAGCGGTCATAAAGGTACCTTCCTTTACATACTTTTCCAGCTTATGCTTTGGAAGAATGGGGGCAGAAAGGGCGCTTAAGAAGGGGGCAAAGGGCTGGGGCAGTCTAAACTCCAAAGTGTAGTCGTCTATTTTCCTTACAAAGTTCCTTATGTCTTCTGGTGTTTTTAGTATCCCTCTAAAGGTATCCCCCGTTGAGTTGGGAATCTCCGGGTTTAGGTATATATCCCTGTAGGTAAAAACCACATCCTCGGCGGTAAAGGGCTTTCCATCGCTCCATTTTATACCTTTTTTAAGGTAAAAGACATAGACCTTGCCACCATCTTTTTCCTCCCACCTTTGGGCTAAATCGGGAACCACCTGCATGGTCTTTAGGTCTATTTTGGTAAGGCCTGTGAAAAGGTCGGAAAGCACCGCCGTGGAGGAAGTCTCTTGGGCTATGGCAGGGTTTAAGGTCCTTGGGTCTGAACTTAATACAAACCTAAGCTGTCCTCCTTCCTTTCCCAACTCCACCTTGAAGTCTTCGGGCTTTAACCTTACAAAGGATACACTCCCACCCTTTGGAGATGAGGCAAG
>JBKBNZ010000152.1:0-1619 GCA_046294875.1 Aquificaceae bacterium | reverse complement strand
TTCTTTCAAAGTTTATAACAAAAGGCAATAGAGTAAGTCCCTTTATACCTTTATCCCTTCAATTTTTAACAGGCATGTATGGCAGCTATTTTGGTGCTGGTATTGGAATAATGATGTTGGCAAGCCTTACTTTATCGGGTATTTATAACATACACACTGCCAAC
The DNA here is from genome assembly GCA_046294875.1 of Aquificaceae bacterium. GTDB lineage: Bacteria > Aquificota > Aquificia > Aquificales > Aquificaceae > Pampinifervens. Next base: position 1,455 of record JBKBNZ010000152.1, on the reverse strand, counting down.
GCCCTTAAGAATATATTGGGCTTTTCTATAAATCTTTTGGGTGCCCTTGTTTTTATCCTAAGTGGGAAGGTGGATTGGCCTTTTGCCTTGGTTATGATGCCGGGTTTTGCCCTTGGTGGATACATGGGTGCATACCTATCCCAAAGATTTAAGTCCAAGATGGTAAGACTCTTTGTAATCCTTTGGGGTCTCTTTTTGGCCTTTTATATGCTTTTGATAAAATAGTCCTATGCTAAAACTAACAAAGGCCAAAAGCCTAAAAGGTGAAATAAGGGTTCCCTCCGACAAATCCATATCCCACAGGGCTTTAATACTTTCATCCCTTGCAGAAGGGGAAAGCCATATAAAAGAGTGGCTATTCTCGGAGGATACCCTTGCCACGCTAAACATACTAAAAGCCTTGGGTGTGGAAATACAATCAAAGGGCAACAACCTTAGAGTTATAGGAAGGGGCTATAACTTTGCGGAGGCTTCTGATGTTCTTGATGCGAAGAATTCGGGAACTACCGCAAGGCTTATGCTTGGAGTTTTATCCACCCAAGACTTCTTTAGCGTCATAACGGGAGATAACAGCCTAAGGAAGAGGCCTATGCTTAGGGTTGTAGAACCTCTAAGAGAAATGGGAGCCCTTTTGGATGGAAGGGAAAAGGGAAACAAACTTCCCATAAGCGTGCGCGGTGGGCAACTTAAAGGTATAAGCTTTTTCAATAGAAAGGCCTCTGCGCAAGTAAAATCTGCTTTGCTTTTGGCAGGCCTAAGGGCAGAAGGCTATACGGAAGTTTACGAGCCTGTTTTATCAAGAGACCACACGGAAAGGATGCTAAAGGCTTTTGGCGTAGAAGTTATACAGCTTGAAGGAAAAGAGGGGCATATGGTAAAAGTTAAAGGAGGTCAAAGGCTGACAGCCACGGAGATCTTCTGTCCTGCAGACCCATCTTCTGCAAGCTTTTTTGCCGCTTTGGGAGTTTTATTAGAGGGTTCAGAGATCTTGCTTAAAGACGTGCTTGTAAACCCCACGAGGGATGGATTTTTTAGAAAACTAAAGGAGATGGGTGCGCACATAAGGTATGAAAACGTCAGGGAGATGTGTAGCGAGCCTGTTGCGGACGTTTACCTTAGATACTCAGGTAAGCTAAAAGCGGTAGAAGTGCTTCCAGAAGAGATACCCTCAATTATAGATGAGATTCCCATCTTGGCCGTGGTTATGTCCCTCGCGGAAGGTCTTTCAAAGGTAAGGGGAGCTCAAGAGTTGAGGGTAAAGGAGAGCGACCGAATAAGGGCTGTGGTGGAAAATCTAAGGGCTATGGGCGTTAAAGTTAAAGAGTACGAAGATGGCTTTGAGATTGAGGGAAAAGAATACTTGGAAGGTGCTTTCATTAAAACTTACGGTGACCATAGAATAGCTATGGCCTTCTCCGTGGCAGGGCTATTGGCAAGGGGGGAGACCATCATTGA
>JBKBNZ010000151.1:0-1623 GCA_046294875.1 Aquificaceae bacterium | reverse complement strand
TCTGCTTGCAGTTTATAACCACCCTCCATCCAACCTTCAGGGTAGTACCAGTCTTTAAAGTATGTATAACCCAAGCTTTTTAGTATGGAGCCAAGCCTTGTCTCTTCGGGAGGTTTCCCCCGCTTTAACTCCAACAATGTTTCTTTGTCCTCGTAATACTCCACAAAAACCCTTCTAAAGTACTTGGATATTATCCCGTAAAGCTCCTTCTCCCATGTAGAACCGAAAAACTCGGGCTCTATATTAAAAAGCTCCACCCATTCCTTCCAGTAGGGCCTTCTACCATAAAAGGCTTTTATGTAAAGAAGCCTTTTGCCTTCCTTTTCAAGGGTAATATTTTCCTCTTCTATAAATCTTCCAACTTCTACCTTAGAAAGGTTAAAGTGCTTACTTAGTTCTTCCTTAAAGTCCTCTCTTAGTCCCCGCATCTTAGCACCCTTGCCTCTATCTCTACCACACCATCTCTTATCATATCAAGTTCTTTGGCACTTGCATAAGATAGGTCAAGGATTCTTTCTTCTTTGAAAGGACCCCTGTCTATCACTTTCACCACAACCTCTTTACCATTTTTTAGGTTCTTTACCCTCAGAAGGGTCCCCAAAGGTAGGTTTGGACTTGCCGCATAAAATCCATACATATCATAATTTATACCGTAGGGAGTAGACCTTCCATGATAAGGTTCTCCATAGTAACTGGCAAGTCCTCTGATTACTGTTGGGCAAGTTCTTCTATCATCCACGCCGCACCTTTGGATTTCAAGCTTGGCGGGGAAAGGCTCAGGTCCCAGTAAATTTCTAAATCTTTCTGGCACGCATATACCATCAACGTCCTCTCTTCTATAAACCGCTATGGTTATGCTTCTGTTTGTTAAAAGGCTTTCTACTTTTACACGACTTGCGCTTTGTATTATGTTGCTGTAGGCTCCTTCTTCTTTGCAGTAAAAACCCCTTGTTTTTATTGTAGAAGGGCAATTTACCCTAAGGTATTCTTCTTTGCCTATATTCTCCGCTTTAATCGAACAGGAAAAAAGAAAGGATAAAATCAAAAAGTAAGCCTCTTTTCTCATGCCTCTCCTCCGAAAGATATAATTATATACGGACAATCGCCTATTGCTTTGATGCATCCACATGTCCATAAGGTCCATTGGCTCTTCATGAAACACCCCTACAAGGGATCTTTTTTCACCTGACCTTTTACAAAGTGTTATAATTCTTTAAACTGGAGAGGTTTAACAATGAGCTTAGGAAAAGCTGTAAGACTTGAAAGACTTATGAACCGAGAAACGGGCAAAACTATCATAGTGCCCATGGACCATGGCGTTAGCTCTGGTCCCATAGAGGGTATAGAGGACATAAAGAGAGCGGTAAGCGAGGTGGCAGAGGGTGGTGCCAATGCGGTGGTGCTACATAAGGGTATGGTAAGGGCGGGACATAGGGGAAGGGGCAAAGATATAGGCCTTATAGTTCATCTTTCTGCTTCCACAGACTGGGCCCCTACTAAAAACGACAAGGTTTTGGTATGCACGGTGGAAGAGGCTATAAAGCTCGGTGCGGACGGTGTATCCATACACGTGAACGTGGGAGCGGATATGGAAAGGGAGATGTTGAGAGATTTTGGCTATGT
>JBKBNZ010000150.1:0-1776 GCA_046294875.1 Aquificaceae bacterium | reverse complement strand
ATCCTTACGTGGTGGTATAAGCCTTGGTATCAGGACTATGCCCTTTTATACTCTCATAAACCTCCCTCTTATCATATACCCCGTCTGTCTGTTACAAGGTGTATGTTCTCTGGGTTGGTCTTTTGTTAGTTGTATGTTTAGCTTCCTGCCTCTGCGGGATATGGTTTTAGTATTTCAAAGATGGATTTTAAAAAGGCTTCTCTCTTTTTGGTTTGTTGGATAGCCATGAAGAGATGACTTCTTTGGATAACCACATGGTAATGGAGCTTCTTTGGACTAATACTTTGTAGTATTTAGACCAGTCTCTCTTGTGGTATTTCAAAGTAGTTTATGCACCAACACTTTTGGACTTTCTTGAATTTCTCACTCGGCACACATATACAGTTATAATGATATAAAAATTATCTTAAATAAGCCTTTCTAATATTTCCATTAAAACTTTTTATTGCAAAACATCTTCAAGCTTATGTATCTTTTTACTCAGGAATTATAGGAAAAAGGAGGTGTAGGAATGTTTACAAGGCGTGATTTATTGAAGTCCGCAGGGTTAGGTGCCATAGCTTTGGGAGTTTCTTCACAACCAGTTTTTTCTGCTGCTGAAAAAGTGGTAAAGATGGGAGCTATGCTTCCACCACCAAAGGGTAACAGAGTTGTTATATGCGGTGGTGGATGGGCCGGTTTAACGGTTGCCAAATACCTCAAAAAAGAAAATCCCAACATTGAAGTGGTGCTTATTGAGAAAAGACCTAACTTTTTCTCTTGCCCTATATCCAATCCATGGCTTGCAGATTTGGTAGGCCTTGATTTCCTATCCTACGATTACAACCAACCTGCATCAAAGTATGGATACAGGTTTATAAACGATGAGGTTATTGGTATAGAGAGGGACAAGAAAAGGGTCTATACACCTCGTGGCTTTATAGAGTACAACTACTTGGTCCTTGCCCCCGGCATAAGGTACAACTACGCTGCATGGTTCAAAGAAGACAAGGAAATGGCAAGGTATACAAAGGTCAACTTCCCTGCTGCTTTCATCCCCGGCTCCGAGCACTTAGCTTTGAAGAGGAAAGTGCATGAGTTTGAAGAAGGCGATTTTATAATTACCGTACCTCCCGGTACTTACAGATGTCCACCTGCTCCCTATGAAAGGGCTTGTATGGTGGCGGAAGTTTTCAAGAGAAACAAAGTCGACGGCAGGGTTATAGTTCTTGATCCCAAAGATGATATAGCTCCAAAGGGACCGGGCTTTAGGGCAGCCTTTGAGCAGGTTTACTTGGGAATTATAGAATACGTGCCAAAGGCAAGCATAAGGGAAGTAGACCCCATTAACAAGGTTATAAAGACAACGGCAGGAGACTTTAAGTTTGCAGATGCCAACCTTGTGCCACCTCACCAGGCAGGAGAGCTTGTTTGGATGGCAGACCTGATAGCCAAGGACAAGGAAGGCAAGCCCACTGGTTGGGCAGACCAAGACCCTCTTACCTTCCAAGCAAAGACAGACCCCAACGTTTTCTTGGTGGGTGACGTAATAGGAGGCGTGCCCTATCCAAAGAGCGGGCATATGGGCAACTCTCAAGGTAAGATAGTGGCAAAGATAATAGCAAGCAGGATAGCAGGAAAGGAATACAAACCCACCCTTCCAGACAACACTTGCTACTCTATGGTAAACGGCTCTCCGCAGGAGGCTATAGTTATAAACGTCAATTATGAATACAACGAGAAGGAAAAGAAGATCGTGCCAAAGCCAAAGGTGATAAACGAAAGGTCTGAGGCTTT
>JBKBNZ010000149.1:0-1888 GCA_046294875.1 Aquificaceae bacterium | reverse complement strand
TAAAGCTCGTTGCAAAGGGTTTTGAAGGCTATAGGCTCTATCCCTTAAAAGATGGTAAGCCTCTTCTGGAACCTGGGATTGGTTTTAAGGGAGAGATCAACCTTGAAAGAGGCTATTGGGAAAGGTGTTATGCCCTTACGGGTGTTGAAGGTTTAAGGGAAAGCCCCTTTGTAGACTTTTGCGTAAGGCCTAAGGAGCCCCCGCCCATAGAGGAGGTAAAGGGTCTACAGATAAGGGTGGGAGAAAAAAGGCTATACATAGTGTGGTTTTACGATAGAGATTATAGGGAGTTTGTAATCTACCAAAATGGCAAGGAAATAGGAAGGACCGTTGGCTTTTCCTTTGAAGTACCTATACCAGAAAGGGAAAGCACTTTTACTGTAAGGGTTATAAACTCCCTCGGTTTTGAAAGTAAAGGTATAAGCGTAGATTACAAGCCGTAGTACGCCGCTATAGCTGCAGACAAAGCAAGGGCTAAGGTTTCTGGGTCTTCCTCTCCTTCTATCTCAAAGTCGTAGGTGGGCAGTTTTTCCTCAAGGAACTTTATTCCAAAGTAGCCCGATATAAAGTCTGGATCTCTTATTATCTCTCTGTGTAGAGGTATGTTGGTGGGCATGCCTCTTATGATAAACTCGTCTATTGCCCTCTTTGCCCTTGCCAGTACACGTTCCCATGTCAAAGCCCAAACGCTCATCTTTGCTATCATGGAGTCATAATAGGGCGGTATTACATAGTCCTTATAAACACTCGCATCCATTCTTACACCGGGACCACCCGGTGAATAGTAGGCAGTTATCTTGCCCGGTGCTGGTGCAAAGTTTCTTTTGGGATCCTCTGCGTTTATCCTGAACTCTATGGCGTATCCTCTGAAGGTTATATCGCTTTGGTTAAAGGGCAAGGGCTCACCCATAGCTACCCTTATCATGGTTTCCACTATATCTACTCCCGTTACCATCTCCGTTATGGTGTGTTCCACCTGCAGACGTGTGTTCATTTCTATAAAGTAAAACTCCTTACTCTTTAGGTCTACAAGAAATTCAAGGGTACCAGCGCTGTAATATCCCACCTGCATCATAGCCTTTACACTTAGTCCAAGCATCTTCTGTCTTATATCCTGTGGCAGTACGGGACATGGTGTTATCTCTATAATCTTTTGATGCTTTCTTTGAACGGAACAGTCCCTTTCTCCAAGATGTATCACATTACCGTACTTATCGCCCAGTATTTGAACTTCTATGTGTTTGGGGTTGTCAAGGTATTTCTCCACGAAGAGGTCCCCCTTTCCAAAGAAGGTTTCTGCTTCTCTATAGCCCGACTCAAAAAGCCTTGGCAGTTCTTCAAAGCTTCTTACCACCCTCATACCTCTCCCACCACCCCCATAAGCGGATTTTAGTATTACGGGCAGTCCTATCTCTCTTGCGTAATGAAGGGCATCTTCATAGTTTTTAAGGGGTTCTGGGGAACCGGGTATGGTTGGAATACCAAGCTTTTGTATGGCTTGTTTTGCTTTAACCTTATCTCCAAAGAGCTCTATATGTTCTGGTGAAGGTCCTATGAAGGTTATTCCATTCTTTTCACAGTATCTTGCAAAGTCTGCGTTCTCTGCAAGAAATCCATAACCGGGGTGTATGGCATCGGCACCGATAGACTTAGCAAGGTCTACTATCCTAACATAATCAAGGTAAGCCCTTACAGGATCTCCGGGCATAAGGTATGCTTCGTCTGCCTTTTTAACATACAAGGATTTGGCGTCCGCCTCCGAGTATATGGCGGCGGTCTTTATACCAAGCTCCTCACATCCTCTGATGATCCTAAGGGCTACCTCTCCTCTGTTGGCTATAAGGACTTTTCTGAACATAAATAAAATTTTAATCATGTTTGCAATATA
>JBKBNZ010000148.1:0-1914 GCA_046294875.1 Aquificaceae bacterium | reverse complement strand
TTATGCCGCTTATACCCGTGTCTATCTCGTCCAGTATATAAGTCTGCGCCGGTGGAGATAACATAAAAAGGGCAAGGGATAGCCTTGAGATCTCACCGCCGGAGGCCACCTCCCATATATCCCTCTCCCCTTTGCCGTAAGAAGAAAAGAGAAACCTTATCTGTTCCTTTCCGTACCTTCCCCTTTTTTCCTCAAAGCCCACCCTAAAAACAGCCCTCTCAAGCCCCATACTCTCCAAGTACCCCTTTACCCTCCTTTCAAACTCCTCCTTCCCCTCTAATCTCTTTTGGCTTAGTAGGTTGTATAACCTTTCCAACTCTTCTTCCTTTTCCTTTAACTCCTCTTGCAAAGCCTCTGGATCCTCTTCCCTTTCAAGGTTTAAAAGCTCCTCTTTAAGCTTGCCCATATAATCCCAGATTTCTTCGTAACTTCTGCCATACTTCCTTTCCAGCCTTTGCACTCTGTAAAGCTTTGAATTCAAAAGGTCAAGCTCTTCCTGACTGTAGGATAAAACCATGCCCTCCAAAGACCTTTCCATATCCCTTAGGTTTTCCCTTATAACCTCAAGGCTTTCAAGCATTTCTCTTAGGTCTTTAAAAACCGAAAGCTCTCTAAGGACTTTATAGGTGGCTTTTATCCCTTCCAAGGAAGCAGACAAGCCCGACAAGGCTTGAGAAATCCAAAGGTTTAATTTTTCTGCCAAGTTTATCTCCTCAAGCCTTTTCTTTGCTTGCCTGTACTCCTCGGGGGTTAGCCCCACCTCTTCTATCTCTTTTATGTCCTCTTGGATTATCCTTCTCCTTATTTCCCTTTCAACTCTTTTCTCCCTTAGGTTTCTTATCCTTTGGTCAAGCTCTACAACCTCTTGGTACAGCCTTTCCACCATAGCTCTAAGGTCGATAACCCCCAAAAACCTATCATAAACATCCCTTTGAAAGTCAAGCCTTGTTATCTTCGTCCTATCGTTCTGCCCTTGAAGCAAAAGGTGGGACGATAAAATCTCCTCCACAACCCTTTTATTGCTTCCTCTACCATTTAGGTAGTACCTGCTTCTGCCCTTGTTTACCTCCCTCCTCAAAAAGATGCTTTCGCCATCTACAAAAAGCTCCACCTCAACGCACGTCCCTTCTGGATAGCTTCCCTCCTCTCCCATAACAAACATAAGGGAAGATACAGTAAGAGATTTGCCCGTGCCCGTTTCTCCGGTGATCACATTAAGGCCTTTGTCAAAGTATAGTTCCTCACCCTTTATAAAGTAAAAGTCCTCAAGGGACAGCTTAATTAACATCTTGGTCAAGGTCAAAAATTTTCTCCTCTATGGCTTGGAGATCTCCCTTGGATCCTATCCTTTCGTAAAGTTTGTAAGCCTCATCCAAGCCAGACAACAGGCACTGTTGTGCAAGGTCGTACCTCTTCAATTCACGGTAAGTGCTCCCTATGTTCAAAAGACACATGGCTATGCCATATTGGTCTTTTGTTTTTTTTGAAACTTCAAGGGATTTCAGGAAGTACCAAAGAGCTTTTTCAAAGTCCTCCATGTCCGAGTATATTATAGCTACGCTGTTATATATGTTCCCAGCCTTTTCCTCGGGCATTATACCTAGTGCCATATGGAGAAGCTCAAGGGCTTTTTCCTGCTTCCCTATACCTTCACAAACTTCTGCCAGAGCCACCAAGGCATCCGCCGTGCCCTCCGTGTCTGCCATAAACTGGCTTAGGTAAACCTGCTTTTCGTAGTAATCCAAAGCCTTTTCCACCTTACCCATAAACCAATAGGTGCGCCCCAAAAGATGGGAAACATCACGGTGCTCGTCCGGCTCTATAGCCAACTTTTCTGCCTTTCGCAGATACTTAAGAGCCTGCTTTAGTTCCCCCATTTCAAGATAAGCTCTTCCAAGGCAAAGCAAAGCGTCA
>JBKBNZ010000147.1:0-1937 GCA_046294875.1 Aquificaceae bacterium | reverse complement strand
GTAAAATAGTAAAAATGAAAATCTTAGTGGTAAAGTTCGGTGGCACGTCCGTCGCCAACCTGGAAAGGATTAAAAACGCTGCTAATAAAGTCTTGGAGAAACTAAAACAGGGTTATAGAGTCGTTGTTGTCTCTTCTGCTATGGCTGGTGAAACGGATCGCCTTATAAACCTTGCAAAGGAAGTAGACCCTATGCCACCCGAAAGGGAAATGGATATGCTTATATCAACGGGAGAACAACAGGCTATAGCCCTTTTTGCAATAACCCTTAGAAAGATGGGTGTGCCCGCGGTTAGTCTTTGTGGATGGCAAGTGCCCATAATAACCGATAAGGTACATACAAAGGCAAGGATAAGGAAGATAGGAGCACAAAGGTTAAAAAACCTTTTGGAGGAGGGTTATACTCCCATAGTGGCTGGCTTTCAAGGTGTTACAGAAGATTGGGAAATAAGCACTTTGGGAAGGGGAGGCTCAGACCTTTCGGCAGTTGCCTTGGCCTATGCCCTTGGTGCAGACTGTGAAATATACACAGACGTGGAAGGTGTCTTTACCGCAGACCCAAGGATAGTTCCCAACGCTAAAAAGATACCTGTTATATCCTACGAGGAGATGTTGGAGATGGCTTCCCTTGGAGCAAAGGTTATGCAGGCAAGAAGTATAGAATTTGCTATGAAATATATGGTAAGGATACATGTTAGAAGTTCCTTTAACGACAAGGAGGGCACCTGGATAGTGCCCGAGGAGGAAGTTATGGAAAAAAGCGTGGTAAAGGCTATCACCCTTGAAAAAAATGAATCAAGGATAACGGTGGTGCGTGTGCCCGACAAGCCGGGCATAGCTTACAAGATCTTTAAGGCGTTGGGAGATGCCCATATAGTTGTGGATATGATCGTTCAAAATGTTTCTCATCAAGGCTACACGGATATGTCCTTTACTGTAAACAAGACGGATGCTTTAAAGGCAGAAGAGATAGTAAAGAAGGTGGCTCAGGAGATAGGCGCCCAAGAGGTGGTAAGGGACGATCGTATAGCCAAGGTTTCCGTAGTAGGTATAGGCATGAGAAGTTCTTATGGCACCGCTGCCAAGATGTTTGAAGTGCTCTATAAAAACAACATAAACATAATGGCAATATCCACATCGGAGATAAAGATATCCTGCCTTATAGAAGACAAATACGGAGAGTTGGCGGTAAGGGAGTTGCACGCTGCTTTTATAGAGGAAGGGGAAGAGGTAAAGGTAGAGAATGGACAAGGATAAAGTCAAAGAGATCCTTGAAGCCTTTAAAAAGCTAAGGATTTTAGTAGTTGGGGATGTTATCCTTGATAGGTATGTCTTTGGAAAGGTGGAAAGGATATCACCAGAAGCGCCAGTGCCCGTGGTGGAGGTTCAAAGGGAAGAGTTTAGGCTTGGTGGTGCTGGCAACGTAGCCAACAACCTTTCTTCCCTTGGTGTAAAGGCATACCTTTTGGGGGTTGTGGGGCAAGATTACGGCAGGCATATAATAAAAGGGCTTTTAAAGGAATCAAGCATAGAAGACCTAACGGTGGAAGACCCAAACAGGCCTACCACAGAAAAAACTCGCATAGTTGCTCTTTCCCAACAACTTTTAAGGATAGACTTTGAAAACAAAAAGGTTGTAGAGGGCAATGTTCTAAGAAGGCTTCTTGAAGGGCTTGACCTTGAATTTGATGGGGTCATTGTGTCCGATTATGCAAAGGGCGTGGTGTGTAAGGAGTTGATGGATAGGATTAGAGAAAGGGACCTTTTTTTCTCGGTAGACCCCAGACCCCAAAACAAAAGCCTTTACGTAGGGGCAAGCCTTATGACGCCCAACGAAAAGGAAGCAAAGGGTATGATAGGTCAAGATTACAGCCTGCAAGAGATGGGATGGAGGTTAAAAGGAGAACTCAAGCTAAATACCTTAACTATAACCTTAGG
>JBKBNZ010000146.1:0-2001 GCA_046294875.1 Aquificaceae bacterium | reverse complement strand
ATATCGGAAAGCTGGCTGGAAAGCTCCTCTATCTTGGTTTTAAGCTCTTCTATTTCCAAAAGCTCTGTTTGGAAAAAACTTTGTTTAATCAAATCATCTTCCACCAACTCTGGGCTCCATCCGGAAGATACCACGCTTTTAAAGTCGTACCTTAATTCTTCCCACCAGCTGGCAAGCATACCCCGCACCTTAAACTCATCCAGAACCCCCAAAGGTAAAAGTTTGTCCGTTAGACTTTGTATAAACTTTTCTCTATACATCCACAGGTTATTGTTGCCCTTTAGGTTTTGTAGGTCTTTGCTTGTATTTTGCCACCATTCCCGCAGCTTGTTTTTGTATTCCAAAATCTTGCTATTTATGCCTTGATTTTGTTCTAATACCTGCCTTATTTGGCTTTTTTCCTTTATGCTGTCTTTGAACTTCATATAATCTTCTTTGTAATCCTCCAAAAGCACGCCGAAGTCTATGCCAAACTTGGATAGTAGAGGCTCGTAGAGTTTTAGCTCCCTTTTTGGGATCCCTCCAAAGATATGGGCATGAACATCCTCAATCTCTGGCTCTGGTGAGTTATCCACATATCTGCGGATGTTTAGATTAAAATCGTTCTCCTCAATCTCCTTTATATCCACAAGCCTTGAATACTTGGGAATTTCCAGTTTGTTCTCAAAAACTGTAACGATCTTCTCAATATCCTCGGGCCTTAGATAGTTCTGGTTTCTGCCCTCTCCGTACTCTTTGTCTGCGTTGATAAAAAGGATTTTGCCCTTTAGCTTCTGTGGTTTTTTCTTATTAATAACAATAATGCAAGCGGGTATGCCTACGTTGTAAAAGAGCTTGGCGGGCAAGCCAATGATTGCCTCTATTAGGTCATCTTTTACTATTCCCTCCCTTATAACCTTTTCCTGCCCGCCCCTAAATAAAACACCATGGGGCATAACTGTGGCACATATTCCATCATCCTTTAGGCTTGCTATCATATGCTGCAAAAACATCAAATCCGCCTTTTTGCCCGTTTCTGGAGTATAGCCATACTTAAACCTTTCGGGAAAGGTCATATTAGCCCTGCTATAGTTTTGGGAAAAGGGTGGATTTGCTAAAATCCTGTCAAACTTCTTTATGTATCCATTTTCTGTAAACCTTGGATTAGCTAAAGTGTCGTCGTTTTCTATTTGCGCATCTAAAATATCGTGGAGTATCATATTCATCTTGCAAATAGACCAGGTCATTCCGTTAAGTTCTTGACCATAGAGTGCTAAATTTTTCGGGTTTTGACCTTGTTCTTCAACATACTGCCTTGTCTCAATGAGAAAGCCACCTGATCCTACTGTAGGGTCGTAAACTCTCATACCTTCCTGCGGCTTAACAAGCCTTACCATTAACTTTCTTACGTATGGTGGTGTGTAAAATTCCCCTCCTTTTTTTCCCGCTGAGTCTGCAAAGTATTTAAGTAAATATTCATAAGCAGCACCCAGCAAGTCTGGGAACTCAAAATCTTCGTTTGTTAAACGATATTTGTTGAAATGGTGAATAAGATCAATTAATTGCTGGTCTTTAAGTTTGGTCTTTCCTTTATATGCATTAAAATCAATATGCTTTAAAACACCCTCAAGCTCTGGATTTGCTTCTTCTATAGCTGCCAATGCTTTATTTAATTGATTGCCAACATCTTCCTTTAAATTAAGAATATAATCCCATCTTGCCTCCTGTGGTACGAAAAAAGTGTCCCCGTACATATTGGGATCTTCCAGTAGCTCTTTTATTTTTTCTTCAGGTAATCCCTTATTTTTGTATCTTTCTCTTAATTCTTCTCTTTTTACTTCAAAAACATCTGATATACGCTTTAAAAAGAGCATGCCAAAAATATACTCTTTGTACTCAGAAGCATCCATCTTGCCTCTAAGAATATCGGCAGCCTTAAATAGGTGTGTTTCAAGCTGTTTTAAGGTTAATTTTTTATTAGTCATGATATACAACCTCCACAACCAAATATTTTAATACATA
>JBKBNZ010000145.1:0-2024 GCA_046294875.1 Aquificaceae bacterium | reverse complement strand
CCCCCCGGATTAAAGCTTTCTAACTTGGCGTATATTTCAACCTTTGGGGATATGTAAGAAGGTATAACCCTTTTTAGCCTAACTAAGGGCGTATTGCCCACGAGGTTAAGTATGGAGCTTCTTATTTTACGATAGGCTTCGTCGTGCTGTCCTAAAACCCACACAGAAAGATTATATTCTAATCTCCATAGGCCATGGCTAACACTTCAAGGGGATGGTAAACCCTTTTACCCGTTGCCATCTCTATGTGGTTTCCAGAAAGGGGACAATCAGACACAAAAAGGTCTGCATTGGAATTTTTCATATCTTCAAAGAGCCTTGAACCCACCTTTATAGACATATCAAAGGTTTCTTTTCTTAACCCAAAGGTTCCATCGTGCCCAGAACATCTTTCTATGATCTGAACCTTGGTATTGGGAATAAGCCTCATCAAAGCCACGGCCCTATAGCCCACGTTTAGAGACTTTAGATGGCAAGGTATATGGTAGGCTATGGTTCCCAAAGATACCTTAAAGTCCTTGTTGAACTTCTTCTCTTGGTGAAGCTTAAAGAGATACTCGTGTACGTCATATACCCTTTCTGCCACAAGTTTAACATCGGGATCATCGGGAAGTAAAAGGGGATATTCGTACTTTATCTGAAGGGCGCAGGTGGGTACTGGTACCACAATGTCAAAGCCAGCTTTCACATAGTCCTTTAGCCTTTGAAGGTTATACTTGGCCTTTTCTATGGCAGAGTCTAAGTCTCCTATGTCAAAAAAGGGTATGCCACAACATTGTTGCTCTGGCAGTTCCACATAAAGGTGGTTCTTTTCAAAGACTTTGATTAAAGCCTTTCCCCTTTCAAGGTAGTTGTAATTAAGAAGACAGGTATAAAAGAGGGCAACCTTTGCCTTTTGTTCCCTTGGAGGCTTGTAGTTTTTCCTAAACCAACTCACAAAAGTTTCAGAGTTTATGGGAGGAAGCTTCGCCCTGCGGTCTATGCCCAAGACCCCCTCCATTATCACACGGAATGCAGGCATAGCATTCAACCGATTTACAAGAGGAGAAAGGGGCACAGAAAGCTTTCCTACAAGGTCTGTGTTTAGCATTATCTTGTCGGTTATCTTTACACCTTTGTTTTTATGCTTCCATACCTTGTACCTAAGGGAAAGGTGGGGAAAGTCTATTTTCCATTCGTGAGGTGGTGTGTAAGGACATTTAAAATAGCATTGCTTACAATGAAAGCATAGCTCCAAGGGAAGGGCAAGCTCTTCCTTTGATAGTTTTTCAAGATCATCCTCGTGCCTATCTACGGCATCAAAAAGCGCGGGGAAAGAGGGACAATAGGTTACACACATTCTACAGTCTTTACATTTAGAATAGACCCTTTTTGCCTCTTCCCAGAGGGCGGATTCATCCAAAAACTTAGGGTCTTTTATATTAAACTCAAAGTCCTTTACCCCACCTATGGAAAGTTCTTGCATTATTTCTCTCCTTTTTTAGATAGGGGGCAAAGCCCCCAAGGATGTTAAATTAAGCGTTTTTGAGGGACTCCAAGGCCTTTTGGAACCTACCCGCGTGGGACTTTTCTGCCCTTGCAAGAGTTTCAAACCACTCTGCTATATCGTCAAAGCCTTCTTCCCTTGCTACCCTTGCAAAGCCGGGGTACATTTCTGTATACTCGTAGGTTTCTCCTGCTATGGCTGCCTCAAGGTTTTGTTCCATGGTTCCTATAGGCTTCTGGGTGGCTGGGTCTCCACCACCGTACTTTTCTAAAAATTCCAAGTGACCAAAGGCGTGGCCCGTTTCACCTTCTGCGGTTTCCCTGAATATGTTGGCTATGTCGGGGTATCCTTCAATGTCTGCCTTTCTGGCAAAGTAGAGATACCTTCTGTTTGCTTGGGATTCTCCAGCAAAGGCGTGCATAAGGTTCTCAAGAGTCTTGGTTCCTTGCAAGCTCTTGCTCATGGCTATACCTCCTTTAAGGTTTTTGTGCATTTATATTATATGCAAACTTTTTGCATTTGTCAAGGGGATATTAAA
>JBKBNZ010000144.1:0-2066 GCA_046294875.1 Aquificaceae bacterium | reverse complement strand
ATGAAGTTTATTCAAACCTTATAAGGTCTTTGGATACCCTCTATGAAAAATTCTATCAGAGCTTTTAAAAAAGGCTTCTTTGAACCTTGGTCTTTGAAAGGTTTTCCAATTCCCTTATAAGGCTTTTCATCTCCAACTCTTCAAATCTCTTTCTAAGAAGCTCTGCTTTTAATTCCTTTATCCTTAATTCTTCCTCTTTAAAATCCAAGTTTTCTACCTCTTTTAAACTTAATAACTCCAAGGCAAGCTCAAGGCTTTCCTTGCTTGCCTTTGGGAAGTTTCTTAAAAAGTCTTCCCAGTTTCTTAAGATATTTTCTACGCTGCCGTAATGTTGAAGAAGTTTTATGGCAGTCTTTGGACCTACACCCTTTACTCCCTCTATGTTATCCACCTTGTCGCCCACCAAGGCAAGATAATCCTTTAAAAGCTCTGGAGGAACACCAAACTTCTCTATAACCTTTTTTCTATCAAAGACCTCATTGGTGATGGGGTTTATTACTACAAGTTTTTCCCATATCAGCTGCATAACGTCCTTGTCTGGAGAGTATATTTTTACAAAAAAGTCCTTTTGAAGAGCCCTTTTACTCAAGGTGGCTATTATATCGTCCGCCTCATAGCCTTCTATTTCGTACCTTTTTATGCCAAAGAGGTCTATAAGTTCCTTTATTACCGGTATTTGCATCTTTAGGGGATCGGGCATGCTGGGCCTTTTTGCCTTGTACTCTTTGTAAAGGTTCGACCTTTGGGTAGGTGCAGGATGGTCGAAGGCTATCGCAAAGTAGTTGGGTTTTTCCGTTTTCAAAAGGGCAAAGATAGCTCTCATAAAGCCATATATGGCTCCGGTGGGAAAGCCCTTTGAAGTGGAAAGGGGAGGAAGGGCAAAAAAGCTTCTGTATAGAAAGGCCGAACCGTCAAGGAGATACAAAACCTTCATGCTGCACCTTCCTATAGTAGTTTTTCATAGCTTCCACGAGGCTTCTTGTAGCCCTTTCCACGTCTTCAAAGCCAAGGATGGCCGAGACCACCGCTATCCCTTTTGCTCCCGCTTGTAAAACCTCCATAACCCTGTAATGGGTTATTCCGCCTATAGCCACTATGGGCTTCGAAGTAAGCTTAACTGCCTGACGGAGCCCTTCAATACCCACAAGCTTATAGTTTTTTTTCGTAGTTGTTTCATAAACAGAGCCAAAGCCTATATAATCTATGGGAAGATGCTCCACTTCCTTCAATTTATCCACCGAGTTTACCGAGTATCCGATGTACATTCTATCTCCTACGAGCCTTCTAACCACGTCTGGAGGCAGGTCTTCTTGTCCCACATGAACTCCGTCGGCTTCTACCGCCAAAGCTAAATCTACCCTGTCGTTGACTACCAGATCCACATTGTACCTTCTTGTTAATTCCCTAAGAACTAAGAGCTCTTCGTACATCTGCCTTGTGGATTTGTTTTTAAACCTATACTGGAGGGCGGTTATGCCGCCTTTTATGACCGCTTCTATGGTGGATATCAGATCCCTTTCTATGAAAAACCTATCATCGGTTACAAGGTAAAGGGTAAGGTTTGGCTTTTTCATGCTTTCCTCCTATTGAAAATGATATTCATTTAGCTTATATTATATGCCATGCAGCTGGAAGAATTAAAAAGTAAATTTGAACACTTTTTAAGACAAAGGAAGTACAAGGTCACAAAGGGTAGGTTTGAGATAATTGATAAGATAGCCGACTATGGTCCCCACTTTGAAATAGAAGAGTTGGTAAGGTGGATAGTCAATCAGAACAAATCTATAGCCAGCAGGTCTACCGTATACAGGACTGTAAGGCTTCTTCAGGAGTTTGGAGTAATAAGAGAGGTTATAAAGCTGGGCAATCGCACCATATACGAATTTACCGCCGGAAGACCCCATCACGAACATCTTATATGCGTCCAATGTGGCAAGATAATAGAGTTTAACAAGGAGGAGATAGAAGAACTCCAAGAAAAGGTATGTGAAGAACATCAGTTTACACCATTAAACCATAGACTTGAAATCTTTGGTATATGTTCCGAGTGCAGGAGCAAAAGTCAT
>JBKBNZ010000143.1:0-2106 GCA_046294875.1 Aquificaceae bacterium | reverse complement strand
CCTGTCCTTTGCCCCAATTTACTCAAGGCTTTCCTTATCTCCGGTTGAAAGATAACCACAAGGGAAAAAAGACCCACAGTCCATAGTTTTTCAAATACCCAAGAAAGGGTTCTAAGTCCGATGATCTCTGCAAGAAGCCAAAAGCCTGCCAAGATTACCAAACCCTTTAAGATCTGTAAGCCCCTTGTTATGCGTAGAAAGTATAGAACTCCGTAAAAAAAGACAGAAACCATTAGTATATCTAAAAGGTCTTTCCAAGAGAATATCTTTAGTATTTCCCAGTTAAAATTCATCGTAAGTCCTTATGGTATCCAAAAGGGCTAAAAACTCCCTTGTTTCTTTTACATCATGAACCCTTACTATATGGGCACCTTTCATAACTGCAGGAGCCAAGGCGCCCAAGCTTCCGTATAGCCTTTCAACAGGCTCTGTTTTTCTCTTTAAAAGTCCTTCCATAACTATACCAATAAAGGATTTTCTTGAAACTCCCACAAGCAGGGGAAGGCCAAAAAAGCGTAGTTCTTCAAACCTTTTGAGTATTTCCACATTATGCTCGGGAAGCTTTCCAAAGCCTATGCCCGGATCTATGATGGCTTGGCCTTTGTAGCCTTCCTTCTGCAATTCCTCTATCCTTTTTTCAAACCAAAGGAGTATCTCCTCCATTATATCTTCATAAACTATGGGCATTTCCTTCCAAGTTTCTGGTCTGCCCTTTATATGGGTAATAACGTATGGGCAGTTATACTTGGCTACTACCTTGTACATATCTGGATCAAAGGTGCCACCGCTTATGTCGTTTATCATATCTGCCCCCTCCTGAAGGCAAGCTTCCGCTACCTTTGCTTTGTAGGTATCTATGGATATCCAAACCTTTGGAAGTTCTTTCCTTATCTCCTTCAATACAGGCATTATCCTCTTTAGTTCCTCTTCTGCGCTTATTCTTTGAGAACCCGGCCTTGTGGATTCTCCTCCTATATCTATTATATCCGCCCCTTCCTCTGCCATTTGAAGTGCTCTTTTTATTGCCTGTGAAGGCTCTGTATACAAGCCACCGTCGGAAAAAGAATCGGGTGTAAGGTTTAGAACGCCCATTATGGCGGTTTTTATACCAAGAGGCAATATCTTTTGGTTGTATTGGATTTTAAAAGACCTTTTGCGGAAGTTTTGAAGGCTTTGGAGTATCTTAAAGGCAAGGCCTTTATCTTCCTTTACAAGAAGGGAGCAAAGCTCCTTTATTTTTGCTTCAGAACCACACAGCGCAAAGCCGCCATCCGCATAGAAGGCATGAAGACATGATTGTTTTGCCAAAGGAAACAAAACACTTGGATCAGCTTCCCCTTTCCTTAAGTAGATCACATAAAAAATACCCTCAAAGCTTCTATCGTAAGCCTCTCGAAAAAAAACACCCAGTTTCTCCTTTAGGAACTTATAAAAGGCTTCCCTACTTTCAAAGTGCTTGACCATCATAAACAATAGAATACATTATTTAAACATGGTCTTAAGGTTAAAAATTAGAAGAGAAAAGGAAAAGGGAAAGGCTTATTACGAAAGCTTTCAAGTGCCTTATGAAGAGGGTATGACCTTGCTTTCCGCCCTACAGAAGATAAAGGAAGAGATAGACCCAAGCCTTACCTTTAGACACTTTTGCAGGGCTGGAATATGCGGCACCTGTGCCCTTATGGTAAACGGATTTCCAAAGCTTGCCTGTAAAGAACAAGTCCTTCCCTATGTACTCTTCGGTGAAGAGCTTACCATAGAACCCCTTAAGAACTTTGAAGTTTTAAGAGATCTGGCTGTGGATAACGAAAGGATAGTAGGTAAAATGAAAGAGCTCCGCCTTTGGATAAAAGAGGCAAAAAAAGACCCACGCATACCTCCAGAGTTAAGTAGAAGGATAGAAAATTCCGCCGATTGCATTCTTTGCCTTTCTTGCCAAGCCTATTGCCCGCAGGTCTTGGAAGAAAAGTACGCAGGCCCCTTATTCTTTGCCAAACTTTACAGATTTTACGAAGATCCAAGGGAAGAGGATAAAACCTTACGCGTGTCTCAGGCTATAAAAGAGGGGAACCTTTATCATTGCTTATCCTGTAATAAATGCAACCTTGT
>JBKBNZ010000142.1:0-2123 GCA_046294875.1 Aquificaceae bacterium | reverse complement strand
TGCACCGGTAACAGCCAAAAGGGCCTCGGAAAGGGCTACAAACCCCCTTACGGGGTCTGAAATTAAAAACTCTATTGCATAGTGGGGACTAAGGGCTTTGATAACACTTGGCGCCAAGCTTATATGGTAGAGTCCTATAAAAGCCAAAGAGAAAAACCAAAGGAGCATTACAGGACCAAAGTATTCACCAAGCTTCCCAGTCCCCTTACTCTGCACAGAGAAAAGCCCTATGGTTATAAGTATCGCAATAAAGATAACAGTCCATTGGGATAAATGCTCAAAGTTAGGCACCAACCTTATGCCCTCTGAAGCACTAAGTATGGTTATGGCAGGTGTGATAACACCATCCCCTAAAAGGAAGCTAAGACCTATAAGGGAAAGGATTCTAATCAATCTCCTAAGACTTTTATTGTTAGCAAGGGATAAGGCTATCTGAGAGAGTACCACTATACCACCCTCTCCTCTTATACTTAGGTTCATAGCAAACCAAGCGTACTGAATTGTGGCTATAAGTACGAGAGTCCATAGGATTAGAGAGGCAACTCCTAAAACCTCTTCTCCTTTTGGTTTGGTAAGCAACATTATTACCGTAAGGGTGTAAAGTGGGCTTGTACCAATATCCCCAAATACAGTTCCAACCGCCCTTACAGTATCTCCTATTTCCCTTTTTAAGGGAGTAAAAGCAGACATGGTATAACAATATAAATGTGTATAATACTTTCCCATGCCTATAGACAAAGAAAAGATAAAAGAAGCGGTAAGGCTTTTTTTAGAAGGTATTGGGGAAGACCCAAACAGAGAAGGGCTTTTGGAAACTCCAGATAGAGTTGCCCGTATGTGGGAAGAGTTTGAAAAGCAAAGGAGTTTTGATTTTAAAATCTTTGAGGAGTTTGGTTCTTATAACGAGATGGTGCTTGTAAAAGATATAAATATATATTCCTTTTGCGAGCATCATCTTCTACCCTTCTTTGGCAAAGCACATATTGCCTATATACCCGATGGGATAATATGCGGACTTTCAAAGCTTGTAAGGACTATAAGAGCCTTCGCCCTAAAGCCTCAGGTACAAGAAAGACTTACCAATGAGATCGCAGATTTCCTTTTTGAACAACTAAAGCCAAAGGGCGTGGCTGTGGTATTGGAAATGGAGCATCTTTGTATGTCTATGAGGGGTGTTATGTCGCCAGGACATTTAACTGTCACTTCTGCTTTGAGAGGAGCCTTTTTAAGCGACCTAAGGACCAGAGAGGAATTTCTTAAACTTATAGGTAAAAGATCCCTATGAGGCTGTGTCTTGTTGCAGGTTCGGGAGAGCTTCCAAGGGTTTTTCTAAAAAAGGCCAAAGAAAAGGGTGCAGAGGTCTTTGTAGTAGGGGTAAAGGGTATAACAGACCTCCATGCGGACGAGTACATACCTTTGGGAAAGATTGGAAGACTTATTAAAACCCTTGAGAGGAAGGGTATAAACAAGGTAGTGCTTTTGGGAAAGTTTGAACACAGCCTTCTTTTTTCTCACCTTCTTACCCTTGATGAGGTGGCCTTAAGGATCCTCCAAAAGGCAAAGGACAAAAAGCCCCATACCATTGTAAAAACCCTTATAGAAGAGTTGGAAGCCTTAGGCTTTGAGTTTCCAGACCCAAGGCCTTTTTTAGAGGATCTTCTTGCACCTTCTGGAAAGATCTCTTTCCTTGAACCTTCCAAAGAAGCCATGGAGGACGGACTTTGGGGCTTTCCTATAGCCAAGGAGATAGCAAGCTTAGACATAGGACAGACCATAGTGGTCAAAGACAAAGCAGTGGTTAGCGTAGAGGCTATGGAGGGCACGCAAAAGGCTATAGAAAGAGCTGGGGAGATAGCTGGAAAGGGATGTAGAGTTATAAAAACCGCAAGGAAAAATCAGGATTTTCGTATAGATGTACCAACGGTGGGACCAAAAACCCTTGAGGTGATAAAAAAGATAAAGGGAGATGCTCTTTTCTTGGAAGCGAGGAAGGTTTATATTTTAGAAAAGGAAAAGATGTGTAGGCTGTCAGAAAAATACGGGATAGCCCTATATGGGTTGTAGGTATGTGCCTTTTCATACAACCTCCTCAATGCGTTGTACATACAGAACAAAGGTCAAAA
>JBKBNZ010000141.1:0-2174 GCA_046294875.1 Aquificaceae bacterium | reverse complement strand
CATAGTGGAAGAGAACAATTTTCATAAAGTCAGAGTTAAAGTGGTTTCCGAAGAAATAAACTCGGAATTAAACAAGCTTAGGAACGCATTTGGTGGTGCTATACTTATAAAATGATAAGGGTTGTTTTTATCTTTTTAATCTCTTTGCTTTTTTCCTGTGCGGTACAGCAAGAGGATACAAACAGGGCCAAGTGGCAGTATTTTTACGACCTTGGTATGTCCTCCTATGTGGCAAAAAACTACTCAGAAGCCATAGCAAACCTATTTAAAGCTTCTCAGTTGGCACCAAGAGAGCCAAAAGTTTGGAGTGCCCTTGGCTTGGCTTACATGGAAGCCCGAGAGTACGAAAAGGCAGAAAGGTCCTTTTTAAAAGCCCTTGAGGTAGATAAAAGCTACACAGAGGCAAGGTTAAACCTCGGAATACTTTACTACAGAATCGCCAACTATCAAAAAGCCTTAGAATCTCTTAAGTCCGCTACAAAAGACGAAGCCTTTCCTCAAAAGCACATGGCTTTTTATTACCTTGCCAAAACTTACCAGGCCATTGATAATCAAAAGGAGTATAAAAGAAACCTCTTAAAGGCTGTGTCTTACAATCCTATGTTTTTAGAAGCACAGTTAGAACTTGCCCAAGTTTATGAAGTGGAAGGAAACTATCAATCTGCTCAAAGTGTATACCAAAGCCTTATAAACAACGATATTAGGGATCCCGCCATTGAACTAAGTTTGGCAAGGGTTGAATACAAGCTTAAAAACTATGCAGCCGCTAAAGACCATATAAGGAACGTTATAGAGGACAAGAGAATTAGTCCACAACTTAAGGCTCAAGCCTACGAGCTTCTAAGTCTTATACTTATTGATGAACAAAAACTACAAACGCAAAAAATCTCCGAAGAAAAAGAGGTTAAAGCTGAAATAAGAGGGGAAACCACTAAAGAAAAGGTTGAGAAGGTAGAAGGGGTTAAACCACAGACAAGTCAGACAATCAGTATCCAAGACCGACAGAACAAAGAAGAGGGCAACAGGAAAAGTTTTTACAGAATACAATTGGGAGCTTTTTCCTCTATGGAGTCTGCAGAATCGTGGAAAAACAGGTTAGAAAAAGACTTCCGGTTAAGTGGAATAGTGATAGTGGAAAGGGCTGGTATTTACAGAGTATTTTACGGTAATTTTGACGACCTAAAGGAGGCGAATAGAGAGTTAAAAAGGCTTAGAAGCCTTAATGTGTATGGTTTTATAGTAAGCGGTGAATAATTAAAGCGCTTCCTTTGTGGAAGGTATATAACTTCCCCTTAATTCCACCGCTTGTCTAAGGCTAAGGGCAAGGGCTTTAAAGCAGGCTTCTGCCACATGGTGTAAAATCTTTCCAGACAAAACCCTTATGTGTAAGGTGCTTTTACTTTCAAGGGCAAAGCCTTTGAAAAACTCCCATATAAGCTCAAAATCAAAGTGGGTGATCTTCCCCCTTAGGTTCATATCCTCGTAGAAAAAGAGGGGTCTTCCCGACAGGTCTATGCTCGCAAGCACCAGGGCTTCATCCATAGGCACTATGGCATAGCCATATCGGTTTATACCCTTTTTGTCTCCAAGGGCTTCAAGAAAGGCCATACCAAGCACTATGCCTACATCCTCAACCGTGTGATGATGGGAAACATGTACGTCACCCTCTGCGTAGAGCTCTATGTCAAATCTTCCGTGCCTTGCAAGGGTTTCTACCATATGGCTAAGAAAACCTACCGGCGTTTCTACCTTATAATTTCCCTCCCCGTCAAGGTTCAAGGTCAGTTCTATTTTGGTCTCCCGAGTCTTCCGTGTAATACGTGCTTTCCTCATTTAGCATGTATTCTATCACAAAACTTCTAAGAGAGGTGGAAGGGTCTGCGTAATAGACCTTTATAGCTATATCAAGCAGATAAAGTCTTTTTATAAGGTTGTATAGATCCTGCTTAGAGTTTTTGCTTAGATAGTTTTTAAAGCTCAACCTTTGGAAAGTGTATTTAACCTCCAGTATGTTTAAGGCCTCCTCTAAACTTTTACCCTCTTCTATCAAGGTTTTGGCCGTGTATACCTTTAGGGCGTAATTGACAAGAAGGGCTAATATTTGAAGAGGATGGGTTCCCACTCTTAGAAGGCTTTGTAATGAAGCCATAGCCTTTTCGTAATCCTTTAGAAAG
>JBKBNZ010000140.1:0-2224 GCA_046294875.1 Aquificaceae bacterium | reverse complement strand
TATTAAATTTATACCTCCACCACCTTGCCGGGGTTAAAGAGGTTTTTAGGATCAAAGAGTAGCTTTATGCCCTTTAGAAGCTCATAGCCCACATCTCCAAATTGCCACTTGAGAAACTTTTTCTTTGTAAGTCCTACTCCATGTTCTCCTGTTATAGAGCCTGTATATTTGAGTGTTAGCTCAAAGACTTCATCAACAGCCCTTTCTGCTCTTTCTT
This sequence comes from Aquificaceae bacterium, assembly GCA_046294875.1. Taxonomy (GTDB): domain Bacteria; phylum Aquificota; class Aquificia; order Aquificales; family Aquificaceae; genus Pampinifervens. The sequence continues at coordinate 2,007 of JBKBNZ010000140.1, read as the reverse complement.
CCTCTTCTCTTTTTGCCTTGTCGTAGAGTATGTTCACATGGAGGTTCCCATCGCCTATGTGCCCAAAGATAACCATAGGAAGGTTGTACTTTTGGGCTATCTTTCTAAACTCGGGGATCGCCTCCGAGAGATATATCCTTGGTATTACTATATCTTCATTTATCTTTCCAGATTTAAGATTTCCAAGGGCTGGTCCCAAGCTTTTCCTTGCAGACCAAAGCTTTTCCTCTTCCTCTTTGCTGTGGGCAACCCTTACCTCTACACCCATAGACTTTAACAGGTTTTCTATTTGCTCCATGTCTTCCAAAACACTCTTTGGTGATCCATCTACCTCTATAAGCAACAGGGCTTCAACCCGTGGAAGGCCCACAGGCTTGTAATCTTCCACTGCCTTTATAGCTTCCGAATCCATAAACTCAAGGGCTGAAGGAAAAACCCCAGAAGTAAAGACCTTTGTAACTGCTTTTCCTACATCTTCAAGTCTGTTGAAAAGAGCCAACAAGGTAGCTCTTGCTTTGGGCTTTGGTATAAGCTTTAAGGTTGCAGAGGTTATAAGTCCCAATGTGCCCTCTGAACCTACCAAAAGCTTGGTGATATCGTATCCGGCAACATCCTTTATAACAGGATTGCCCGTTTTTAAAGTTTGCCCCTCTTTTATCACCGCACTAAGGCCAAGCACATATTCACGGGTCACACCATACTTCAAGCATCTTGGACCTCCTGCATTTTCTGCAATATTACCACCGATGGTTGAGTATTTGAAAGAAGAAGGATCTGGTGGATAGAAAAGTCCAAGGCTTTCCACATATTCTTGAAACTGGGATGTTATAACACCTGGCTGAACCTCTGCGGTTGCGTTATCAAGGTTTATTTCAAACTTGTTCATCCTTTCAAAGGAAACCACTACACCCTCTTTTGTGGGTACTGCTCCACCCGTTAAACCAGAGCCTGCACCCCTTGGGAAGATAGGCATATTTTCCTCGTAGCACACCTTTACAAGCTTAACCACATCCTCTTGGCTTTCGGGGAAAACTACCGCCAAAGGAACAACCCTTTCTATGGGGATAGGTGTAGCATCATAAGAATAGAGCTTTCTTTCTACCAAAGAGATGTTTACTTTACTTTTCCCAAGCACTTCTATAAGCTTATCGGTAGGTTTTTTTCTTAATATACCAAACATAATGCTAAAAATATAAACCTTGCCTATATTTAAAACAATGCCCCTCATCACCATGTTTTGGGGAAGACAAGAAGGGAACAGTTTTTATCCAGGAAAAATATTGTGGCTTTTGGAAAATCCCCATCCCCACTGGGTGGAAACAGTAAGGGACAATCTGAAGCTTGATTTTAAAGAAAGTGGTTTTAGACAATTTGTCTCCCTTTCCTCCAGATATTTAATAACAGATTCCATGCTTATGTTTGGCCTTGAGTACGCCTTGGAGAAGGAAAGGCTTATAGAAAGCCTAAATCCCATAAGGCTTACGGTGCGAGTAAAACCGGGGAGCTTCCTTGGAATAAGCCACCATTTCCTTGGAGCACCCTTTGAAATAGAACAGGACGAGATCTTAAGGGAGTTTTTAAAAGAGGCACGTAAAACAATGGAAGAGGTTGGCTTTGGTATGCAAGTTTTAGTATTGTCCCACAATCCTTATTTAGAAGATCTCCTTTTGGAAAACTTGGAAAGAATAAGAGGGTTAAACTACAAATTCTACGGAGTCAAATGATGGAAAAGGACTACAAGGGAGTTTTCAGCAGAATGGGTGAGGGGCTTTTAGAAAAGTTCATAGAAGACCTAAAAAAGGAATTGCAAGAAAAGCCCAAAGACCCAAACCTTCTTTTTAAGCTTGGCGTTGCCTACAATAGAGCTGGCAAAATCCAAGAGGCGAGGGGAGTTTATAAAGAGTTGAGGGAGATAGATAAGGAAAAAGCCAAGGAGCTTTTGGATATTATATACGGGGTGTAGTGAGCCGAGTTATAAACTCCCCATAAGGGCTTACGTAAGACCTT
>JBKBNZ010000139.1:0-2228 GCA_046294875.1 Aquificaceae bacterium | reverse complement strand
CCCTCATAATCCACTGCGGTGGCAACCACTTCAAAGCCTTCTTTTAAGGCTGTTTTTATAAACTCTATCACCTTTTCAAAGGCGTCCTCTTGAGCTGGCCTGCATATGCGGTTGTAAGTTTCCTTATCATGAGCGTTCAAGCTAACAGACCATACATCCACAAGCCCTTTCAATTCCTTTAACTTCTCCTTTGGTAAAAAGGTAAGCAGAAGGCCGTTTGTATCCACCCTTACCTTTCCTCCTCTATCTTTTACCCATTGGGCTATCTCCTTTAAGGCGGAGAACCTCAAAGTTGGTTCTCCATAGCCGCAAAAGACTATCTCCTCGTATCTTTTTGGATCTCCTATTTCCCTTATAACCTCTTCCACGCTTGGGTCTCTGGAAACCCAAACCCAATAGCCCTTAACCATAAAGTTCCTTTCCCTTTCCCTTTGACAAAAGGCACAGTGAAGGTTGCATTTGTTGGTTAGGTTTATGTAAAGCTTGTTGTTTATCACATAGGTTATCCTTTCCCTTTTTCCGTTGCCCATAAGGTTGAAAAGAAGCTTAGCATTTTCACAAGTCATTCTTTCAACGTCTTCAAAGGAGCTGTTGGGTATAAGCTGGGAGAGAGCTTTCGCTGTGTAGCGTAAATAGGAGGGTTTGTTGGGCTTACCCCTTACGGGCTGGGGTGCCAAAAAGGGTGCGTCCGTTTCTATCAAAAGCCTATAGGTAGGCGTTTTTTTTACCACCTCCCTAAGGGCTTGTGCGTTAGGATAGGTGATTATGCCCGAGTAGGAAATGTAAAATCCGAGGTCTACGCAAGCCTTCATAAACTCATAAGAACCGGTAAAGCAGTGCATAACACCACCCACCTCGTAAGCCCTTTCTTCTTTTAGTATCCTTAAAGTTTCTTTTTCCGCTTCCCTTGAATGAACCACTATGGGAAGGCCAAGCTCCTTTGCTATGGCTATCTGCCTTCTGAAAACTTCCTCTTGCTTTTTTCTGCTTGAATACTCTTTGTAAAAGTCCAAACCCATCTCCCCCAAAGCCTTTACCTTGGGGTTTGACCTTGCTAAGCTTTTAAGCCATTCAAAGTCTTCCTCTTTTACGTGGTCTGCCTCATGGGGGTGAAAGCCTATGGCACAGAAAACATGGTGGTTTTCCTCAGAAAGCCTTAGGGCGTTGTTGATGGTTTTCCTATCGTATCCCACCGTTATGAGGTATTCTAAGCTTTTATCTTTAAGCGTTTCTTCCAAATCTTCCTTTTTTAAAAGGTCAAGGTGGCAATGGGTATCTATCATGGAAAGAAAATATAAAGTACTTTCTTGCCTTTTCAAGGCTTGCCTTTTACCTTTACCCTTAAAAAATGGGTGGCACAGGATATGCAGGGGTCAAAGTTCCTTATCATGGGTTCTGCCAAGTCTTTTAGATGGTTTTCCTCAAGGTTATCTATATCATTTAACAGCTTCCAAAGGGAAAGCTCCATGGCTGGCATGTTTTGAGAAGTTGGTGGCACTATGTCTGCCTTTGTTATCCTTCCCTCTTCATCGAAGGCATAGTTGTGCCAAAGAATACCCCTTGGTGCCTCTGAAACACCAAATCCCTCCGACCTTTTGGGCTTTATCTCCATACAGCTCTTTTGGGGTCTTTTATAGTTCTTTACCATGGATATAGCCCTATCAAGAGCGTGAACTGTCTCAAACATCCTCACCAAAAGGCTTTTGTAGGGATTTTTTATAGGAGCTTCTATACCTATCTTTTCCGCTGTTTCTTTTGCAAGGGGTGAAAGCTTCTCATAGGCGTTGTTAAAACGTGCCAAAGCACCCACCAGATAGGTCCTACCATCTTTTAGCCTGCTATGTTTTGCAGTGGAATAAGAAACCTCAAACTCCTCAAAGATCTCCTTAAAGCGAGAAGGGGGTATCCTTTCACCTTCAAAGTAAATATCGCCCTTTAGTATGGGATAATCCTCCTCCCAAAGGGATACAAAGACCACCTCTTTTAGCTCAAAGGACGGAAAGTTAAGGTTTTTCATCCTCTCTATAACCCAAAGGCTTCTTTCAAGAGCCATCTCCAAGGGCTCAAGTAAAGAAGAAAGGCTTTCGGGAAGGTTGCTAAATCCACCGGGTACCACCGATACGGGGTGGGAAGTTCTTCCACCAAGGGTTTGAAGGATCAAACTTCCTGCCCTTTTTATCTCCATTCCTGCCATAACAAGCTCCCTATCCACGTTGGCAAGTTCCAAT
>JBKBNZ010000138.1:0-2285 GCA_046294875.1 Aquificaceae bacterium | reverse complement strand
CCCAACCTATCTTTATGCCCTTGTGCTCCAAAACATAAAGCCACAAAAGGGTAGCCAAGGAGCCTATGGGTGTTATCTTTGGTCCAAGGTCGCAGCCTACCACGTTGGCGTAGGCAAGCATTTTCTTTAACTCCATAGGTACAGCCATTTCTTCTATGGCAAGGTTTACAACCATCACAGAAGGTAAGTTGTTCATCACCGAAGACAAAAAGGCAGCCAAAAAACCCATGGAAAAGATCCCTAAAAGCTCTCCACCTTGAAGGGCGCTTTCCATAAGCTTTGCCAAATAATGGGTAAGTTCTACGTTTTTCAGTCCATAGACTACCACGTACATACCAACAGAAAAAACAATGATGTTCCAAGGAGTTTCCTTTGTTATAAGCCTTTGAAGATTAAAGACCCTGTGTTTTAAAGAAGCCAAAAAGAGGATAAGCCCCGCAAGGGCTATAATAAAGGAAGTAGGTATAGGGTAAAAAGTTTCTTTTATCACAAAGGCAAGCAGGACAAAAGGAGCCAAAAGCCAAAGGGTTTTAAAAACAAGGGGATCTTTTATGGCAAGCTTTGGTGGCTTATCTTCCAAGGCTTCTGTGTCGTATCTCTTTATAAGGTCTTTTCTAAAGTACAAAAAGAGAACTACGATGGTTGCAAGAAGAGAAAAGAAATTTACAAGGATCATCCGTGCAGCATACTCAAAGAAGCCTATCTGGAAAAAGTTGGCGGTTAGTATATTTACCAAGTTAGATATTACCAAAGGAAGGCTTGTGGTATCCGCCACAAAGCCGGCGGACATTATATAAGGTAGCATATCCCTGTCTTTGAGCCCCAAATACCTTATCTTTTGGTAGATAATGGGTGTAAGGATCAGGGCAGAGCCATCGTTAGCAAAAAAGGCAGAGATCAAAGCCCCCAAAAGGATAATATACAAAAAAAGCCTTTTCCCATCACCTTTGGCAAGCTTCATCATATGCAAGGCAGACCACTCAAAAAAGCCCACCTTGTCAAGGATTATGGAAATAAACACAATGCCCACAAAGGCAAGGGTTGGATCCCAAACTATGTGAATAACCCTGATAACATCCTCAAGGGAAACCACACCAAAAAGGACACTCAAAAGGGCACCCAGAAGGGCACTGTAGCCTATACCTAAGCCTTTAGGCCTTTTTATGACAAGAAAAAGGGTGACAAAGAAGATGGCAGAGGCTAAAAAAGCCATTGGTTTTATTATACAATGATTATGCTGGATGTATAAAATATTCCCCTATGGTTAGTGTTATTATAGCTGTCTATAACGGTGAAAAATTTGTAAATAGGGCTATAGCTTCTGTTTTGAACCAAGATATAGAGGATATAGAAGTAATAATAGTGGACGATTGTTCAAAGGATAATACAAGGGATGTTATCTACGGGGAATATGGGAGCTTGATAGGAAAAAGAATCTTTTACCATAGAAACTGGGAAAATTTGGAGCGATCTCGTAGTAGAAACTTAGGATTTGACCTAAGCAGAGGAGATTATGTATTTTTCCTGGATTATGACGATGAATGGGAAAAGGATTACATAAGGGAATCCTTAGAATACCTTAAAGATTATGATATAGTTTATAGCATACCAAGAAGCTTTATAGACAAAGACTCAAAGATCCTTAGAGTATCTCGGAAAGCAATCCCCCAAGAGGCGGAAAAGCTCGTATTCTTTGGTTATATAGGATATCCCTCCGCTTCCGCCTTTAAAAGGTCTTCTTTCCTAAGGTATAGGGAGGATGTAATTTTAAGAGAGGATTGGGAAATTTACCTTAGGAGCTATTTTTCCGGCTTAAAGATAGGGATCTTGGATAACAACAAGGTAAGGATAAGGGAGCATGGTAATAGGAGCAGTAGAAACGTATTCATGCTAAGTGCTACCATGAAAATATACGAGGAATAATATATAGATAAAGTTCCAAGTGAGTACAAAAAGGACTTTCTCTTTCATATGGCAGAAATGAATTTAAGGTTTGGAAACTTGCCCCTTGGTTGGAAGCTTTTCTTTCAGTCCTTTAGCCTTTCTATTTTAGGCAATCCAAGGAATCTATTATCCTTGCTAAAAAGGGGCTTTAGAATAGACAGGTACATTCATTTTCTTAGGACTACCTAACCTTTCCTGCGGATATTTCACTCAAAGGCAACACCACGCTAAGGACTACAAAGGCAACCAACAAGCCTACCAAAAGCATAGCCAAGGGTTCCACAAACCTAAGCCAGAAGGCTATGGTGTTCTGTGCTTGCCTCTCATACATTTCCTTTAGC
>JBKBNZ010000137.1:0-2357 GCA_046294875.1 Aquificaceae bacterium | reverse complement strand
AAGGATACAGTTGAAGACCTTAAAAGGTTTAAAGAAGCCCATAGTATAAGGGATATAGGTTGGATAGTGGCAACGGGAGCAAGTAAAGAAGACCTTTTTAAACTTATGGATGCCATAGACTTTAGGTTTATGACCTTGCAAGATAGCAGAGATTTCATCCATCCAAACCTTATAGTTTTTATATCTCCAGACATGAAAATTAAAAAGTATCTGTATGGTGTTGTCTTTTCGGAAAAGGATATGAAAAAAGCTTTTTTATACGCCATGGGCTATAGTAGCCTTGAGGAAAAACTAAGACCTTATATGTTTTTCTTAGGCCTTTTGGGCTTTAGTGCCTCTGGTTTTTATATAGTTTATAGGCTTTTAGCAAGGACTTAGGTCAAAGCCTTCCACATGATCTTTCCTAACTCTTCTATGTTTACCTCTTTCCTTTTTAAAAGTCCAGCCTCCACAAGAAGAAATACCCTTTCCAAAGTGCCCACTATAAGGGCAAGGGCATACTCCCTTCTTAACTCTATCAATCCTTTATTTATGCCTATATCTATGAGCTCCAACAGGGCATCTTTTGGCATGGGAGAAAACTTCCCTATATCCTCCGGCCTGAGGTAATGGAAAAGGTTTAAATACTTGAAAGCAGATGGTTTTTCAAAACAAAAGGAAAGAAAGGCAGATATAGTTTGGTAAAAAGCCCTTTCGTAAGAGGGCTCTTCCCTAAAGGCGGAAACAAGTCTGTTATACAGGTCTTCTGAATGGATTTTGAAAAGTTCCAGTACTATCTCTTCTTTGCTTTCAAAATGCCTGTATATGGCTCCTTCTGTTATACCCACCTCCTTGGCAATGTCCTTTATGGTGGTTTCCCTTATGCCCCTTTGGGAAAAAAGCTTTAAGGAAGCCTCTAAAATCTTCTCTTTTGTACCTTTCCTACGCATGGTTATGTGTCGGGAAGCTGCCCCTTTAAAAACATGTCATAGGCGCTCAGGTCAAAGTAGCCATGGCCTGAAAGGTTAAAGAGGATCACCTTCTCTTCTCCTGTCTTTTTACACTCAAGGGCTATGTCTATGGCCTTCTTTATAGCGTGTGAAGACTCTGGGGCGGGCACTATACCTTCTGTCCTTGCAAAGATAAGGGCTGTCTCAAAGACTTCCTTTTGTTTGTAGGCGGAAGCGGATATATAACCTTCTTTGTACAAAAGACATACAAGGGGAGCATCACCATGATATCTTAGTCCTCCTGCATGTATGGGTGGCGGCACAAAATCATGGCCTAAAGTGTGCATCTTTATTAAAGGCGTAAGCCCTACCGTATCCCCGTAATCGTATCTGTACTCACCTTCTGTAAGGGTTGGGCAGGCTTTTGGCTCCACAGCTATAACCTCAAGGTTTGGTCTTTCTCCCGTTAATTTATCCTTCAAAAAGGGAAAAGCCAAACCCGCAAAGTTGCTACCACCACCGATGCAGCCTATCACATAGTCTGGATAGTATCCCGCCATTTCCATTTGGGCTTTTGCTTCTAAGCCTATAATGCTTTGGTGTAAAAGCACATGATTAAGGACACTTCCAAGAGAGTATTTGGTGTCCTTTGAAGAAAGGGCGCTTTCAATGGCTTCGCTTATGGCTATTCCAAGACTTCCGGGATGCTCTGGGTTTTCATCGTAGAACCTTTTCCCTGCTTGCGTGTAGGGGCTTGGCGACGGTACCACCTTGCCTCCCCATGTTTCCATAAGTATCCTTCTAAAGGGCTTTTGGTTGTAGCTTACCCTAACCATAAACACCTGACATTCAAGACCAAAGAACTGACAGGCAAAAGCCAAGGAACTTCCCCACTGGCCTGCCCCCGTTTCTGTGGTAAGCCTTTTAACACCAGATATCTTATTGTAATAGGCCTGTGCTACCGCTGTATTGGGCTTGTGGCTTCCCGGTGGAGATACACTTTCGTTTTTATAGAAGATCTTGGCGGGAGTTTCTAAATACTCTTCTAAGTTCCTTGCCCTGTGTAAGGGCGTAGGTCTCCAAAGGCTGTATATTCTAAGGACTTCTTCGGGTATATCGATCCACTCTTCTTGGGAAACTTCCTGCTCCACTATGGGCTCTGGGAATATGGCTAAAAGTTTATCGGGACTAACGGGCTCTTTCGTCTGTGGGTCAAGGGGTGGATCAAGGGGCTTGGGAAGATAAGGCACTATGTTAAACCACCTTTTTGGAATTTGACCTTCTGTAAGTAAGTACTTCATAATGCTTTATATTATACAACAGACTTCGTAATTTGGGCTTACAGCTTGCCTTTGATAAAGAATTGACCTAAAATTTAACCATGCCTTACTTAAAAGGGATCCTTCTGGCAAAGCTTTCATGGAGAGC
>JBKBNZ010000136.1:0-2418 GCA_046294875.1 Aquificaceae bacterium | reverse complement strand
CTTAAACGTTAAACCTAAAGTAGACTATGTCACCGTCCTTTATCTCGTATTCTTTCCCTTCAAGCCTTACCAAACCAAGTTCCTTTGCCTTGCTGATGGATCCTACCTTTATGTAGTCTTCGTAGTTTATAACCTCTGCCGCTATAAAGCCTCTTTCAAAGTCGGAGTGTATTTTGCCAGCTGCCTGCGGAGCCTTTGTTCCTCTTTTGATAGTCCATGCCCTTGTTTCCTTTTCGCCTGCGGTAAAAAAGGTTATTAAATCTAAAAGTTTGTAAGCCTCTCTTATAAGCTTGTTAAGGCCGGGCTCCTCAAGGCCATAGGATTTTAAAAGCTCTTCTTTTTCTTGCTTTTCCAATCCTATCAGTTCTTCTTCAAGTTTGGCGCATATAAGAACTGCGGGCAATCCTTCTTCCCTTGCATATTCAAAAACCCTTTTGCTGTATTCGTTGCCTTCTGGCAGGTTCTCTTCTCCCACGTTTGCCACGTACATAAGAGGCTTTACCGTTAGCAAAAATAGGTTCTTTTTTGCATAATCTATCACTTCCGAAGAAAGTTCCTTTATATATTTTCTTATCGGCTCCATGTTTTCAAGGATAGACCTTAAATTATCAAGCATGCTTAATTCTTCCTTTGCTCTCTTGTCTCCTATCCTTGCCATTTTTTCTATTTTTTCCCTTCTTTTTTCTACTGTTTCAAGGTCTTTTGCTATAAGTTCAAGGTCTATTATCTGGGCATCCCTTATTGGATCTACAAAGCCTTCCACATGTACCACATCTGAATCTTCAAAGCATCTAAGCACCATTGCTATGGCATCCACTTCCCTTATATGCGCCAAGAACTGATTTCCAAGTCCTTCTCCTTTACTGGCATTACGTACAAGGCCTGCTATATCCACAAACTCTATAAAGGTAGGCACCACCCTTTTTGACCTTTCAAGCTCTGCTATTTTATAAAGTCTTTCATCGGGCACTTCTACCGTGCCCACGTTGGGCTCAATGGTGCAAAAGGGATAGTTGGCGGCCGCGGCCTTTGCCGCTTGTATAAGGGCATTAAAGAGAGTAGATTTTCCTACATTAGGCAATCCCACAATTCCTACGCTTAGAGCCATAAGCTATTAATTATAATACAAGCACGCCGAGTAAAAAATTCAAAAAAGTCCAGACACGAGTCTATCAATAAAAAAAGACAGTTTTTCCTACAAGCCATCATGCGTATCCCTGCTTATACAAAAGATAGGCATAGAAGAATTTCTTACCTGGCGTGTAGAGTTATACTATTTTATAACCATGTATATACCCTTTGCCAGAAAGTACAGACCAAAAAGCTTTTTTGAAGTAGTAGGGCAGGATGTGGCAGTCCGTGTATTGAAAAATGCGGTAAAACAGGGGAAGGTATCCCATGCATACCTTTTTGCAGGCCCAAGGGGGACGGGAAAAACCACCTTGGCACGCATACTTACAAAGGCTATCAATTGTCTACAGCCCAAGGATGGAGAACCTTGTGGAGTGTGTGAAAACTGTGTTTCCATAGACAAGGGCTCCTTTCCTGACCTTATAGAAATAGACGCAGCTTCCAACAGGGGAATAGACGACATAAGGTCTATAAGGGACGCCGTTTCCTACACTCCTATAAAGGGAAAGTATAAGGTCTATATTCTTGACGAAGCCCATATGCTTACCAAGGAGGCCTTTAACGCCCTTCTTAAGACCTTGGAAGAACCGCCGCCAAGGACTGTTTTTATCCTTTGTACCACCGAGTACGAGAGGATAATGCCCACTATCCTTTCAAGATGTCAAAGGCTTATCTTTTCAAAGCTTACGGAAGCTCAAATAGTGGAAAACTTGAAAAGGATCTGTGAAAAGGAAGGACTTGAATGCGAGGAAAAGGCCCTTTATATGTTGGCAAAGCTGAGCGATGGTGGTATGAGAGATGCGGTTTCCCTTTTAGACCAAACAAGCACCTACGGGGAAGGAAAGGTTAAAGTGGAGCTTGTGGAAGAATTCTTGGGTGTGGTTTCCCAAGAAAGGGTAAGGGATTTTATGCTTATGCTTATAAACTCACAGGTAGATGATGCCCTTGAGTTTGTTGAAAACCTTTATCAAAGGGGCTTTAACTTATCAAGGTTCTGCGACCTTTTACAAGAGGAGATAAGAAGCTTGCTTCTTTATAGAAGCTTAAAGGAGCCAGAAAGGGTTATACAGGTGGAAGATTTTCATAGGAATACGTCCCAAGTGCCTTTAAACGCCCTGCTGTACCTTGAAAAGATAGTCAATAACATAAGAGTTGATGCAAGAACCAGGGATTTCTTAAAAGCCTTTGAGTTGGCGATCATAAAAACTCAGATAGTGAAGGATATATTGCCTATAAGCGAGATTTTGAGGCAAGGATTAAATAGATATGAGCAAAGGGTAGAACAAA
>JBKBNZ010000135.1:0-2465 GCA_046294875.1 Aquificaceae bacterium | reverse complement strand
TACTATTTTTCCATGTCCTTTGCGAGGTCACTAAACACTGCCTTTGGCTTTGCCTGTGGTAAAAAGCCCGTAGAAAGAGAGTGGCTTTTTATAACTTTTATGCCCTTGTTGCTTATCCTTTATGTTTTTATACTGTCCCTTGCCCTTGCCCTTTTAACGGTAAGTAAGATCCTTTTAGGCGGTATGTACCATAGGCTTACAGATGTGCTAAACCTTTTGCTTCTCTTTCTTATTATAAAAATGCTCTATGCATCTTACTTTAAGCCAAGGAGGGAGGTTTTTATAGCCTCTGCCTTTGTAGCCCTTATGTTTTTTCTTCTTAACAAAGTTTTTTCTTTGATAGTGGCTAAATTGGTAAGCCTTAGCCCCATATACAGCGTGCTGGGATCTCCTCTTCTTTTCCTCGTATGGCTATATTATTCCTTTTACTGCCTTTTGGTGGGAGCAAGGCTTATAACAACCCTTGACAAAGTTTAAATTGCAAATTATTATCATTTAGAACAGGAGGAAAGAGATGGAAAGGGTGTATATCTTTGATACCACTTTGAGAGATGGAGAACAAGCTCCGGGCTTTTCTATGACTACAGAGGAGAAACTACAAATGGCTCATCAACTGGCAAGGCTTGGGGTGGATGTGATAGAGGCAGGCTTTGCAGCAGCTTCAAGGGGAGATTTTGACGCCATAAACCTAATAGCCCAAGAGGTAAAGGGCTCTACCATTTGTTCTTTGGCAAGGGCGCTTGAAAAGGATATAGAGTTGGCCGCTCAAGCCCTTGCACCCGCAGAAAGAAAGAGGATACACACCTTTATAGCCACATCGGAGATCCATATGAAGTACAAGCTAAGGATGTCCCCCGAGGAAGTTTTGGAGAGGGCGAAGAAGGCAGTTTCCTACGCCAGAAGGTTTACGGGGGACGTGGAGTTTTCTTGTGAGGATGCCACAAGAAGCCAAAGGGACTTTTTGTATAAGATCATAGAAGAGGCTATAAAGGCTGGCGCCACCGTTATAAACATACCCGACACTGTGGGCTACACAGTCCCCGAAGAGTTTGCAGACCTTATAGAAGGTATAAGAAACAACGTACCAAACATAGACAAAGCCATAATAAGCGTACATTGCCATGATGACCTTGGGATGGCTGTGGCAAACTCTCTTATGGCGGTAAAACATGGCGCAAGGCAGGTGGAATGCACCATAAACGGCATAGGGGAAAGGGCTGGAAATGCCGCCCTTGAAGAGATAGTTATGTCATTGAAGGTAAGAAGGGATTTCTTTGGAGGCCTTTATACGGGAATAAACACAAAGGAACTATACAAAACAAGCAGACTCCTGTGCAGGATAACGGGCAGCTTTGTACAACCTAACAAGGCAGTTGTGGGGGATAACGCCTTTGCCCATGAATCGGGCATACACCAGCATGGTGTTCTGTCAAACCCTTTAACCTATGAAATAATGTCTCCGGAAGATGTGGGATTCCCTTCCACACGCATAGTTTTGGGCAAACACTCGGGTAGGCATGCTTTAAAGAGCAAGTTAAAAGAAATGGGCTTTGAATTTTCCGAGGAGGACTTGGATAGGATCTTTGAAAAGTTTAAGGCTCTTGCAGATAAAAAGAAGGAGGTCTATGAGGAAGATATAGAAGCCCTTGTGTATGAAGAGTTCATGAAACATGAAGAAGAAGAGCCTATAAAGATCTTGCATTACCAAGTACAGACGGGAGATAAACTCCTACCCACCGCCACAGTGGTTTTGACCTTTAAGGGCGAAGAAAGGACAGCTTCTTCCGTAGGCAATGGTCCCGTGGATGCCATCATAAAAGCCATACAAAAAGCCCTCGGCTTGGAGCCCACCTTGCTGGACTTTTCTATAAAGGCTTTGACACCTAACACAGACGCCCAGGCGGAATCAAGGCTTGTGATTGAGTTGGATGGTGTAAAGGCAAGCGGAAGAGGTGTAGACGTGGATATAATAAAGGCAAGCGTAAACGGCTTTGTGGATGCCCTAAACAGAGCCTTGGTTAGGAAAAGCTACATCCTTTCAAAGGAGAACTTAAGAAAAGAAGGGACTGTATAATTATCTGATGAAGCTTCTGATAGTGGCAAATTAAACTTACCGCCGGACAGTCATCTGGAGATAAATGCCTTACAAAGGTCAGCTCAGGTGGTTTTTCAAAAGTCTATAATGGAGGGATTTGGGCTTGTCGTGGCTGAAGCCATGTGGAAGGAAAAGGCTGTCATAGGTGGTAATACAGGTGGTATAAAGAGACAGATAGTGGATGGATTAACAGGTTATCTGGTTAATACGGTAGAGGGTGCAGCCTTTAGGGTCAAACAGCTTCTTGCAAGCAGAAGTTTAAGAGAGGATTTAGGGAAAAGGGCAAGGGAACATGTAAAACATAGATTTTTGATTACAAGGCATTTAAAGGATTATTTGCTTTTGATCAAATACCTCTTTAAAAAGGTTA
>JBKBNZ010000134.1:0-2472 GCA_046294875.1 Aquificaceae bacterium | reverse complement strand
GAAGACCACGACCAGTCCATATCTTACGAGTATATAGGCTCAAGGAGTTTATCCAGCATGCCCTTTGATAGTATGGTGGAGGATGTGGTATTTAAGGCAACAAGTCTTTTAAAGCCTTCTTCCTTTGAAACCAAAAAGATCCCAGTAATCCTATACAGGGATACTTCCGCCATGCTTTTGGAAGCCTTTAGTCCCATATTCCTTGGCGATTCTTTGGTTAAAGGCAAAACCCTTTTAAAGGATAAGAAGGGACAAAAGGTTTTTTCCGAAAAACTTACCCTTTTGGATGACGGTACAATACAGGATGGGTTTATGAGTTTGCCTCTTGATGCGGAGGGTTATCCAACCCAAAGGAATGTACTTGTAAAGGACGGTGTTTTTAAAGGCTTTTTGCATAGCAGCTATAGTGCTATAAAGTCCAAGGAAGAACCTACAGGGAACTCTATAAGGGAAAGCTTTAAAAGCCTGCCTTCCTCCGGTATAACAAACCTTTATATCCAACCGGGAGAGGTAAGCCTTGAAGAGATGCTCAAAGATCAGTCAGAGGTACTTTTAATAACAGAGCTCATGGGTCTTCACACGGTAGACCCCGTTTCTGGGGACTTTTCTTTGGGAGCTTCTGGTTTAATATATAAAAAAGGGAAAAAACATATGAGCGTAAGAGGGGTAGTCATAGGAGGTAATATAAGAGACCTATGGGGGTCTATAATTGAAGTAGGCAAAGACTTCAAGTTTTACGGTAATGTGGGCTCGCCTTCCTTATACATAAAAGAACTTACCGTTGGAGGGTGATATGCTTTGGAGGATCGCTTTAATTATACTTGGTTTTATTCTTTCCTCCTTTGGTCAGTGGATGGCCTTTGATGTGTATTCTTTCAATAAGCTAAGGAAAGTCAACGAAAATGTCTCTGCCTTTATCCATGGTTTATACAATGGGGAAAACTCCATAAAAATACCAAACCCATCAGAAAACATCTTTGTCATAACCACGAGGGATGGAAAGATTATAACGTCAAACAACGCCTTAACAAGATCTCCAAGCACGGAGAACCTTAGCTACGCTACCTATAGCAAAGGGGAAGTGCAAGTCTCTGTATACACAAAAAGGATGAGTGTAGAAGAATACCTAAATACCCTTATTGAAAATCCCTTTACCTTTGGTGTATCTCTTGCTGGGTTAGTTTTCCTCATAGTTGGATTGGTTTTAGTTTTTCTTAAAGATAGAACTCAAACGGGAGCTTTAAAAGAAGATAAAGTTATAACTACGAATGAAGCCGTAAAGAGGATTCCGTCTTACGATGAAAAGCTTATAATAAAGAGTTTAAAAGCTTTAAGGACCACATTGGCCATGAGTAGTGTTATACCAAAGGAAAGCTTAGAAGAATCAAAAAGGCTTATTGAAGATATAATAAAAAAAATGGAGGGTAGGAAATGAACATACTTTTGGTTTCCTTTGATAGAGCTTTGGTTGGTAAACTCAAAGAAGCGCTAAAAGGGTACAATGTAACAGATGTTAAAAACGTTGAAGAGGCTTTGAACGTTGCCTCCCCTTTTGTAGACGTGGTGATCTACGATGCAGTATCTGGTTCTATATCCGAAGAAGAGATAAATCAACTTTACAAGCAAAAGTATAAGGATCCAAAGTATATCGTTCTTGTTGATGATCTATTTCCTGTAGACATGAACAACTTGCTTCCATCTAAAAAAGTAAAGCTTATAAGAGATGAGGCAGCAAAAAAGATAAGGGAAGCTCTGTTTAAGGAACCCGAGGAGGTTACAGAAAGCACAGGGATGGCTTTGCAAGAAAGGGGGCCTTCTTTGGAAGGCTTATTTCCTCCGTCTGAAGCAAAGGGTAGTCCAGAGGAAGAGGTTTCCGTTGGCTTTAGAGAACTGCCCTTTTCTTTTGAGAAAGAGCTTCAAACTGCAAAAAAGACATATAACAAACTTCTGATAGTGTCCTTTGATACAGAAATCTTGAAAAATATAAAGGAAGCACTCTCCAATAGAGTGCAAATAACGGAGATAAGGACGCTAAAGGAAGCTATGGAAAAGGCAAAGGATGCAGATATTATTATCTTTGACACCATATCGGGTATGTTGGCTTACAGGACTTTAATGGATATGTCAAGGGATGAGAACCTAAAAAGAAAGCCCTATATTCTACTCATGGATGAACTTTTTACCATAGACGTAGATAGCATACCTCTTCCGGAAAAGTATACCTTTATGAGAACGACGGAATTAAACAAGGCAATAAAAAAGATCGTTGAAATTATTGAAAGGGCACCAGCTCAACCTTTACCAAGTCCCGAGGTTGAGAATATCGCAAGAGACCTTTTAAAAGATTTAGTCTCCACACAAGGAAAGACCACTCAAGAAGAACCTGTAAAAGATATCTTTGAAGGGATATTAAGCGATAAAGGTACACTCCAAGAAGAGACATACACAGGGCTCTTTGAGGAAAAGCTTGTT
>JBKBNZ010000133.1:0-2529 GCA_046294875.1 Aquificaceae bacterium | reverse complement strand
TTTCAATGAGGTTCAAAGTAGATAGAGGAGAGTTTCTTTCTGCTTTACAAAAGGCTAAAAACGCAACGGAGAAAAAGTCTGCCTTACCTATTCTAAACAACTTTCTGTTGAGCGCGCAAGAGGACAGGCTAACCATAAAAGCTACAGACCTTGAAAACTTTCTATCCATAAGCCTTAAAGCACAAATAGAACAAGAGGGCAAAGCAGCCGTTAATGCGGACAAGCTAACGAGCGTAATAAAAAGCTTAGCTACCGCCTCCATATCTGCAGAATTGAAAGATGACAAGCTTATCCTTAGCGGTGGAAGAAGTACCTTTAAGCTGTTAACCCTTGATCCGGAGGATTTTCCAGAGTTTCCATCGGTTAAGGCTTCCGCAGATTTTCCAGCCCTTGATTTAATTAAGGCCATAGACAAGGTAGAATATGCCATATCAAAGGATGATTCCCGTTATGCCTTACAAGGGCTTTACGTACACGAAGTGGATGGCAAAACCCACTTTGTAGGCTCGGACGGGCACAGGCTTGCCCTATATTGGAGAGAGGGTGAGTTTCCTATGGAGTTTTTGATCCCAAGAAAGAGCCTAAAGGTAATACAAGGGCTATTGGAGGATTACCTTGGGCGTGTTAGCAGTGGAAAGGATGAATCCTTTGTACATCTAAGTGGTGAGGATTTTCAGCTTTCTGTAAGGTTTTTAGAGGGCGAATATCCCGATTACATGGCAGTTATACCCACAAGCTTCAACCATGAGGTATTGGCAGATAAAGACGCTCTTCTTGATAGTCTAAAAAGGCTTTCCAGTATAGCAGAGTCTTCTGCCTTTCCTGTAAAGATAACCTTTTCCGACCATTTGGCCCTTTTGGAGATAACAGACCCAGAGTATGGAGAAGGTAGGGATGAGTTGGATGTAGATTATAGCGGAGAGCCTGTAGAAGTAGGTTTTAACGGTAGATACCTTATAGAGGCTCTTAATAGCTTTGATGTAAGCAAGGTATGGATAAAGATAATAGACCCAGACAGTGCTGTGGTTATTGAGTCCGACGATAGAGAGAAAGACCCATACCTTTGCGTAGTTATGCCCATGAGGCTTTAAGTATGGGATTTCTGTTAGCTTGAGCCTCTTTTATTCTTCTTACTGGTGTCTTTTTGGGTGATTCTTTTACAGCTTGAGGGTTCTCTTTTGCTCCCTCTACTATATCCCTTAGGGCTTTTGCAAAGCTTTCAAGGTATATTAAACTCTCCGTTTCGGTAGGTTCTATCATAAGGGCTTCTTTTACTGTGAGGGGGAAATATACTGTGGGTGCATAAAAGCCCTTATCCAGCAGAGCTTTTGCTATATCCATGGCGTTTATTCCGTATTTGAGTAGATTCTGAGCAGAAAGGACAAACTCGTGCATACGGGGCTCTCCCTCATAGGGATCGAGGAATAGCTCCTTTAAAAGGTGTTTTAAATAGTTACTGTTTAACACCGCATACTTTGCCACCTTCTCCAACTCATAACCGCAGGATAAAAGGTAGAGCAAGGCTCTAAGCATGATGGCAGAATGCCCATAAAAGGTAAGGATCTTACCCACACTTTTTGGCTTGTTCCAATCAAGCTTGTATTCTTTTCCGTCAAAGACCACCTGCGGAACCGGTAGATAGTCTTGCAGTCTTTCGGAAACTCCTACGGCTCCACCACCGGGACCACCACCGCCATGAGGTGTGGAAAAGGTCTTATGAAGGTTAAAGTGCATCACATCCACCCCCCAATCACCGGGCTTTGCCATACCTACAAGGGCGTTCATATTGGCACCATCCATGTAAAGCAAGGCATCTTTTTCGTGCAAAGCCTCTGCTATCCTCTTTATCTTTCTTTCAAAGATCCCAAGGGTGTTGGGGTTGGTTATCATCAAGCAAGCTACTTGGTCTGTAAGTTTTTTTTGAAAATCTTCCCAATCAAGCTCACCCTGTCTATCGCTTTTGACGGTTATAACTTCATAACCGCACAGGCTGGCGCTTGCTGGGTTTGTACCATGGGATGTATCGGGTATCAGCACTAACCTTTTATGGTGGTTTCCCCTGTCCTTGTGATAGGCATGGATCATCAAAAGTCCCAAAAACTCACCGTGGGCACCTGCGGCGGGTTGCAAGGAAACCTCTTTAAAGCCTCCTATCTCTTTAAGGATTTCCTTTAGATGGTACATCATTTTTAAAACGCCCTGGGTATATTCATAAGGGCTCATGGGATGTATGTTTTTCAAAAGGTCTGTGTTTGCTAACTCTTCGTTTATGCGTGGGTTGTATTTCATAGTGCAAGATCCCAAGGGCACTATGGTGGTGTCTATCGCATAGTTGAGTTGAGACAGTCTTGTGTAGTGTCTTACCACCTCTAACTCAGATACCTCTGGAAGCTTTAGGTCTTCTCTGTAGTACTCTCCAAGGTATTCCTTTAGATTTATTTCATCTACGTCAAGCTTTGGGAGTTGGTAGCCCTTTTTTCCTTTTGAGGAAAGATCAAAGATAAGCATATTGAGATTATACTATTATAA
>JBKBNZ010000132.1:0-2671 GCA_046294875.1 Aquificaceae bacterium | reverse complement strand
TAGGAGTTCTCCAAGAACCCCCGCTTAAAAAATATTAAAATCTGGTAGCGCAGGCATCCATACCTTTGACCATATAAGCTTTAGCGATAATTTCTCACTCGGCGCATGGTTTTTGATTATAGGGGATATTTGTTAGAATTTTATAAATGTTTTCTCTTCTCCTTTGGTTGGAAGAAGTTTCTTCTACGCAGGACTTTTTAAAAGAAAAGAGTTTGCCCCTTTGGAGTGTGGTAGTAGCCAATAGGCAAACAAAAGGAAGGGGAAGGCTTGGCAGGCAGTGGCATTCCCAAGAAGGGGGCTTATACTTTAGCTTTTCCTTACCGCAGGGCATAAAGGATGAAAACACCTTACCTTTGGTATTATCTAAGGCTGTGTCGGACTATGTTAAAAGCCTTGGCTTTATGCCTGCCATAAAGTGGGTCAATGATGTTTATGTGCAAGGTAAAAAGTTGTGCGGCATACTAACAGAAAAGCTAAAAGACAGAATAATAGCAGGCATAGGTATAAACCTAAACCAGGAGGACTTTCCCAAAGACCTTGAAGCCATATCCCTACGAAAGATAAGCGGAAAGACCTATAACAAGGTGGATTTTTTGTTGAACCTTTTAGATCACATAGAAAAGGCTATAGAGTTGCTTTCTCAAAGGGGCTTTTTAGCTTTCAAAGAAAATATAGAGCAAAGGCTTTTGTTTAAAGATTCAGAGGTAATCCTTTACACGCCAGAGCCAGTGGTAGGATTGCTCCAAGGTATAGACAAGGACGGTAGTTTGCTTCTTTTAACACAGGAAGGTGTTAAAAGCTTCCAAGTGGGGGAAATAACCCTTAGGGCTTTGTGATAATATACTCTATGCATGTTAAGGGTTGCTCTTCCAAAAGGTAGGCTTTTTGAGGAAACGGTAGAGCTTTTTCTAAAAAAGGGAATAATAAAGGAAAGGTTGGAAGAGGGAAGGAAGTTAAGTCTAAGAGTTGGAGATTTTGAGTTTTTGTTGGTAAAGCCCTTTGATGTGCCCGTTTATGTGGAAAATGGAGTGGCAGACCTTGGCGTGGTGGGTAGGGATGTTTTGTTGGAAACCAAGCCAGACCTTTATACCTTGCACGACCTTGGAATAGGCTTTTGTAGAATAGTGGTGGCCGGAAAAGAGGAAAGTAAGCAAAAATACAGGAAAAGCTCCTATTTAAGGGTGGCTACCAAATATCCCCGCATAACCCAAGAGTTTTTCGCAGAAAAGGGAGTAAAGTGTAAGGTAATACCCCTTAGTGGCTCTGTGGAGTTGGCTCCTTTGATAGGACTTTCCGACTTTATAGTAGATTTGGTGCAAACGGGGAGAACTCTAAGGGAGAATAACCTGGTGGTTATAGAGGAAATAACCACTTCAACCGCCATGCTTGTAGCAAACAGAGCAAGCTACAGAAATATGAGAGGGGAGATATTACAGTTGGTGTTAAAATTTTCTTATGATTGAGGAGCTCTCAAAAAGTCTTGAAGCTAAAATACTTCAAACTCATACCAGCTGGGTTTTGGTCTCAAAGGATGTGGTTTATAAGATAAAAAAGCCGGTAAACTTTGGCTTTTTGGACTATTCCACCCTTGAGAAAAGGTTAGAGAATTGTAAAAGAGAGGTGGAGTTAAACAAAAGACTATGTCCTTGGGTGTACCTTGGAGTTGTGCCCATAAGCCTTGTAAAGGATAGATATGTGATAGAGGATGCCTCAAACCCTGTAGAGTATGCTGTAAAGATGAGGAAAATTCCAGAAGAAAGCCTTTTGAAAAACTTGCTTTCAAAGATATCCCAAGAGGATATAGAAAGGCTTGCCAAGCATATAGCCCAGTTTCACCTAAGAGCTGAAAGGAAGGATGATTTTGGAAGGCTTGAGGTTATGAAATTCAATACGGACGAAAACTTTATGCAAACAGAAAAATACATAGGCGTAACCATAAGTAAGGAAGATTACGAGTTTATAAGGGAAAAGACAGATTACTTTTATGAAAAATACAAGGATCTTTTTGGAAAGCGTATAAGGGATGGACGTATAAGGGATGGGCACGGAGATATAAGGCTTGAACACGTGGCATTTCTTGAAGAGGGTATATGTGTCTTTGATTGTATTGAGTTTAACGACCGCTTTAGATGCGGCGATATGTTAAACGATATGTGCTTTTTGTCTATGGAGCTTGACCTTTATGGAAGGCAAGACCTTTCAAAGGTCTATGAAGAAGAGTATAGAATCACCACGGAGGACGAGGAATTTGAGATCTTTTTACCCTTTTTCAAAAGCTACAGGGCGTACGTAAGAGGAAAGGTCAATAGCTTTTTGTTGGACGATCCCCATTATCCCAAAAAGGAAGAGGCAAAGAAATTGGCTCAAAGGCTTTTTCAGCTTAGTAAAAAGTATGTAGATCAGATACCTTAATCAAGCCATCTTAGAGTTATCTCAAAGCCCTCCCTGTCCTTTGGTCTTCTTTTTATCTTTTTAGGACCTTTCCCAGGTTTACCTTCATCGTAATAAACCACTAATATCTCGTTCCTTGGGTCGATCCTTTTAGCCCTTTCAAAGTAAGATATAGCTTCACTTTCTCTATTCATATATAACAAAGTCAAACCTATAGTGGCATAGACTCTTGCTTGCCATAGATTATCCGGAGAATACCTAACAGCCACAACAAGCCTAT
>JBKBNZ010000131.1:0-2692 GCA_046294875.1 Aquificaceae bacterium | reverse complement strand
CCTTTTCATACAACCTCCTCAATGCGTTGTACATACAGAACAAAGGTCAAAACTTCTAAGTATCATCCGTGCATGAAACTCTTTTCTAAGCCCAAGGAGAGCCTTCTCTGCCACCCCGTTAAACTTTTCACAATGGATGGTAGATAAAGCTTAGTTTTTCAAAGGGTACCTTCGGCGCTTCGTAATTTAAAAGAGAGTGAGTATTTCCACAACATGCCAATTTTTGAAGCCACAAGGCTTTCATACCAAGCTTTTTCTATAAACCTTTACCTTGAACCTTAAATAGTCCAACCAATCTTCTATACCTTCTCCAGTCTTTGAAGAAAGCTTAATTACATCCATATGGGGGTTTATCTTTCTTGCGGAGGTTATAGCCCTATCCACGTCAAAATCCACAAAGGGTAAAAGGTCTACCTTTGTTATAACCATAAGCTGTGCATTTTTAAACATCACTGGATACTTCTCGGGCTTATCATCACCTTCAACCACAGAAAGGAGCACCACATTACAGTGAGCACCTACATCGTAGGAGGCAGGACACACAAGGTTGCCCACATTTTCTATAAAAACCAGGTCAAGGTCTTCAAGGGGGAGCTCATGAAGTCCTTTGTGTACCATAAAGGCATCAAGGTGGCAAGCAGACCCTGTGCTTATCTGCACCGCCGGAGCTCCTTTTGCTTTTATCCTTTGAGCATCCATGTCCGTCTCAAGGTCTCCCTCTATCACACCTATGTTAAGGTCCTTTAAAAGTTCTATGGTTTTTTCCAGAAGAGAAGTTTTCCCTGCTCCCGGTGAGGACATAAGGTTTATGGCAAACACACCATGCTCTTCAAAATGCCTTCTGTTTTCCTCCGCCTGTAGATCGTTTTTTCTAAGATCCTTTTGAAAAGATTAACTTCGGAGCTTTTTTCTTGATGGTTTTCCACATGGCAGCCGCATTCTTTACACATGAAAAAACCTCCTGAATTGCTATTCATTAAATATATACGTATCCCCTTTTTTCAAGACCTAAGGAAATAATCAATAGCCTCCTTAGGCTTTCCCTCAAAGACTATTTTACCTTCTTTTAAGACCATTACCCTATCACACTTTAAAAGGTTAGAAAACCTGTGAGCCACTATTAGAAAGGTCTTGTCTCTAAAATGGGAAAAAAGATTGTTTAAGACCTCTTCTTCTTTTTTGGCATCAAGGGCAGAGGTTGCTTCGTCAAGGAGAAGTATTTGAGGAGTTTTTAAAAAGATCCTTGCGAGGGCGATTCTTTGTCTTTCTCCGCCAGAAAGGCTTTTGGGATCAATTTGCTGGTCGAGGTCTTTCACAAAGTCACAACCTGCCAAATGTAAAGCTTTCCAATATTCCTCCTTTGAAAATTCGCCAGCCACGGCTAAGTTTTCCCTCACACTACCGGGAAAAACAAAGGGCTCCTGAGACAAAAAGAGTAGTAGATTTCTTAGGTCTTCCTTCCTTACCTGAGTAATCTCCACATGATCAAGCCTTATACTACCCTCGTAGGGCAAAAAGCCCGCCAAAGCCCTAAGAAGGGTGCTTTTACCCGAGCCCGTATCCCCCATTATACCTACCTTTTCCCCCTTCTTAATGCTAAGGTTTATATTCTCCAAAAGCACCTTCTCCTTTAGCTTTACCTTTAAGTTTTCAACCTTTAAGGTTTCTTTAAAGTCTTTTAAGCTTACACGGCCTTCTTCTTCCTCCTTTAGCTCTAAGACTTCCTTTACCCTTTTTACCACAGGAAGGGATGACCTTACCTCCATAAAGCCCTTTTGGGTTTCCATAAGGGGAGTTTGTAGAAACACCAAAGCAGTCAAATAGGATATAAAATCACCGGGTGTAAGGCTGCCCTCTGCTATTCTGTATCCGCCGTAAAGTATAACCAAGGCAACCACTAGGTATCCAAAAGTGTAGCTGAAAACCGAGTTTAATATGGAGTAAAGCTGAGATTTTAGGTTAGACCTGAAGAGTTTTTTGTTAAGGTCTTGGAATAGCTCCTCAAACATACCTTTTGCCTTGAAACTTCTTATACTTTCAAAGCCTATAAAGGAGCTAAAAAGTTTATCGGCAACGTTGGCATAGCCCTTTTGAGCCCTTTCTATATATTTACCCCTTTTACTTCCAAAGTACCTTATTGCAAAGAAAAGAACTGGAACCAGCAAAAAAAGGCTAAGGGTCAAAAGCCAGTCTCTGTAAATAAGCACACCCACCAAGAAAAGCACCGTTATAGGATCTCTTAGAAGTTTGATAACGTAGGAGCCTATGAGCTGTCTATAAAGGTTCATGTCGGAAAGCACCCTTGAAGCAAACTCTCCCGGCAAAACACCCAAAAAGGCAGAGTAATCTACTTTTAGAAGCCTTTCAAAGGCTTCTTTCCTCAATTTCATCAACTCCATCTCTGTATAAAGGTTGGAGAAAAAGCTAACCATGAAATTACCCAGCTGACTAAGGATCACAAAGCCCAAAAGCATTAAAACTATCTTTAATATCTCCTCGCTTTCCTTTAGAAGAAATACCTTATCCACCAAAGACTTTATAAGAAGGCTTACTCCTGCAGTGCCCGTAGCTTCAAAGAAAGAACCCAAAAGGCTTAAAAGAATGTAATGCCAATAGGTTTTTAAACGTTGCAGAACCCACTTGATATTTTCCATGAATAAACTATTTTATTAGACTAAGGATGGTGAGGTGG
>JBKBNZ010000130.1:0-2736 GCA_046294875.1 Aquificaceae bacterium | reverse complement strand
TTTTATAGAGCTATGTCTTTTGGAGGCAAAGAGGGCTTTTGAAAGGGGGGAGGTGCCCGTGGGTTGTGTGGTGGTAAAGGATGGAAGACTTTTATCAAAAGCCCACAACAGGGTGGAAGAATTAAAAGACCCTTGCGCCCATGCGGAGATGTTGGCTTTGAAAGAGGCTTCCAAAAGGCTTGACGAAAAGTATCTGTATGGTTGTGAGGTTTATGTTAGCCTTGAGCCCTGTCCCATGTGTGCCTATGCCATGGTATTATATAGAGTAAAAAGGGTGGTCTTTTTTGCCCCCGATGAAAGGTATGGAGCGGTTATGAGTAGGTTTAACCTTTTGGAGGAGCCTTCCTTTAACCATAGAGTAAGCTGGGAATACCTGCCCGTGGAAAGCGCCCAAGAGCTTTTAAGGAGCTTCTTTAAAGGGCTTAGATGGAAAGGATAGAAAAGGCAAAAAGGCAAATAAAAGAGCTTTTGGAGGATGACTACAAAAAGCTAAAAAGAAGCATAGGGGTGGGTCTTTACCTTTTTAACCTTTTAAAGGACTATCTCGAAAGTACCTATTTGGAGCTTTTAAAGGATTTTGACCGCCTTCCCTTGGAAAAGCGCATAGCCCTTTTGAAAAGCCTTGAAGAAAGACTAAGGATGGGTAGCTCGTCCCTTGAGGTGGATTTTTCAAAGGTGGAGAAAAAGCCCTTAAGGGCTTTTTTTAAAGCCATAGACGACCTAAGGATACTTGAAGAAAAGGAAAAGAAGCTGCTTAAATCCTTTGGCATAAAAGACCTTTATTCTGCCCTTTGGTTTGTGCCCCAAAGGTACGAAGACAGAAGATTGATAAACTCCATAAAAACCACAAAGCCAGGCCAAAAGGTAGCCCTTAAGGTAAAGGTAGTAGCCACAGGATTTGACCCAAAGGAAAGATACCCCGCCTGGGTGCAAACAGAAGACCCCACAGGAACGCTTTTTTTAAGGTTTAGGTACAAAGACCAAAAAGCCCTTTATGGCTACAGAAAGGGAAGCGAGATCATAGTTTATGGAAAGCTAAAGGAATTCAAAGGCGAGAAGTATATGGTTCATCCAGAGATACTAAAAGAGGAAGAGGCGGGAAGCATAGTCCCCTTCTACTACATAAGGGCGGATGGAGAGCTAAAAAGCATCTCTGCAAGGAAAAGACACCAGCTCCTTAGGAAAGCCCTTTATAAACTTTCCGAGTATGCCAAATACATGCCCGAGTATATGCCTGAGGATATACTAAAAGAGTTAAACCTGCCCCCCATAGGAGAAAGCCTTTACCTTGTCCATAGGCCGACAAAAGCCCAAGAGGAAGAGCTAAACAACTTTTCCACGCCCTTCCAAAAAAGGCTGATCTTTGAAGACCTTTTTCTTTTCCAGCTTGTCTTACAGCTTGTAAAAAGACAGATAAAAGGCCTGCCGGCCATAGCCCTAAAAGAGCCAGAGAAGAGAATAGAGGAGTTTTTAAAAAGCCTTCCCTTTGAGCTCACCCAAGCCCAAAAGAGGGTAATAGGAGAGATCCTTGAAGATATAAAACTCAACAAGCCAATGAATAGGCTTTTGCAGGGAGATGTGGGAAGCGGGAAAACAGTCGTTGCCATGGCGGTGGCTTACACCTTTGCCAAAGAGGGATATCAAACAGCTCTTATGGTTCCAACAGAAATATTGGCACAACAGCACTACGAAAACTTTAAAAAATTCTTGGGGCCTTTGGGTATAAGGGTAGGACTCCTTACAGGCTCTGTAAAAGGAAGCCTTAGAAAAAGCGTGCTTTATCATACTTCAAAGGGAAACATTCATATACTAATCGGCACCCACGCCCTTTTGGAGGAGGGCGTAGAATTCAAGCAGCTTGCCTTTGCCATCGTAGACGAGCAGCACCGATTTGGAGTAATGCAAAGAAAGGTACTTTTGGAAAAGGGCAAGGGCTTTTATCCCCACAGCCTTGTTATGAGCGCCACGCCCATACCCAGAACCTTAGCCCTTTCCCTATACGGAGACCTTGACGTATCCATCATAGACCAAATGCCAAAGGGCAGAAAGCCCGTAATAACCAAGCTGCTTTTTGAATCGGAGTTCGAAAAGCTTTTAAAGGTGGTAAAAGAAGAGCTTTCAAAAGGGCACAAGGTGTATGTTATATACCCCCTTATAGAGGAGTCGGAAAAGTTAGCCCTAAAGTCTGCCACGAAAGAGTATGAAAGGTGGAAAAGCTTATTGCCAGACAGACAGATACTCCTTATGCACGGAAGACTAAAGGAGGAGGAAAAAAGGCAAGTTATGGAGAAGTTTAAAAAAGAGGGGCATGTTCTTGTATCTACCACGGTGGTGGAGGTGGGTGTAGATGTGCCCGATGCAACCCTTATGATAATAGAGTCTGCCCATAGGTTCGGACTTTCACAGCTTCACCAGCTTAGAGGAAGAGTAGGCAGGTCAGACTTGCAAAGCTTCTGCTACCTTGTGGTGCCCGAGGACGTAAAAAAAGACGCAGAAGCCCTAAAAAGGTTAAGGGTACTCGTAAGGTCTAACAACGGCTTTGAGATAGCAGAAGAAGACCTAAGGATAAGGGGGCCGGGGGAGCTTTTGGGTGAATCTCAGTCGGGATACTTTGGCTTTTGGGTGGCAAGCCTTTCAAGAGCCCAAGATAGAGCCCTTTTAGAAAGGGCAAAAGACCTTGCCCTTAAGTTTATGGAAAAAGAGCCCCATTTAGAAAAAGACCTACGAGATGTTATC
>JBKBNZ010000129.1:0-2740 GCA_046294875.1 Aquificaceae bacterium | reverse complement strand
ACTTGTAAAATATTATAGCCATGAGCGTGCTTGTTTTTGTAAGTATGACACCTTTGGGGAAGGGTGAAAGCGTAAGCCAATACGTGGCAAGGGTTGTGGATATCGTGGACAGGTCTGGCTTGCCCTA
Organism: Aquificaceae bacterium; assembly: GCA_046294875.1. Classification (GTDB taxonomy): domain Bacteria; phylum Aquificota; class Aquificia; order Aquificales; family Aquificaceae; genus Pampinifervens. The sequence goes on along the minus strand of JBKBNZ010000129.1, from coordinate 2,613 downwards.
CGTGCTTACTCCCATGGGTACCATAGTTGAGGGAGAAAGCTGGGATGAGGTTATGGCTGTTTTGAAGGAGGGCTTTGAAGCCCTAAAAAAGGATTGTCCTCGCATTTCCATAACTATGAAGATAGACTACAGAGAGGGCAAGTCAGGCAGGCTTCAAAGTAAGGTAAAATCCGTGGAAGAAAAAATAGGAAGAGAGATAAAGAAGGCAACCTAAGGTGGCTACAAGAAAGTTATCAAAGGAAGATTTAGTCTATGGGCATCTATACCACTATTCCACTCAAGAGGTAGAGGCTAAAGAGCTGTTCCCCGGCCAAGATAGGGTAAAGTCTGCTTTTGATATTGCACTAAAGACGGAGCTGGAGGGCTATAACCTGTACGTTTCTGGTCCCGAAGGCATTGGAAGAACCATATACACGCTGAACGCCCTTAGAAAGGTCGCAAAGGATAAAAAGAAGCCAGAGGACATATGCTATGTTAATAACTTTGACAATCCCCTAAAGCCAAAACCCTTACTTTTGCCTGCAGGTATGGGAAAAGCCTTTTCTCAAGATATAGACAGGGCGATAGAAACTCTAAAGGAAGAGATACCAAAGGCCTTTGAGAGCAAAGAATACGAAGAAGAAGTATCAAGGATAACAAAGAAGATAGAAAGTCAAAAGGAGAAGGTAATACAAAGACTTACAGAGGAAGCCCAAAGGTACGGCTTAGGTGTGGCGTTTACACCGGCAGGTATAAAACTTCTGCCCTTGGTAGGAAGGAGGGTCATAACAGAGGAAGAGCTTTACACAAACCCAAGGCTTCAAGAAAGCTATGAGAGAAACCTATCTGAGTTTGAAGAAAAGTTTAGAGACTATATAAGGTCTCTTAGAGAGCTTGACCATTCTCTATCCGACCAGATATTGGAGCTTAGAAACCGTGTAGCGAAATATGTGGTAGATAAGGTGTTTTCAAGGTTTGAGGAAAAGTACATATCCTACGATGGGCTATCTGAGTATATAGAAAGGTTAAAGAAAGAGCTTGTGAAAAGTGTAGAGCTTTTCATCTCTTGGCATACATCAAAGGGGAACGTAGCCTTTCAAAGGATGCTGGAAAAATCCTTTAATCCCTTTAGAGTGAATGTTTTAGTAGATAACTCAGACCTTGAGGGAACACCTGTAGTTTTTTCCGAGATCACCACCTTTCAAAGTCTTTTTGGAAAGATCTTTTATACGGCGGAGATGGGAGTTTTTTATGCAGACCATATGAGCCTATCGGCGGGTAGCCTACATAAGGCAAGAGGAGGCTATTTGGTACTAAAGGCAATAGACCTTCTTAAGACCCCTCTTCTGTGGGATGCCTTTAAAAAGGCGCTTATGCATAAGAAAATATATATGTCCCTTTATCCCCTTGAGGATACCTTGTTGCCCTTTGTGGGTATAAGTCCAGAACCTTTGCCTGCGGACCTTAAAGTGGTGCTTATAGGCGACCTTTATCTATATTATCTTTTGTACAACTACGACCCAGAGTTTAGGAGGCTGTTTAAAATAAAGGCAGATTTTGACCCCATAGTGGAGATAGATAGGGAGCTTATAGATGCTTTCCCACAGATAATTAAAAAGATAGTAAAGGAAGAAGGTATAAAGGACCTTTCTGCGGATGCCCTTTCGGAGCTTTTTAAATACGGCGTTGAGCTTTCTGGAAGCAGGAAAAAGTTCAACATAATTTTTGGTTATCTTGTGGATATTATGAGAGAGGCCAACAGCCTTTCTGGTAATGGAAAGCTTATAACGGGCAGGGACATAAAGGAAGCCATAGAGAGAAAGATATACAGGTCTAACCTGATAGAGGAGAAGATAAGAAGGGCAATAAAAGAGGGCAAGATAATTTTAAACATTGAAGGGAAGGAAGTAGGGCAGGTAAATGGTCTAAGTGTTATAGACCTTGGAGATTACAGCTTTGGAAAGCCTACAAGGATAACCGCATCCATCTACATAGGCGATAGAGGAATTATAAACATAGAAAGGGAAGTGGAATTAAGCGGGCCTATACATTCAAAAGGGGTTTTAATACTAAGCGGTTATATAGGTAGAAAGTATGGTAAGGATATTCCCTTGCACCTTTCTTGTACCTTGACATTTGAGCAAAGCTACGATGAGGTAGAAGGCGATAGCGCATCGATGGCAGAGCTCTTAGCTATCCTTTCCGCCATAGCAGAAGTTCCCCTAAAGCAATATATTGCAATAACGGGCTCTGTAGATCAGCTTGGCAACGTACAGCCTGTAGGGGGTATAAAGGAAAAGGTAGAGGGCTTTTATAAAGTGTGCAAGATTTACGGATTAAAAGGTGTGGAGGGTGTTATAGTACCACAAAGAAACTACGATAACCTTGTTTTAAGCGATGAGGTCCTTGAAAGCATAGAAAAGGGTGAGTTTTCCATATATACCGTTGATACCGTGGATGATGCAATAGAGATCCTAACAGATACAAAGGCAGAAAGATTTCATGAAACTGTGAGAAAAAAATTGATGGAACTACATAAGAAGACAGGTCAGATTAGAAAAAGGAAGGGAACTTAAACAGTCTTGAGTGATTTGTAAGCCCATTCGGTAAGTATGTAAGTGATAACTATCATAA
>JBKBNZ010000128.1:0-2838 GCA_046294875.1 Aquificaceae bacterium | reverse complement strand
TTATCTCCATACTGTCAAGGTCGTACTCAAAAACGTCCAAAAGCCTTGAAGATTCTGCTATAACGGTTAGTATTTCAAGGGCTTCATCAAGTCTATCGGTGTATATACCATACCTTTCTTTGAGTATTTTAGCACCCTTTTTACCACCATATTGGGTAGCCTTCTTTATAACCTTATCTATACCAAATTTACTAAGCTTGTACAGATCTCTGTAGCCATCTATAAGGGCTGCACGATGTACCAGTACGGACTCCCTTTCAATAGCCTCCGCCAAAGCCCTAAATTTGTCCTTCAAATATTCCATCCCATACTCCTAAGCTTCTTTAAACCCTCTTCGGAGATCTTATCCCTGCTCCAAGCAGGTTCAAATACAAAGTTTATCACAACATCCTTCAATTGTGGAAAGTTTTTAAGGAGATGATCCCTTATGTGCTGAGCAAAAAAGCCTTTTGCGGGGCATGAGGGAACTGTTAATGTCATATCTATGTATGCTACCTTATCCTTTACAAGAATGCCGTAGATTAGCCCAAGATTAACTATATCTATGGGTATTTCTGGATCCTTTATCTCTTTCAACTTCTCCAAAAGCTCCAGCTCTATCATTTAGGATAAATATAGTTCTTTTCCCAGTTTAGAGCGGTTTGTATGATAAAGCTTAGGTCGTCGTACTTTGGCTGCCATTTTAAAACCTCTTTTGCTTTAGTATTGTCCGCTACAAGAGCTGGTGGGTCTCCTTCTCGCCTGCTCGCATAAACCACTTTAAAATCTACTCCAGAAACTTCCTTTACCTTTTGAATTACCTCCAGCACCGAATAACCCCTTCCATAGCCTATGTTAAAAGTATCGCTCTTTCCCCCCTTTTGAAGATACTCCAAAGCGTTTATATGAGCTTGGCATAAGTCTATCACATACACAAAATCCCTTATACAAGTACCATCAGAAGTGGGGTAATCGGTACCAAAGACTTCAAGATAAGGTATTTGACCTGTGGCAACTTTTACAGCCCTTAGTATAAGATGGGTTGGTTCCTTGCTTACTTGGCCTATTTTACCCTCTGGGTCTGCGCCGGCAACGTTAAAGTACCTTAGGATGGCATAGTTTATACCGCTTATAGGGGCAAAGTCCTTTATTGCCCTTTCTGCAAAAAGCTTACTCCAGCCATAAGGATTTATAGGCTCCGTTGGATCTTCCTCTTTTACAGGTATCCTTTGGGGTATTCCATAAAGGGCTGCCGTAGAAGAGAAAACTAAATACTTCGTGCCAGCCCTTTGCATAGCTTGAAGTAGATTAAGGGTGCCCATAAAATTGTTTTCATAGTAAAGCAAAGGCTTTCTTACACTTTCTGGTACTTTTACCTTTGCGGCAAAGTGGATCACTGCCTCTGGCTTGAACTCCAAAAAGACCTCCTCAAGGGCTTTGTAGTTTAAAAGGTCTACTACCCTTAGTTCTCCATAGAGAACTGTCCAAGGGTTGCCCTCGGAAAGATTATCTATTGTTAAAACTTCATAACCCTGCTCTCCAAGGAGTTTAACCATATGAGAGCCTATGTATCCTGCACCACCTGTTACCAATATGCGCATGGCGGTAAATTATAACACGTTGTCCGCCAGATAGTCTGCCAAATGCATAACCTCTTGACCTGTTTTGTGCTTTTTAACACCGTCTTTTAGGTTCAAAACACAACCCGGACAGGTGGTAAGAATAAGTTCCGCCTGTGTGTTCTTTAGGTCTTCTATCTTTTCTCTTTGTATGTTGTCCGATAGCTTTGGATTGTTTATGGAGAAAAGGCCTGCAAAACCGCAACAAGATTTATCCTTTTGGGCTCTTTTCACCACATCACCTTCAATCCTTTCCATAACTTGGTAAAAGACCTTATCACTTACCTTCATAGCGCTATAAGAATGGCAAGGCACATGAAAGGTTAAGCTTTTACCAGAACCTTTGAACTTCAAGGGGCTTTTGAAGACTATCTGTGCAAAGTCGTAAACAGGCCTGGAAAGTTTATAGTCCTCTTGAAGTGCCCCACCGCACGTGGGACAGGCCACCACAATCCCGTCAAAGTCATACTTTTCCATCTCTTTGACGTTATGCTTTTTTAGCTTTTCAAAGGTTTCTGTATCCCCAGAGTAATAATGGGGTGCTCCACAACATTTTATATCCTCGGGCACTATTACCGTATAACCAGCTCTGTTCATAAGCTTTACAACGTTTTCACCCGTTTTTCCATAAAAGGCGTCTATCATACAACCCGTAAAGAAAAGAAGCTTTCCCTTTTCCTGCTCAGCCTTAAAGACCTTCCCCCTTAAACCAAAGGCCTTTGCCGTAGGTTTTGGCATAAACTTGACTGCTCCCGTAGGAAAAGGAGTTTTTATCTCCTTGAAAGGTAAAGGCTCCATAAGCTTTCCCGCAAGCCTTGTAAAATATCTTCCACCTTTGGATTGTAAAAGCTCTAAGGACTTTAAACCAAAGCTTTTTACCACACCCTTTCCCAAAGATTCCCTTTGTAAATTTCTTGCCTTGACCATGATTTCTTTGTATTCCACGTTATTGGGGCATATCCATTCGCACCTTCTACACATGGCACAGGCATCCCACTGCTTTGCAACCTCGGAATTTAGGGGCAATTCTCCTTCGACTACCATTTGTGCAAGGGCAAGCCTTCCACGGGCAAAGCCCGCCTCTTCTTCTATATATGGGTATGTGGGGCACACAGATTTACACAAGGCACATTTAACACACCTTTGAGCAAGGTCCAAGGGTATTTCCACAAACTTTTCCATAGTTTATGTAAATATAAGAAGGCTTTTATATTGCAAACATGATTAAAATTTTATTTAT
>JBKBNZ010000127.1:0-2857 GCA_046294875.1 Aquificaceae bacterium | reverse complement strand
CCTCCAAAGGCGTACACCTGTTTATATTCCCAAAACATTCAGGGCATAGGTCAAAAAACACCAAAAGTCCGAGCCCTCCCAACATCATATTAACCTGGGTTATAACCAGTTTTTCTTGCCTATCGGGTAGTATTTGGTATTTTTCCAATTTTTTGCCGCAGGCGGTCGTGCCCTCTTCCTGACCAAGTTTATGGAATTGGAAAACAAGCCTTTTGGTTCTTCTGCATTTCATCCACTTGGGTGAAAGGTCAAGGATAACAAAGTCTATCTGCAGATTGTCTTCTATTAGTTGTGCCTTTTGCATAAGCCTTTCGTACTTTTCCTTTTCTGTCATGTTTTATCACCCAATTGGCAAAGTGTTGGTATGATGCTTCCCAGTCCCAGCAAGCTTTATTTGGGAAGCCCTTAGCCTCTGCCCCAAGAAGCAGAAGCCTATACTCTTTTTACTTATGAAGTTAATTTTAACCATGGCTTTTGGTGATGCTGTTTTCAAAGTTGCTTATTTCCTCCAGTAGAACCTGCGCCATTTCTTCTTCTTTTACCTTTTTGATAGGCTTGCCTTCTTTAAAGAGCCAAGCAAAGCCCCTTCCACAGGCAAGCCCAAGGTCTGCCTCTTTTGCCTCCCCTATGGCATTTACCACACAGCCCATTATAGCTACCTTTAGAGGTTTATCTATGTGTTTTAGTTTTTCCTCTACCTCTTTCACCACCTTTGGTAGATCCACCTCTATACGCCCACAGGTAGGACAGGAGATTATCTCAAGCCCCCTTCTTCTAAGGTCCAAGGACTGCAAAATGGCATATGCGGTTTGAACCTCCACCACGGGGTCGTCGGTTAAAGAAACTCTTATGGTATCTCCTATGCCCTTGTAAAGTAATATACCTATTCCCACGGAGGATTTAACTATTCCCTTTAATCCCATACCCGCTTCTGTTATGCCTATGTGGAGGGGTATGTCTGTGTATTTGGCAAAAAGCTCGTTTGCCTTTATGTTTTCAAGCACGTTAGAGCCCTTTATGGAAACCTTAAAATTGTAAAAGCCCCACTTTTCAAACTTCTCCGACCATCTTATGGCACTTTCAAAAAGGGCCTCTCCACAGGGAAAGCCATACTTTTCAAGCAACTCCTTTTCAAGGGAGCCCGAATTCACGCCTATCCTTATAGCTACCTTTTTCCTCTTGGCTTCTTCTACTATTTCTCTTACGATCTCTTCCTTTCCTATGTTTCCGGGATTTATCCTTATACCATGTACCCCCTTTTCCATGGATTTAAAGGCATAGGATGGTGCAAAGTGTATATCCGCGATCACAGGCATGGGCGAGTTCTTAACTATCTCCGGGAGAGCTTCTAAATCTTCCTCGTGGGGAACTGCCACCCTTATTATCTCGCATCCCTCTTGGTAAAGTCTTCTTATCTGCTCAAGGGTGGCTTGGAGGTCGTGGGTCTTTGTAGAAGTCATAGACTGCACCACTATCGGGGCATCACCGCCTACCTTTACCCAACCTACCTCTATCTGCCTTGTTTTTCTCCTTTCTATCATGAAAGCTCCAACATCCTTAATATAGGCCTTTTTGCCCTTTCTATAATATCCTCTGGAAGTGTCACTTCGTTTATCTCCTCCTTTAAGGTTTGATAGACCTTTGGTAGGGTTATGCCCTTCATGGTACAGCAATAAACTGTACCGCAGTAGTTCATGGATTCGGGAAAGATGTATTCCTTGTTGGGATTTTTCTTTAAAAGGGTATGCTTTAAGCCCACCTCTGTTATCACTATGACCTTATGGGCTTCGCAGGTGGTGGCATAGTTTATTATCTGGGAAGTAGAGCCTACAAAGTCTGCAAGCTCTATCACCTTTGGATGGCATTCGGGATGTACCGCTACTTTGGCTTCTGGGTATTGTTCCTTTAACTTTAAAACTTCCTTTGCTGTAAATTCAAAGTGTGGCGGGCAAAAGCCTTGCCATATTATAAACTCCTTATCGGGCACATGTCTTTTTACCCAGTTGCCAAGGGCTTGGTCTGGTATAAAGATGATCCTTTTACTTTCCAATTTTTGCACCACCCTTATAGCATTGGCGGAGGTCACGCACACGTGGGAAACTGCCTTTACCTCTGCGTTGGTATTAACGTAGGCTACCACCTCTGCGTCAGGATGTTTTTCCCTTAATCTCAATACATCCTCCGCCCTTATCATATCCGCCATAGGGCATCCAGATTCTGGATTGGGATGTAAAACCTTTTTGGTAGGGTTTACTATCTTTGCCGTCTCGCACATAAAACGCACACCACAAAAGACTATAATATCCGCATCCGTTTGAGAAGCCTTTCGGGAAAGTTCAAGGGAATCCCCAACAAAGTCTGCTATATCTTGCACCTCTGGCCTTTGGTAGTAATGGGCAAGGAGGATGGCATTCTTTTCCTTTGCAAGCCTTCTTATCTCCTCCTGAAGCACCCTTATATCCTCTGCGCTTAACTCTTGGTCTTTTACAAGCTCCACCTGTAGCATAATATAAAGAATATATTCCCTTCAAAGAAAGTTTTATATGAGCTTTCTTACGGAAGAATATGTTAGGTCCTCAGAAGGGCTTTCGCCGTAGGCGTTGATATAATCATTATCATGGAGAGCCTCCAATGTAGCAAGGATCGCAAGGTTATCCCTTGACCCTTTCAATACCAATGCCTTAAGGGAGGGGATGGAAAGCTTGTATAACATCTGCTTTGGTTGGATGGAAGATATACTAAAAAAGAGCTTTAGAAAAAAGTTTAACGCTTCTTATGAAAGGGCATCACAACTTTCCAAAGGTTTGCGGCTTCATCTTTACTTTAAACCTTTCCAAAGAAAACAGTTTTTTTCCTA
>JBKBNZ010000126.1:0-2887 GCA_046294875.1 Aquificaceae bacterium | reverse complement strand
CAGAATTAAAGGCGGAGATAGCACAAAACACTCAAAGGATTGACGAGGTTAACAAGAGGCTTGACTATACCAATATGAGGATAGACGAAACAAGGGCAGAGCTAAAAGCTGAGATAATGCGAGTCAATCAAAGAATTGATGAAATCAACAAAAGGCTTGACTATGTTTATATGGAGCTTTCCCACATAAAAGGAGATCTAAACAAGGCTTTATCCCAAAAGAAGATAATTGATGATATGCTTGTAAGAATACAAAGGCTTGAAACGAAGGCCTTTGAACCCAAGTGAGGAGGTTAAATATGTATAGGAGTGATAAGGTAAAAAAAGGTATAGAAAGGGCGCCACATAGGGCGCTTCTTAGGGCTTGCGGGCTTTCAGAAGAGGACTTTGATAAACCCCTTATTGGTATAGCAAATTCCTATACAGACATAATTCCCGGTCATGTACATCTTAGGGAGTTTGTACAGCCCATAAAGGAAGAGGTTAGAAAAGCGGGCGGCGTTCCTATAGAGTTTAACGTGATAGGTGTGGATGATGGTATAGCTATGGGGCACTATGGAATGCACTACTCTCTTCCATCAAGGGAGCTTATAGCAGATTGTATAGAAACGGTGGTGGAAGCCCACCAGCTTGATGCCCTTATATGCATACCCAACTGCGACAAGATAGTCCCCGGTATGCTTATGGCGGTGGCAAGGCTAAACATCCCAGCCATCTTTATAAGCGGCGGTCCCATGCTGGCGGGAGAGGTAAACGGGAAGAAGGTAGACCTTATAAGCGTCTTTGAAGGCATAGGTAAGGTAAAGGCAGGAGCTATAACAGAGAAGGAATTAAAGGTTATAGAGGAGCATGCATGCCCTACCTGTGGTAGTTGCTCTGGTATGTTTACCGCCAATTCTATGAACTGTATAACGGAAGTTTTAGGTATGGGATTGCCCGGAAACGGCACCATACCCGCAGTGGACCCAAGGAGAGAAGTCCTTGCAAGAAGGGCGGCAAGGCAGATTATGGAACTTCTAAAAAGAGATATAAAACCAAGGGATATATTAACCCAAGAAGCCTTTGACAATGCCTTTGCGGTGGATATAGCTATGGGAGGTTCTTCCAACACCATCCTACACCTTTTGGCAATAGCCAAAGAGGCTGGTATAGATTACGACCTTGCACGGATCAATGAAATATCAAAGAGAACACCCACCATATGCAAAATATCTCCTGCCTCCCACTATCACATACAAGACTTGGATAGTGTAGGAGGCATACCCACCATTCTAAAAGAGCTTATAAGGGGTGACTATCTACCCCATCCCGACAGGCTAACGGTAAGCTTAAAAACCCTAAGGGAGATAGCGGAAGAAGCCCCACATGCCGATGGAGAAGTGGTAAGAAGGATAGAAGACCCCTATTCAAAGGAAGGTGGCATAGCCGTACTCTTCGGAAACCTTGCACCAGAGGGTGCGGTGGTAAAAACGGCGGGCGTAGATCCCAAAATGCTTCAATTCAAAGGAAAAGCTATATGCTTCAACTCGGAAGAAGAGGCCATAGAGGGCATATTGGGCGGAAAGGTAAAAGAAGGGCACGTGGTTGTGATAAGGTACGAAGGACCCAAAGGAGGTCCCGGCATGAGGGAGATGCTATCACCCACTTCCGCCATAATGGGTATGGGTTTGGGAGACAAGGTTGCCCTTATAACCGACGGAAGGTTTTCCGGTGGCACGAGGGGAGCCTGTGTGGGGCACGTATCTCCAGAAGCGGCAAGCGGAGGACCCATAGGCATAGTCCAAGATGGCGATGAGATCCTGATAGACATACCTAATAGAAAAATAGAGCTTCTAATAGATGAAGAAGAGTTCAAAAGAAGGATGGAAAGCTTCAAGCCCGTACAAAAGGAAATAAAGAGCTCATGGCTTAGAAGGTATGTAAAGTTTGTAACTTCCGCTTCCAAGGGAGCAGTTTTGGAGGCTTAGGTTAAAGCGTCAAAGGAAGGAGGTAAAGATGGGAAGGTGTGCAGCTTTTGATATTGAGACCTATTGCCCTGTTGAGGAAATAGAAAAGGGAGATTTGAATTATCTGCAAAATAGAAAGGAATATAAGTCAGAGGAAGAGTTTAAAAAGGATCTTTCCACCAATCCTTACGTGGCTTATGTTATATCCTTTGCCCTTTTCTTTCCTGAAGAAAACAAAGGAGAAGTTTATTACCTTTCACACGAGGAAAGAATAGATAAAGAGATCTGGGAAATAGAAGGTAGGAAGGTAAATATTTCATACAATTCTTTATCTATTACAGACGGCTTACGCAAGGGGGAAGAAGAGCTTATAAAGATCCTGTGGGATCAGCTTTCTCAAGTGGATAAACTCATAACCTTTTACGGTAAAACCTTTGATATACCCTTTGTAAAAATAAGAACCATGATGCATAACCTAAAACCTAAAAACTTCTTTGTTGATATCAACCATATAGACCTAAAAGACCTTTTGGGAATACAAAAGAAAAACTACACCCTTGACTTTATATCCAGAAGGATGGGAATTTCTTTGAATAAGGAATATGTGGATGGTTCAAAAGTTGATGGTCTATTTAGGAGTAAAAAGTACAAAGAAATAGCTCAATACAACCTTAGAGACGTTTTGATAACAGGTCTGTTATACGAAAGGGTTAAAGATTATATATACGAAGAACACATATATAAATATGTTCAAAGTCTAAAGGATCTTAAGTACATAGAACAAGCCATAGACAACGATATAATATCTTCAAAGGAAATGTCAATCCTAATAGACTTTTGCAAAGACAAACAATCACCCACGGATAAACAAAAACAGTACCTTAAAGATTTGATACAAAATGTGTCTCCAGAGGATATATACTCCAAGCTAAGGCCGGAAAC
>JBKBNZ010000125.1:0-2993 GCA_046294875.1 Aquificaceae bacterium | reverse complement strand
GGAGATATAGTATAGGGGACTTCCATAAGCCTGTGCGAATATAAGCCAAGCCAAAGCAAGGGCTATTGATGGCAATAGAGCTTTTACAGCTTTTTCCTCTATTAGGTCTGAGATATAAACGCCCTCTTTCCCAGAGAACCTCATGCTATAAACTATCCTTGGATAAAGATGTGCCAAACCGCCCATTATGGTTATGGCAGTAAAGCCATAGACCAATTAGCATGCGCCTAAAGGTTCAAAGGCTAGACGTAAGAATAGTACAAACCTTTTTATAGTAAATCTTTACTTATATTATAGCGCAAAAAAAATAAAAGCCCCCAAGAGGGGGCTTAACCTTAATCAAGTTCTGGCATTTCAGGTGCTGGGGCCTTTTCCTTCTTTTCTTCGGGGATCTCTGCCACAAGGGCTTCTGCCGTTAGCATGGTTCCAGCCACGGATGCGGCATTTTGGATGGCAGTCCTTACCACCTTGGTTGGGTCGATTATTCCCGCCTCTATCATATCCTTGTACTCACCGGTGGCGGCGTCAAAGCCCCAAGATCTGCCCTTTTCCTTTCCAAGTTGTATTACCTTTTCAAGGACCACATAGCCCTCAAAGCCTGCGTTGGCAGCTATCTGCCTTAGAGGTGTTCTGCAAGCTTTTTTGACAATGTCTACGCCTATCTGTTGGTCGTGGTTATCCACCTTAAGGTCTTCAAGGGTTTCTGAAGCTCTTACCAAAGCCACACCACCACCGGGAACTATACCCTCTTCCACTGCGGCTTTGGTAGCATGGACTGCGTCCTCTACCCTTGCCTTTTTCTCTTTTAGCTCTGCTTCTGTGGCGGCACCTACCCTTATGATGGCAACGCCTCCAGAAAGCTTTGCAAGTCTTTCTTGAAGCTTTTCCCTGTCATAGTCGGAGGTGGTTTCCACGATTTGCTTCTTTATTTGTTCTATCCTTGCTTGGATGGCTTCCTTTGAACCCTTACCGCCCACTATGGTGGTGTTATCCTTATCCACTATAACCTTGTCAGCCCTGCCAAGCATATCCAAGGTTACGCTTTCAAGCTTTATGCCAAGCTCTTCCGTTATGGCCGTTCCTCCAGTAAGTATGGCTATATCCTGTAGGTAATCCTTCCTCCTTTGACCAAAGCCGGGAGCCTTTACTGCGCATGCTCTTATAACACCCTTTATGTGGTTTACCACGAGAGTTGCCAAGGCTTCTGCCTCTACGTCTTCTGCTATTATGAGTATGGGCTTTCCTGCCCTTACCACCTGCTCAAGCACTGGGAGTAGATCTTTTACGTTGGAGATCTTTTTCTCATAGATGAGTATATAGGGATCTTCCAAGACCGCTTCCATTTTGTCGGGATTGGTTACAAAGTAAGGAGATAGATACCCTCTGTCAAACTGCATACCTTGAACTGTTTCAAGGGTGGTTTGGGCGGATTTAGATTCTTCTACCGTTATAACACCATCCTTTCCGACCGCTTCCATTGCATCCGCTATTATTCTTCCTATTTCTGGGTCGTTGTTGGCGGATATGGTAGCCACTTGCTCGATTTCCTTCCTGCCGCTTACCTGTATGGACTGCGCCTTTATTTCTTCCACAACCCTTTCTACCGCCTTATCTATACCCCTCTTTATATCCATGGGGTTTGCACCAGAGGCTATGGCCTTTAGACCCTCTGTGAATATGGATTGAGCCAATACGGTAGCGGTTGTGGTACCATCACCGGCTACGTCGGCTGTTTTTGATGCCACCTCTTTTACAAGCTGGGCTCCCATGTTTTCATAGGGATCTTTTAACTCTATCTCCTTGGCAACGGTCACACCATCTTTGGTCACCAAAGGTGTGCCCCATTTTTTCTCAATGATCACCTCTCTACCCTTTGGACCAAGGGTGACCTTTACCGCATTGGCAAGCTTATCTACACCAGCCTTTAGCCTTGCCCTTGCATCTTCTCCATAGATAACCTTCTTTGCTGCCATCTTACCACCTCCTTTTAAAGATTTTTTACTCAATTATTGCAAGTACTTCGTCCTCGGACATGATTAAATACTTTTCTCCGTCAAGCTCCACCTCTGTACCTGCGTACTTGTTGAAAACTACCTTGTCTCCGGGTTTTACCTTTGGTGGAACTTGCTGGCCGTTTTGGAGAAGCTTACCTTCTCCAACCGCTATAACTTCACCCACTTGAGGCTTTTCCTTTGCAGTGTCTGGTATGATTATACCGGAGGCAGTCCTTTGTTCCTGTTCCTCAAACCTTTTAACCACGATCTTATCGTAAAGTGGCCTTAGCTTTGCCATGTTTCACCTCCTTTTGGTTTTTTACGGATAGATATTATATTAACATCCTCCTCACTTGTCAAGAGGTTTTTAGAAAAATTTTAGTATATTAGATTAAGATTTTCTAAGTGTAAAGAATGTATATATGCAGGCAAAAGTTTCAAATAGGTTCAGAGTTCTTCAACCTTTCAATTCACCATATAAAGCAAAGGAGACAAGGAGGAGCAATTCCATACCCTTTACTGGGCAGGCACCCTGTACATATCTTGAGTTAGTAGGTCCACACCTACCTCAAGGTTTTCCAACCACTCTATAAACCTTTTTACCATTTCTTTCCCTTTAAAGATAGCCCCATGCTGTGGTACTATCATCTCTATATCCAAGTCCTTGACCATGTTAGCCCAAAATTTTAGTACCTTGTTACTAACCATATACCTTCTGTGGAAGCCTTCCATGTACTTTATGTGTTTGTCAAAATCCTCAACAAAGATATAGTCTTGTCCCAAGGAAGCTCCAAGGTCTCCGGAAAAGAGGATCTTAGAGCAAGGATCGTAAACTTGGAAGTTGCCCTCCGAGTGCAAAAAGTGAGCGGGAAGTATGTAAAGCTTACAATCACCACCAAGGGTAAGAACAGTACCGTTATCGTTTATGGGTCTTACTCTGCCTTCAAGCTGTGAGTCAAGCCCAAAATGGGGCAAAAACCTCATCCAAAGTTTAGAAAT
>JBKBNZ010000124.1:0-3018 GCA_046294875.1 Aquificaceae bacterium | reverse complement strand
TTCTTTTCAAGGATACTGTGATCTGGGGCTATCCCCACATAGGTAGAATATTCCAGCTTTCCACAGGGATAAAGGAACAGTTTGAAGGTCCTTTTTGGGTGGAAGAAAAGGTAGATGGCTACAACGTAAGGATCTTTATGCATGAGGGAGAAGTATATGCACTAACAAGGGGTGGTTATGTATGCGCCTTTACCACCGATAGGGTAAAGGATTTTATAAACTTGGAGGTATTTGAGGAACATCCAGATTTTGTCCTCTGCGTGGAAGTGGCAGGCCCAGAAAACCCTTATGTGGAAGAATCTCCGCCCTATATTAAAGAAGATGTGGCTTTTTTTCTCTTTGATATAATGCAAAAAAACAGACAAGGCTTTTTGCCCTACAGGGAAAAGCTAAGGGTCATAGAAAAGTTTAATCTTCCTACCGTGGAAAGGTACGGTTTGTACACTCCAAAGCAGGTGGAAGACCTAAAAAGGCTTTTGAGAAGGCTCAATGATGAAAAAAGAGAGGGGGTGGTCTTAAAGGAAGATTCAGAAAGGGATAAGCGTGTAAAGTATATAACCAGCTATGCAAATCTTAACGATATAAGGATTACATCCCTTAACATGCTCGGTCTTCCTGCAGACTATTACACCAACAGGCTTTTGAGGCTTGCCCTTTTCATAGAAGAGGAGAACCTTAGCAAAGATGAAGAACTTTATAAAGAGCTGGGTAAAGCATTTCTTGAAGGTCTTTTTGAGGCTTGTGATATGGCAAAGAAGGAGGGGAAGGTTTATAGGGTTTTCCGATGTAGGTTTAGAAGTAAGGATAGAGCTCTCTACTTCTTAGAACAGATAAAACAGGCATCTACTCATATACAGGTGAATATGCTACACTTGGATAAAAGGGGAGACTTTTGGGTCTTGGAGTTTGAAAAGGTTTTCTTAAACATGACAGGGTTATTGGGTCATGTTTTGATGGGTGGGTCTATAATAGACTAAGACCTTATGGTATAGCTTTCAAGTATATGGCGTAAGCCCTTTGGGTCTATAAGTTTTATTCCCACCTTGTCTGCCCAGCTTCTTAGACCTTCATCACCGGAGACCAATATGCCATCAAGCTCATAGGCAAGCAATAGGACATCAAGGTCTTCTTTGCTGTCTATAATACCAGCCCTTAGAGCTTCTCTGTACTTTTCCCTAAGCTTATTTATAAGTCTTCCCACATCCTCTTCCTTTAACTTCCCTGCCTCTTTTGTGTGCTCTTCCGCTATCCTTAGCCCTTTGTTTATCCTGTAGCGCACCTCTTCTATAAACTCGTACAAAAACTCCGCAGGTACCATAAGGTTAAATCTTCTTGGAGACCTTATCCTTACTGCAAGCTCAAATCTGGGCTTTAGGTTTCCAAGGTCTACCATTTTGTTAAACTCTTCATAGACGGATGTAGGCATATAAAAGCTTAAGCGACTGTGGGCGGCCAAGGATATAAAGTTTTCTATGGCTCCTATCTGGTCTTTTTCAAACTGAGTGTATATATCGGGGTTGGTAAAGACGCTCGTATCCAGGACGAAAACTTCCATCCTTTATTCCTCCGACAGATAGCTAAATATGGCTTCTATGATGGATAGGAGTATGGATATTATATTTGCGGCAAGGGCTCCTATGGCAAGGCTTACCGCCTCCGGCACATCTCCAAGGAAGTATATAAAAGCTGCAGGTATAAGGTGAAGGTCTGCCACAAGACTTGCAGCGGTCATCTCTGTGGCAAGTATTTTACCCTCCCCAAGTTTTAGTATAGTGGCTGTTAGGTTTGCAATAACCGCTATAACCAGCTCGTAGGGGTTTGGGTTGAAGATAAAGCTTATGTTGGTGGTCAAAGCCATAAGGAGGAAAAAGTCTGTCATTATCTTTTTTAGCCTCATTTAACGACCTCCCTGTAAAAGTCCATGGCCTTTTTTATGTTGGAAGGCTTGCCCAAAAGAAGCAAAGTATCGCCCTCCTCTATCTGCGTATCTCCAGAGACGGTAAGATTTAAACTACCGTCAAACTTCCTTATACCTATCACCGTAACCCCATAAACCTTCCTTAGGTCTATCTCTTTTAACCTTTTGCCCACCAAGGGATTGCTCTCTTCCACTTTTATCTCCAAGATCTCTAAATCTACCTCCTCTCCGTAGGCAAGCCTGTCAAAGAGGTCGGAGACGTAGCCTCCTGTCTCATGAAGCATATAAGAGAAGAGGCGGTTGGCTATAAGCTTGTCGGGTACTATAACCTTATTGGCGCCCAACTCTTCGAGCTTTTGGGCTGTGCCGTCTGTGGGAGCGGTAGAGTATATAAAAAGCTTTTCTTTATCAGGTTGCAAAAGCCTTGCGGTGACTATAACCGCTATATTCTTTGCTTCGTCTTCCATGTTGGCTATCAAATACTTGGCTCTTTGTACGCCTGCAGAAAGAAGTGCCTTTTTCTTAAAGGGCTCTTCTGGTATAAAGTATTTGACGTTATGTAGCTGCATATACTTTAAGGCTTCTTCCCTTGAGTCTATCACCACGAACTCTATACGCCTTTTTTTAAGGGCTTCTACAAGCCACGCGGAGGTTTTGTTATATCCACATATTATAACATGGTCTTTTAGCTTCTCTATTTCTGCAAGCATTTTTATGTATTTTAACAAGCTTATAAGGTTTCCCACAAAAAAGACCCTTATTATTACAGTTATAGAGGTGGTAAAGACCCCAATACCCATAAGGGCTAAAAAGGTGGTAAAGATCCTGCCTATGGGAGTGTCCGAGCCTTTAATAACTTCACCAAAGCCAATAGTGCCAATGGTAGCGATTGTCATATAAAGAGCATCTATGAAGTTTCCACCCGATAAGACCATATAGCCCAAAGTACCAAAACTCAAAGAAAAATGAAGTAGCAAAAGGGGAACCCTTAGCTCCTTTAAAGATTCTATAAGCCTTGTTTGATACTCTTCTATCAAGAGCTTTTCCCTTTTTTTCCTTACGTGAAGCCTTTTCCTTATGTTGCGTATCTTTGATTTAGC
>JBKBNZ010000123.1:0-3032 GCA_046294875.1 Aquificaceae bacterium | reverse complement strand
ATAAGGGCAAGGACGCTTCTGGTAAAGGTTCCTAAGGAGAAGATAGGGCTTTTTACCGCCCTGGTGGATGGCTCTGGAAGAAGGGCAATAGTTAGAACTAAAGAGAAAAGCTCCCAAGAGGTCTATCTTATAGCTACTCCAGATACCTTTGAAAGCCTTTTTTCCCTTATTGAAAACATAAAAAAACATCTAAGGGAGCTTGAGGTGGTAGGGGAGGTGGAGGCCATAGATGTGGGATAAGGCTGGAGCTTACAGGTTTATATTCCTTATGGGTTTTGTAAGCCTGCTTTCTGATTTTACCTACGAAGGTGCCAAGGGCATTATAGGTCCTTACCTTGCATACCTTGGCGCCAGCGCCTTCGTCGTGGGTTTAATATCGGGATTGTCCGAGCTTGCAGGCTATTGGGTAAGGCTTTTTTCTGGAGTATGGTCTGATAGGTTTAAAAACTACTGGCTTTTTACTTTTTTGGGCTACGCCCTTAACCTTTTTTCCGTGCCTCTGCTTGCCTTTGCCAAAGGTTGGCAGATGGCGGGTTTTTTAGTTTTCCTTGAAAGGTTTGGAAAGGGGCTTAGGACTCCCTCAAGGGATGCCTTGCTTTCAAGGGCTACGTCCATGGTGGGGCATGGCAGGGGCTTTGGGCTTCATGAGTTCCTCGACCAGGTGGGTGCGGTGTTGGGACCTTTGGCAATAGGTCTTTTGCTTTTCCTTGGCTTTGGTTATAAAGGGTCTTTTCTGTTTCTCTTTATTCCTGCTTTCTTGGCTCTTTTTCTTTTGCTTTTGGCAAGGAGGTTTTACAAGGATAAGGTGGAAAAAGAGCCCTTACATGGCGATTCCTTTTCCCTTTCAAAGGCTTTTTATGTTTATATACTTTCCGCATGCTTGGTGGCTCTTTCCTTTTTGCCCTTTCCTTTGATAGGTTTTCATCTGGTAAAGGATGGTTTTGAAGAGTGGAAGGTTTCTTTGCTCTTTGCCTTTGCTATGGGTGTGGATGCCCTTTCTGCCCTTTTGTTTGGTGTTCTCTTTGATAGGATAGGCTTTTTTGCCTTGGCTTTTGGGCTTTCCTTTGGGCTTTTTGCGGCTCCTGCTCTCTTTGTAGCCAACAAACCTATCCTTGCTTTGTTTTTATGGGGTGTTAGTCTTGGAGTCCAAGAGTCTATTATGAGGTCTGCGGTCGCCAAGCTTTCTCCAGAAAAGGCAAGAGGAAGGGCCTACGGTCTTTTTCACCTTTTCTTTGGCCTTTTCACCTTTTTGGGTGCTGCATGGATGGGGTATCTTTATGAGATCTCCCTCACTTTCCTTGTTTTCTACTCGGTGCTTTTGCATGCCATAGCCCTCCTCGTCCTTTCAAGGCTAAAAACATGAAAAGGGAAGACCTACCTAAGGTAATAGAGATCATGAAAAGGGAATATCCCAAATGGCATGCGCCTATTGTAAAGCTTATAGCCCAGAAAAGAAGGGATCCTTTTAGCGCTCTGGTCTGTGCCCTTTTATCCACGAGGACAAGAGATGAAACCACCGCGGAGGTATGTAAAAGGTTTTTACAAAGGGTGAAAGAACCAAAAGACCTTTTAGAAATGGGTCTGGAAGAGCTACAAAGTCTTATATATCCTGTGGGCTTTTACAGAAACAAGGCAAAGCAGTTAAAGGAGCTTGCCAGTCAGCTGATGGAGGAGTTTGGTGGTAAGGTTCCAGATAGTATGGAAGACCTTTTAAAGTTAAGGGGTGTGGGCAGGAAGGTTGCCAACATAGTTCTTTCTGAAGGTTTTAATAAACCTGCCATAGCGGTGGATACTCATGTGCACCGCATAAGCAACCGGTGGGGTCTTGTAAAGACTAAAAATCCCGAAGAGACAGAAAAAGCCCTTATGGAGATACTTCCGGTAGAACATTGGCGAGACTTTAACCGGTTGTTGGTAGCCTTTGGCCAAACTATATGCAAGCCCATAAAGCCCAAGTGTCAAGAGTGCCCTGTAAGGGACTGGTGCAACTATGTGCTAAAATTGTAAAACCTATGGATAAGCTTATCTCCGAGCTTATTGAAGTGGGAAGAGGGCTTCATTCAAGGGGTTGGTTGCCCGCAAGCGGTGGAAACTTGTCTGCAAGGCTGGATAAGGACTTGATTTTAATAACCGCTTCCGGAAGCCACAAGGGGCATCTTACAAGGGAAGATTTTGTTTTGATAGACCTTAAGGGAAACCTTGTGAAGGGGTCTAAAAAGCCATCTGCAGAAACTCTTTTACATCTTTTGGTTTATAACCTTTTTGAAGAGGCTATGTCCGTTCTCCATGTACATTCTATAAACTCCACGCTTATATCAAGGCTTTCTCAAGGGGATATAAAGCTGCAAGACTACGAGCTTTTAAAAGCCTTTGAGGGTATAAACACTCACCAAACTACCTTATACGTGCCCTTGTTTGAAAACTCTCAAGACATGGAAAGCCTTTCACGGATAATAGAAAAAAGGTTGAAGGGAGAAAGGGTCTATGGCTTTCTTCTAAGGTCTCATGGACTTTACACATGGGGCAAAAGCATAAGGGAGGCCTACATAAGATTGGAAGCCTTTGAATTTCTCTTTGAATGTGAGTTAAGGCTGAAAGATGGCTATAGAGGATAAAGAGAGATGGGAGGAAAGATACAGAAAGGGGTGGAGGTCAAGCTTACACAAAACGCTTATTGATTTTTATTCCTTGGCAAAAGTGGGAAAGGCTTTGGAGCTTGCCTGTGGTACCGGTGAAAACGCTCTTTTTTTGGCAAGCAATGGCTTTTGGGTGGATGCCATAGATATCTCTTGCAACGCCATAGAGATAGCAAAGGAGGAGGCAAAAAGGAGGGGTTTAAAGGTCAACTTCATCTGTGCGGATTTGGAAGATTACAAGCTTCCTGAAGACACCTACGACCTTGTGATAAACTTCTACTACTTGAATAGAGACCTTTGTCCCCAGATAGTAAAGGCCTTGAAGGCAGGAGGCATACTTATCTTTGAAACTTATAACCATAGGCATATTTGCCTAAGGCCAGATTTTAATCCCAA
>JBKBNZ010000122.1:0-3035 GCA_046294875.1 Aquificaceae bacterium | reverse complement strand
CCAAGCTCTTTGGCTATGTCCATTAGCCTTTTAGTCCTTGGGTCAAAATCCTTGTAGTATCTATGTCCATAACCGGGTATGGGTTTTTTAGCATCCAAATATTCCCTAACTATGTCCTCCACAGGTCTTTGGCTTGCCACACCTTCTTGTATAAACCTCATAGCGTCTTCCAAAGCGCCGCCGTGGGCAGACCCAAAGGCAAGAACACCTGCGGCAACTCCTACGTTTAAAGAGTTTCCACCGGAGGCAACAGCCCTTGCTGCGATCACCGAGGGTGGGGCTATGCCGTGGTCTATAACAGAAACAAACATGGCTTCCATCATCTTAGATTCCTTCTCGGTAGGAAGCTCTCCTTTGAGTATTAGATAGATAGCCTGAGCAAAGGTAAGGTTGCCCACAAGGTCTAAAAGCCTGTAGCCCCTTATGTAGGTTTCATGCCCTACATGTTGGGTTATGGCCGTTCTCCACTTTTTTTCCATCTTAACCACCTCCTAAGAGCTCTTTGTTTATCTTTATCTTCGCTTCCTTTTCAAGCTTTTCTATATACCTGCTAAGTATCGCTTGAAACTTTAGACTGGTCAAATCCTTAACTATTTCCTTTTTCTCCTCTTCCTTTATTTCTTTTGTTTTCCTCTCTTCTATCAACACCACACCATAGCCCAGGTTTAGAGAATATGGTCCAAAGACCTTATCCTTGGATAAAACCATCCTAATTAAATCCTCTTGGTTTATTCTAAGTATGCCGCTTAACTGCGTGGCAGGTGTATCGGAAAAGGTCAAAGCCTTCAAATTTACCTCCTTGCCTTCTTTGAGGTTTTTGAAAACCTCTTCTGCCCTCTCCTTTGCCAAAGCTTGAGCCCTTTCTTCTATGAGTTTTTCCTTAACCTTCTCTTTGACCTTTTCGTAATCTTCATACCCCGCAGGTTGGACTTCCTTCAGATACACCACCACGTAATAATCTCCTTCCTTAAAAGTACTCACCCTATCCTGTGGTGTAAGCCTTTGGACTTCTTCTTTCAAAGAACCTTCTAACTTGGTTTCCTCTTGGGGCAATTTGTATTCCATATATCCTTGGGCTTCTTTGCCACCTTTTAGGTCTTTGTACAAAGCAAGGGCTTTATCCTTGTCCTTTTCCTTCCAAACCCAAACTATCCTCGTTTCTGGCTTTTTAAAGAGCTCTTTGTTTTTCTGGTAATATTCCAAAAGTTCTCTATCGCTCGGTGTGTATTGAGTTTTTACCTCCGAGGGTGCAACTATATAAAGCTTGCCTTTCAAAAGAGTAGAGTCTGCTAAAAGGTTTATTCTAAGCTCTTCTTCCGTGATATAAACGGCGTTATCTAAAAGCCTTAAAAGCTTTTGTATACTCAAAAGCCTTCTTAGGTACTCTTCGTACTCTTCCGGAGTCATGCCAACCTTTGATAGTACTTCTCTATACTTAGAAGAGGAGAAAAGACCTCCTTCATGAAAGGTGGGGTCTGCCTTTATGGTTTCCACTATCTCTTCATCGCTGGCTATCAAAGACAGGCCTTTGGCCTTTTGGTATAAAAGTTCTTGGGTTATAAGGTTTGAAAGGACCTGCTGTCTAACCAGTGATTCCATCTGTGGGTTTTTAAGCAGATCCGAAAACCTAAGAAGCTCTCTCCTGTAATCCCTTAGGGTGATGCAGCCAGAATTAACCTCTGCCACACATCTTTTGGAAGGAGCAGTTATATCGGTTAATCCGCCGGTAAAGAAAAGCCAAAGGAAAAAGCCGGCGGTTGCAATGGTTATAATAGCTACCGCTATGGTTTTATGTCGGTGTAGTATAGAATACATTAGGAATTAATTTTAGCATATATTATTTGGAATTAACATAAGGAGGTAGAAGATGTTAGACAAAGAACAGCTTGAAATACTAAGGGAAAAACTTTTGGAGGAAAAGGAAAAGCTCCTTGAACGTTACAGGAAGATGGAAGATACCCAAGCAAGGATTGAGGAGGAGGTGAAGGAACCAAGAGACCTTGAAGACATAAGCCAGATGACCTACACCCAAGAGCTTCTTGATAGTCTGTCTGCAAGAGAGTTCTTTATTATCAAAGAGATAGACCACGCTCTTAATAAAATGCAAGCGGGAACCTATGGCATATGTGAGTACTGTGGCGAAGAAATACCCTTTGAAAGGCTTATGGCAATACCATGGACAAGATACCACGCCCATTGTGCAGAAAAGGCAGAGGAAGAAGGCATAGTGCCCACCTACCCTGCCATTACCTTTGAAGCAACCCTTCCAGAGGATGTGGAAATTCAAAGAGAGGATATCACAGAAGCATGACCTTTGATTTTTATCTTCCCACAGAGATCATTTTTGGTGTAGGCTCTGTTGATAAGGTGGGAGAGTTAGCAAGGCGCTTTGGCTACACAGCCCTTATTATAACAGGCAAAAGAAGTTCAAAGGAGAAGGGCTATCTACAGAGGGTTATAGACTCTTTAAAAAGACACGGAGCCCAAGAGGTCTTTGTCTTTGACCAGATAGAGCCCAATCCTACCGATAAGATGGTAAACCTTGCCAGTGAGCTGGTGGTTAGAGAAAAGATAGACTATATAGTGGGGCTGGGGGGTGGCAGCAGTTTAGACGCCGCCAAGGCCGTATCCATAGTATCCTCCAACGAGGGTTATGCTTGGGACTATGTTAATTATCCAGAAGGTCCAAGGTTGATACCCTTTTTAAACAGACCTGTTATATGCATTCCCACCACCGCAGGTACGGGCAGCGAAGTAAACAGATACGCGGTAATATCCAACCCTATTAGGAAAGAAAAATTGGTTATATCCCATTCTTTGAACTACCCAAGGGTAGCCCTTATAGACCCTGCCCTTACCGTCAGCATGGATAGAAGGCTTACTGCCATAACGGGAATAGACGCCCTTATGCACGCCCTTGAATCTCTAACCAACAGGTTATCCAACTCCTTTGCAGAAGACTTGGCAATAAGAGCCATACAGATAATCAGAAAATGGCTGCCTATAGCTTTGGAGGAACCGGAAAATCTACAGGC
>JBKBNZ010000121.1:0-3035 GCA_046294875.1 Aquificaceae bacterium | reverse complement strand
CTGCAGAGCTTAAAAAGGCATATCCAAGCTTTGACTTTGATATAAGTGATAACATCTTTAGCATAAAGTTTAAAAAGAAGGTGCTGTTCCTTGAAAGAACAAAAGAGGTAAGGCTTTCTGGTACGGACTCTATGGTTAGGAAGGAGGGAGAAAAGCAATGGATTTTTCTAAAAAGGCTTTCACAGGATTTTGAAGAGCTTTTAAAAGAGGGTTTTATATTGGAGGGGGAAAGGCTTGGTATGGATGTTATGCCGGCGGTGGTGCATACAGAAACCTACCAAAGGATACCCAAGCAGTTTAGGGATAAGCTTTTAATAAGCCGTTGTAAGGTTGGAGAAGGAAATATATCGGTCTTTTTCAAATTTGAAAAGTAATGGTATAATTCCATAGGTGGAGGAAAAAGATGGCAAGGATATACTACGACCAAGATGCTTCTTTGGAGCCTTTGAGAGGGAAAAAGGTAGCCATTCTTGGCTATGGTAGTCAAGGACATGCCCATGCCCTTAACCTAAGAGATAGCGGCATAGAGGTTATCATAGGTCTTTACGAAGGTAGCAAGTCCAAATCAAAGGCCATTGCCGATGGTTTTAATGTCCTTAGCCCCGAAAGGGCGACGCAAGAAGCGGATATTATCATGTTTTTAACGCCCGACACAATACAGGCACAGCTATACAGAGAAAGCGTAGAACCCTTTCTTGACTCTTCCAAAAGCCTTGCCTTTGCTCACGGATTTAATATACACTTTAGGCAAATAGTTCCACCAAGGGATGTGGATGTTTTTATGGTGGCTCCAAAGGGACCGGGGCATTTGGTACGTTGGATGTACGAAGAAGGCAAAGGCGTGCCAGCCCTTATAGCCGTATATCAAGATGCCTCTGGCACTTGTAAAGAAAAAGCCCTTGCCTATGCAAAGGCTTTGGGAGCTACAAGGGCTGGAGTTATAGAAACCACCTTTAGGGAGGAAACGGAAACAGACCTTTTTGGTGAGCAATCGGTTCTTTGTGGTGGTGTAACAGCCCTTATAAAGGCAGGCTTTGAAACCTTGGTAGAAGCTGGCTACCAGCCGGAGGTGGCCTACTTTGAATGCTTGCACGAATTAAAGCTAATAGTAGACCTTATCTACCAATACGGTATAGCGGGTATGAGATACTCCATATCGGACACTGCAAAGTACGGTGATGTTACCCGTGGCGATAGGATATATGAAGTGGTAAAGCCCCTTATGAAGGATATATTAAAGGAAATCCAAAGGGGAGAGTTTGCCCGTGAGTGGATATTGGAAAATCAAGCAGGAAGGCCTGTGTTTAACGCTTTGCTTGAAAGGGACAGGCATCATCTGATAGAAAAGGTGGGAGAGGAGCTAAGAAGGATGATGTCTTGGATAGGTGGTAAGGAGCTAAAATGAACCTTACGAAGAAAAGAGAGGCTCTAAAAAAGGTATATACGCCCGTAGGTGTTGCCCTTTACAAGCTTCACTTCCCACCAAACCTTATAACCTTTATAGCCATAGCCCTTGGCATGGCCTCCGCCTATGCCTTTTATCATGGTAAGCTTCTTACGGGTGCCAGCCTGCTTTTGCTTTCTGGGCTTTTTGACCTTGCCGATGGTATGGTTGCCCGCCTTTCCGATAGGGCTTCCAAGTTTGGTGCAGTCTTTGACTGGTTGGCGGACAAGTGGGTGGACGGCTTTGTTTTTGGCACCGTTGCCTACCTTTATGCAGGACCTCTTACCACCATAACGGTTATAACCGCCTCTATGCTGCATTCCTTTATAAAGCCCGTAGTTTATGCAGAGATAGGGTACGAAGAGAGAATAAAGGGAAAGATAAAGGATCCTTTGGAGGGTGTGGGCTTCTTTGGAAGGCCAGAGAGCCATCTAACTCTTATAATCTTTGCCGTATTGGAAAGGTTCCATGCCCCTTTGGGCTTGGAGTTTGGTATAAAGCTTATAGCCTTGTTAACTTTGGCTTCCTTACTTACAAGGATTCTATACTTATATAAGCACTATGGGAGAGAGTACGAATGAGGCCTTATGTGATAATAGTTTCCGAGGTTAGCGTGGATGGTAAATTGACCTTGTATAGGGGAGCTTCCAGCAAGGAGCTTATGACCCTTATGGACCAAGAGGCATACAGGTATTTGCATGAAATAAGGGCAAAGGTGGATGGCATAATGGTGGGCTGCGAGACAGTAAGGACAGACAATCCAAGCCTTACTGTGAGGTATGCGGAGGGCAAAAACCCCACGAGAATCATACCATGCTCCACGGCAAACGTGCCCACAGACTCCAATATTTTTTCAAAGGATGCACCCACCATAATAGTCACCACCAAAAGGGCGCCTCAGGAGAGGATTGAAAAGATAAAAGCTTTAGGGGCAGAGGTGCTTATAGTAGGAGAAGACCTTGTGGATTTTGATAGGCTTTTGCCCATGCTTTACGAAAGGGGAATAAAAAGCCTTATGGTAGAAGGTGGAGCCTCCATAAACTGGGAGCTTATCCGAAGGGGTTATGTGGATGAAATAAGGCTTATACATCTTCCTGTTATAGTGGGTGGTGAAAACGTACCCACCTTGGTGGGTGGAGAAGGTTTTAAAAGTTTAAGGAACCTTTTACACCTAAGGATCAGGTCTCACTTTAAGAGGGGCAACCATCTAATAACCGAGTGGGAAGTGGTAAGGTAGTTATTTCTCTTCCAAAACTAAAAGAACCTCTGGGATATGGGTGCCGTTTACAAAAATTCCCTCTCTGACAAATAGTCTTTTAACGGTTCCTACAACGGGCGACCTTATAGTACAGTACTCTATGAGCTTTTCCATCCTTTCAACCTGAGCTTTTAAAGCTTCGTATTGGTATAACTCCTTTTGGTATTTGCTTTTCCAATCTTCGTATTCACTCTTTGAGAGTAAGCCTCTGTTGAAAAGCTCTTCGTGCCTTTTGTAGTCCCTTTCCACTTTTTCAAGGGAGATCTTTTGAGCTTCCATCTGGGCTTTTAGATTATCCCTTTGAGTGATGTAAAGGGAGGGGTCTATAACCAC
>JBKBNZ010000120.1:0-3215 GCA_046294875.1 Aquificaceae bacterium | reverse complement strand
CTCAAAGGGAATATATACTATCCATAAGCTTTAGCTTTTCTTTTTCTATAGCTTCTCCCAGTTCTTTCCCTTTCAAGTTTTCAAAGGTGGATGGGTCTATCTTTATGTGTCTAAGCTTTTCCATGTATAGCCTTACCTTTTCCCTTTGGTATAGCATAAGCAATAAAAGTAAGGCTGTAGGCTTTCCCTTTAGCAAAAGATAAACCTCCGACGGTTTTTGGGCTTTTTGTAGTTGCCTTGTAAGGTCTTTTAAACTTTCCTTCATCAGGCGGGCACTTTCTCTTGTCCAAGATGGGGCACTTATCTCTTCAAGGATCTTTTGGCTTTCTTTCGCATCCTGTAGTAGTAAAAGGAAATAAAGCCAGCCATAGTCTAACTTCTCTTGGGGAAATTCTATCCTATGCCAGCTTATTATGTCCCTTAGTTTTTCTATTAGTTCTTCCTTTTCACGCCCAAAGCTAAAGCCTTCTATGATCTCTTCAAGGATGTGGTATTTTTTATAAAGCCTTAGGATTTCTATAAGCTTTTCCTCCCTTAGGGCTAATCTTATCTCGTTAAGGATCCTGCCCTTTTGTGCCTTTTTAAGAAGCCCAAGGCTTACTGCATTCTTCAAAAGCTTTTCCGTACCTTTGGAAAGTTTAAAGGAAAACCTTCCTGCAAACCTAAGAGCCCTTAGGATCCTTACAGGGTCTTCTATAAAGCTCAAAGGGTGCAAAACTCTTATAAGGCCCTCTTTTAAGTCTCTTAAGCCTCCAAAGTAGTCGATAAGGGTTCCAAAGTCCTCGGGGTTTATGGATACGGCCATGGCGTTTATGGTAAAGTCCCTTCTTATTAGGTCTTCTTTAAGGGTAGCCCACTCTACCACTGGATAGGAGCCCGGATGGGGATAGGTTTCCCTTCTTGTGGTGGCAAGCTCTATTTTGTAGTCTCCCAGTTTCATATGGGCGGTGCCAAACTCCTTAAAGGGATGATGGTCTATATGCCACTTCTCGGCAAGCCTCTTTGCCAGATCTAAGGCCTTCCCTTCCACCACAAGGTCAATATCCCAGATCCTTTTTCTCATAAGTAGGTCCCTTACCACACCTCCTACTAAATAAACTCTGTATCCCAAGTCTTTTGCCTCTGTTCCTATCTCTTCAAGAAGCTTTTTAAGGTCTTCCGGTAAGGTTATCCTTTTTTCATAAGCCTTTAGCTTTTCTGCATGCCTCCTATAGGCGTGGAGCAGATCCATACGGGTTATCACGCCCACCACCTTGTCCTCTTCTACGACAGGTATAAGCTTTTCTCCATATTTGGAAAGGATCTCCTCCGCCTTCCAAAGGAAATCCTCTGGGTGTAAGGTATGAAAATCTTCCACCATTATATCTTTTACCTTTCCACCTACCTGATGCCTTTGGGCTTTCAAAAGGTTCTTTTTATAAACTATTCCCACAAGCCTTCCCTTATCATCCAACACAGGTGCGCCCGCAAAGTTCCTTTGGGTAAGCTCAAGCAAAGCCAAGTCTATAGGCATACCTTCGTGTATCAAAAAGGGTGGATAACTCATAACTTCCCTTATCTTCAAAGGAATTTCCTCTCCTTTTAGCAAAGCTTCCAACAAAGCCTTTAGCCTTTCTGCAGATAGGCCTTCAAGCTTGCAAGCACTGGCAAACTCATGACCGCCACCACCAAACCTTTCAAGCACCTTAGATACGTCAAACTCTCCCTTCAAAGACCTACCGAAAAGGTAAGTTTTCCCTCCCGCCTCCACTATCACAAAAAAGGCAACAGATTCTCTTACATCTCTAAGGTCGTAGATTAACTTTAATACGTCTGGCTTGTAATCTTCCATTCTAAGCACCACAAGGCTTATTCTTTTACCATCCACAAAAAGACTTTCAAGGTTTAAAAGATGCTTTGAAAGGGTATCTATCTCCTCTTTGCTTATTCCACCGCTTAAAAGCCTTCTAACAAGGCTTAGATTAACGCCTCTTTCCAAGAGAAAGGAAATAGCCCTCGCATCCCTATAGGTAGTTCCTTCGTAGGTTAGCATGCCCGTATCCTCGTATATACCAAGGGCCAAAAGGGTTGCAGAATGGGAGTCTAAGGGTATGTCCCTCTGTATTATCTCTTCCACTATAAGGGTAGTGCAACTGCCTACCTTGTCTACCTTTCCCTTAAAGCTCTTTGGAGCCTCTGGATGATGGTCGTATATGTATACGTCCTTTACCTTATTTGCAAATTTTTTAAGATGGTCTTCGTAGTTGTGGCTATCCACCAAAACAAGGTCAAAGGCCTCTGGAACCTCTTCAAGGATACGGAATTTATCACGAAAAAGACTTAGGGCTTGGCTTGCTCCTTTGGAAAGGTAGCTCGGTGCCAAAAGGTAGGCATCTTGGTAAAGAAGTTGCACGCCATAAGCACTGGAAAGGGCATCAAGGTCTGCACCTTCCTCAAGGATTATAATTTTCTTCACAAGGTAAAATTATAGTGTGGAGAAGTTTTTACTATATTTACCTCTGGGCTTGCTCCTTGGTGCTGGCTTTGTGGAGCTAACATACAGGTTTGTTATTAAAAGTCTTACTCTTTACCTTCTTAGCCTGCCTGTAAAGCTTTTTATATGGGCTTTGCTTTTGTACATCTTTTTTATGGTGGGTGGCATTTGGAATTTTTTTGGTGGTCTTGCTGGCTTTCTTTTGGGATTTTTTTCTATGATAATAGTAAGGGGGTTGAGAAGGAATGGAAGATCTGAGAATACTTGAGGACTTGTTTAAAAATCCTCTATTTCAGTTTTTCCTTTATATGGCTATTATCCAACTGCTTGCGCAGGTATTCTTAGACAGGCGTATAGCCTTTTGGGTGGCCTCCTTGACCACCAGCGCAATTTGGTTAAAATCCTTTGACCCTTGGACGCCTTTAAAGGCTTGGTTTATAATCCTTGGCGTGTTTAGCTTGTACATTCTTCCAAAGCTCCTTTTCCACTTTAATCTTTTTTTATACCTAAAGGGAAAAAAGCGATGTCCCGAATGTTACAGCGAAGTCCATTGGAGAGCAAAGGTATGCCCCTTTTGCGGGTATAGATTTAAGGGCGTAGAAAAGCCCGGAAAGGAGGTTTAAAGCCTTTGACAAAAAGAGGGAATTTTATTAAAATATTATCCTGTAGGGGCGGTAGCTCAGTTGGGAGAGCGCCTGCTTGGCGTGTAGGAGGTCGGGGGTTCAAGTCCCCTCCGCTCCAC
>JBKBNZ010000119.1:0-3309 GCA_046294875.1 Aquificaceae bacterium | reverse complement strand
AGCTGCGATCAGCAGAAGGGAAGAAAGGTCTATATTGGAAGAAAGAGAAAGGAGAGAACCTATATCTTTACCACCTACCCTT
Organism: Aquificaceae bacterium; assembly: GCA_046294875.1. Taxonomy (GTDB): domain Bacteria; phylum Aquificota; class Aquificia; order Aquificales; family Aquificaceae; genus Pampinifervens. Next base: position 3,227 of record JBKBNZ010000119.1, on the reverse strand, counting down.
TCAATTCAACCACCAGTAGAGGGCAAAATATCCAAGGTTCAGAGGGGAATAGAGATCTATACAACCTGCTCCGCTCCAGTAAGGGCTGTAGATAGTGGTAGGGTAATTTACAGCGGAGGAGATCTGCAGGCTTACGGGAACATGGTTATAATTGAGCATGACAGATTTATTTCTCTCTACGCCTACAATGAATCTAACCTTGTAAAAAGAGGGGATAGGGTTAGCAAAGGACAGATTATAGCTCGTGTGGGTAAGAAAAATAACAGCGATGAATGTGTCCTTAGGTTTGAAATCAGGAACAAGGAAGGCATCCCTCTTGACCCTACGGAGTATATGAATGGTCTTCAGTAAAAAGCCTATCCCCTATATCTCCTATACCGGGCACTACGTAGCCCTTTTGATTTAAGCCCTTGTCTATGCTTACAAGGAAAAACTCCACATCTGGATGTAAAGAAGCTACCTTTTCTAAACCTTCAGGTGATGCCAATAGGTTGAAAGAAAAAAGCCGATCTGGTTTTTCCTCTTTTATTACTTCTATAGCCATATTAAGACTGCCACCTGTGGCAAGCATGGGATCAAGGATAACAACCCATTTACCTTTTATATGGGGAAGCCTCTTGTAATAAAGCTTTGGTTTAAGGGTCTCTTCATCCCTCTTTATTGCCAAAAAGCCTGCCTTTGCTTTTGGAAGAGCCCTGAGGGCGCCCTGCAGCATGGGAAGGGCAGCCCTTAGTATGCATACAAAAACAAGCCTCTTTTCTTCTATAAACTCAAAAATGCCCTTTTCCAAAGGTGTTTCTATACTTTTCCCCTCCTTAGGAAACTCTTCCGCTATATGGGGCATAGCCATAAGAGTTAGATCTTCAACCAAGCTTCTAAGGAGTTCTGGTGGAGTGCTTTTATCTCTTATTAGATTTAGTTTATGCTTTAAAAGGGCGTTATTTAAAATCCTATAAGGCATCTTGAAATTCTCCTATGCGAACAAGGGTACCCTGTATTCCTTTAACAACCCTTTTTATAGTCCTAACCTCGTATATTTGGCTGTCGTTTTTTATAACTCCCCCTTTTTCCAAAATATCCCAAAGGCTCTTTAGCATATTGTCAATATCCCTCCTTCTGTGGTTGGGAAGCAATAACTCCACATACACGGACAATTTACCCTCAAGAGGCTTTCCTGTATACTGCTCCTTTATCTCCCATAGGGCTCTAACCTCCCAGTTTTTTACCCTTGGCGGCTTAAAAACTTTGCCCCCTTTTCTCCTTATGTATCTGTTGCTCTTTGGCACTGGCAAAAGGGAAAGCCTAAGCTCTATCATCTCCTAATAAGAAGTATGCAAAGGATCAAAGTCAATAACAGGCTTAAAAGGTTAACACCCATAGACAGGCCATGCCATTTCATAAAGGTACTGTAATCTACGGTCTTCAAAGCGTGGGCTTTGGGAAGTATATAAAATACATGTAAAGCATGCAACAAAAGGTTTATAAAGGCAAGGTAAAAGACGCTTTTACTTAGCTTAAAACTCAACAGGCTGGTTATCAAAGATACGGCCAATCCTATAGAAAAATACACCGGGAATATCTTTTCTACCACCGTACCTGCCTGTTCCTTCTGGAGAACTTTAAAAAGAGTGGGAGCTACAAAAAAGCTAAAAAAGGCGCCAAGCCCTAAATACAGAGAGTTTATAAAAAGTAAAAACTTATCCATCTTTTACCACAGGTAGATTATAAGCCTTTAGAGTTTGCAAAAGCTTTCTTTCGTTTTCCGGCTTCATAGGGCACAAGGGCAATCTAAACTCCTTTTCACACATGCCAAGAGCCCAGCAAGCGGTTTTTACAGGTATAGGGTTGGTTTCTATGAAAAGCACTTTAAAAAGGTCATAAAGATAATAATGCATCTCCCTTGCCTTTTGAAAATCTCCCTTTAAGGCATAATCCACCATGGCTTTTACTTCCCTTGGCATTATATTGTTGGCAACGGAGATCACCCCCTTTGCTCCCAACGCCATCATAGGCAAAGTTAAAGAATCATCACCCGACAAAATGGTAAAGTTTTCACCAAGAAGTTTCCTAAGCTCCGATATTCTATCCATGTTTGGAGTGGATTCCTTTGAGCCTATTATATTAGGACAATCTTTTACCAAACGGTATATGGTTTCTGTAGAGATCTCCACGCCTGTCCTTGAGGGTATGTTGTATAAGATTATGGGAATATCCATTTCATCTGCGATGGTTTTAAAGTGTTGGTAAAGACCTTCTTGAGTTGGCTTGTTATAGTAAGGGACTACCAAAAGGCAAGCGTCCGCCCCAGCCCTTTTTGCATGAGAGGTTAGCTCTATAGCTTCGTGGGTTGCGTTGGCTCCAGTGCCTGCTATTATCTTTATCCTTCCTTTGGCATAGTTTATGGCGTGTTCTATTACCTTTTCATGCTCCTCAAAGGTAAGGGTGGGTGATTCTCCTGTGGTTCCACACACAAGGATGGCGTCCGTGTGGTTATTGACATGAAAGTCTATAAGCCTTTCAAGGGCATCGTAATCCACTTCACCTTCTTTAAAGGGTGTTATCAAGGCAACTATTGAACCATAGATCATAAGAATAGATTATAACACTTCTATGGCACGTACAAGCCTTGATAAGCTTTTACAAACTTTCCTTTTTCATCAAAGATGTAAGTGGATGGTAAAAATGTTATGGGAAAGTAGTCGTTAAACTTTACTTCCGTATCCACAAGGGTTAGGAAGTTGTCCCTTATACCAAGCTGTCTATAGCTTTCCCTTACATCCTCGATCTCCATGGCTACTGCATAGGATATGACCAAGTAATCTTTTCTTTTGTTGGCTATCTCGCTAAGAAGTCCAAGGTCTTTTGAGTGCCCCGCACAGGTTTTGCTCCATACATAAAGAAGCACCTTTTTACCCTTGTACTGAGAGAGATAAACCCTTTTTCCCTCCAAAGTTTTTACCTCTATCTTGGGTAAAGTATCACCGGAGCAAGAAAAGAAAAAAAGGGAAAGGAGGAGCGAGGAAAGGTATTTATACACGTGCGAGGATTTTCTCCTTAAAGTCTGCAAGGCTTGGCTTTATACGGATAGTTTCCTTTAGATGGTTGTCAAGCACTTCCATGGTTTTATAACCGTTTCCTGTAATATAAGCTACCACTATTTCATCTCTTCTAAAGGCGCCCTTTTGGGCAAGCTTTTTAAGTACCGCTATGGTGGTACCCCCGGCGGT
>JBKBNZ010000118.1:0-3323 GCA_046294875.1 Aquificaceae bacterium | reverse complement strand
CTTGAGGTTAGATAATCAAGGCTTTGTATTCCCTTTTTTATCAAAAGCCTTCCCATGTGGGATATGTCAAAAAGTCCGCAGGCATTCCTTACAGCCCATACCTCTTCCTTTATAGAGGAGTATTCCACGGGCATGTTCCAGCCAGCAAAGGGGATAAACTTGGCGCCAAGCTTTTTATGGATAGGATAAAGGGGAGTATGCATATTAAAATTTTAGCATGCTAAATAGGTACCTTCTTTCCCATTATTTGAAAACCTTTTCTGTGATCTTTTTGGTAATTATTGGGATTCTCTATATTTACCTAATGGGCGAGTTTTTTTTGGTTTTTAAAGAAAAAGACTGGCATATACTCTTATCTTACACTTTGAACCTACTACCTGTAGTTTTCTTTTACGTCAGCCCCTTCGTGGCAGGTCTTGCTGTTGTAGTTTCTTTTAGGAGGTTTATCCAAAGAAAAATAGATTTACTTTCCCAAAGCTTTGGTATATCACCTCTTAGGTTCTCTTTAATAATTCTTTTGTTTTCCTTTATTGTATCCCTTATAAACCTCTTTGGAAGCTCTAACCTTTATCCAAAAAGCCAAAGGGATCTTTACAGGATAGAAAAGGAGCACAAAAAGGCAAAGGAGTTAGAAAAGGGCATTGTTAGAAATCTATGGCTTGTTGAGGAAAACAAGGGTGTTAAAGCCTTTTACCATTTTGACTTTGTGGATGTCTCAAGCGGTATTTTAAAAGGGTTCTACAGGCTTAAGGTAGTGGAAGGCTCTATAGAAGAGTTGATTACTGCAGAAAGGGGAAAATGGAATGATGATGTTATAGAGTTAAAGGAGGCAAAGATAAAAGACCTTCTAAAGGGTGAAGAGGCAATAAAAGATATTAACCTCAAATACATCCACCTTTCTCGCATAGAACCTCTTGCGGAAAAACCAGAACATTTAGCTATGAAGGAGCTCCTTTTACTAAGCATCGTAGGTAAAGAGATAGGTATAAACCAACGTTATTATTTGTATGAGGTGGTTAAAAGGCTTTTATCTTCAAGTCTTACCTTCTTTTTAAGCCTTGTTGTCCTTTGGGCTTATTTAAAGTGGAGGCGCTCTGGTTTTGCCTTTTTATCCCTGGTGACGGTCTTTTTTCTCCATTGGCTTTTGCTCAACCTTGTAAGGTCTTTGGTAGAAAATACGGGTATAAGCTTTAATTTATTGCTCTTTATTTATCTTCCTATTCCCGTGCTTTCTTTAAAAGCACTTTACGATCTGGGTAAAGGATTCAGGGTCTAAGCTGGCGCCGCCTACAAGAAGACCATCCACATCCCTCTTAGCCATAAAGTCAGAAGCGTTTTGAGGATTTACACTCCCACCGTATAGGACTCTTGTTTTTCCTTCGTGCTTTGGGTTTAGGGTATGTAAAAGGTCTTTTATGAAGGCGTGTACCAGCTGGGCATCCTCTGGAGTGGCTGGATTTCCTGTACCAATAGCCCATACGGGCTCATAGGCTATGTCTATGCTGTCTGTAAAGGCCTCTACACCGGAGAGGGCAAGCCTTATCTGAGTTTCCACCACCTTAAAGGTCAATCCTGCCTCTCTCTCTTCTAACCTTTCGCCCACACACAGAATAGGCCTTAGTCCCTCTTCAAGGCAAGCGGTAAGCTTTTTGTTTATAAGCTCGTCAGATTCTCCAAAGATCCATCTCCTTTCAGAATGTCCCACTATAACGTAGGAAACACCAAGCTCCTTTAACATGCTTAGGGATATCTCCCCAGTAAAGGCTCCTCTCTTCTCATAATAGCAGTTTTGGGCTCCAAGCTTAACTCCCTTATCCTTTAACATTTCATAGGCTACGCATAGAGAAGTAAAAGGCGGGCATAGGAGAATTTCTCTATCTTTTACGTCTTCCACAAGGGGCAGGAATTTTTGTAGATATTCTACAGTTTGTGAAGGTGTAAGGTTCATCTTCCAATTGGCGGATATAAGTTTCATAAAGATATTATAGCATTAACTGGTAGTGCAGGCATGCTCGCAAGGGTAAAAAGGGCATTGGTGAATAAATCCATGAAAGAGTATTCGGAAAAACCTCATAAAGCGTTAGGTTTATCCAAACGATGGGAATATGCCTTTGATCGTAGCTCTTTTTAGAATTTATACACCAACGCCGCATTAAATTAAAAAGAAGTAGGCATACAAAAGCCCCACGAGGATCCTATATATTCCAAAGGGCACGAAGGAATGGTTTTTAACAAACTTAAGGAGAGCTTTTACGCTTAACATGGCAAAAAACATGGAAGTTATAAAGCCCACAGAAAGGATATGCCATTCTTGAGTTTGGAAGGTTTGATGGGATTTGTAAAGGTCGTAGGTTGTGGCTATTAGCATGGTGGGAACAGCCAGAAGAAAAGAAAACTCTGCGGAAGACCTTCTGTTTAAGCCCATAAACATACCACCTATTATGGTGGCTCCAGAGCGAGAAACTCCCGGTATCATGGCGATGCTTTGAAAAACTCCAATTGCAAAAGCCCTTGGATAGCTAAGGTCTTTGATCTCTCCTATATAGCAAAACCTCTCACAAAGTCTGTCTGCAAAAAGCAAAAATATCCCACCCAAGATTAAGGCTATAACCACCACAAGGTCGTTGCCTATAAGGTACTCCTTTATAAACTTATAAAAAGTAAAGCCAAGAAGCCCTGTGGGTAAAAAGGCTACAAATATCCTCTTCCAAAGCTCCCAATCTCCTATTAGCCTTCGCCAGTATAAAAGGGCTATAGCCATTATGGCACCAAGCTGTATGGATATTTCAAAGCTTTTGGTAAAGCTATCATGGGGAATTCCAAGCATATGGGCGGTAAGGATCAAGTGCCCTGTGGAAGATACAGGCAAAAACTCTGTAAGGCCCTCCACCGCTCCCATAATCAGCGCATTCTTTATATCCATCATAAAACCTCCACGTATATTCCCTTTAAGTATAAGGTATTTGGCATTTGTAGTATCCAAGGATGGTCGAGGTCTTGAAAGCATTCCCCTACAACCCTTAGCTGTCTTTTGGCGTCCCTTCCGGCAGAAAGAAGGGTTTCCAAAAGATGCTCCCTTGTAATATGGAAGGAGCAAGAATAGACCGCAAGGTAGCCTCCGGGCTTTGTAAGCTGTATTCCCCTCAACATAAGCTCCTTATAACCTCTTAAAGCGTTGGGAACCGCCGCCCTATTCTTTGCGAAGGATGGTGGGTCGATAACCACCACATCAAAGCTTTTGCCCTTTGCGATTAAACCTTTTAGGATATCAAAGACGTTTGCCTCTACCCATTCTATCCCAGACAAGGCGTTTAGCTGGGCGT
>JBKBNZ010000117.1:0-3438 GCA_046294875.1 Aquificaceae bacterium | reverse complement strand
TCTTAAATCACTGGAATAAACCTTACCTTGCACCACGTGGTAGAGTAACACCTTTAAAAGAGCCTCCAGGTTTTCCTTTGGAACTTTTGCGAAAGCTTCATCTGTAGGAGCAAAGACTGTAAAGCAGCACTTGTTGGCAAAAGTATCCTCCAAGCCTGCTTCCTTTACCGCGGTAAGTAAGGTATTAAAGCTGCCCGCCTGTTGGGCTGTCTGAACTATGTTTGCTTTGGCTTTTGGCTTGTTATACATGCCGGCAACCGCCAGCCCCAAACCAAAGGAAAATATAGCCGTTCCGAGCAATAGCTTCTTAAAAAGAAGCTTTTTAATCATGGCACACCTACTTTTACACCTTTAAAATTACTTTTGGCATCACAGACACCTGCTAAAAAGACGAGCTTTCAATTGGTGGTATAATATCCCCCCGTGCTGCTATCTTTGATAACCTTTTTAAGCATGCTAACCATAAGCATAAGCGGGATAGCCATAGTGGCTGGTATATTCCTTATAAAATCGGGCAAAAGGGAAGCTCACAAAAAGGCTATGATTACCGCATCTCTCTTTGCCCTTATTTTTGTCCTTCTTTACCTTTTAAGGAACTTCCTACAAGCCCAAGGGCTTATAGCTGTTGGAAAATACATAGGACCTTACAAGGGCTTGTTTTTGTTTATCCTATGGTCTCATACCCTTCTTGCCATAATAAACTTTCCCCTTGCCCTTATAACCCTTAGGTATGCCCTCAAGGGACTCTTTGAAAAGCACAGAAAGGTAGCCCCCATAACCGCCTTTGTATGGATATACGTTGCCATAACAGGCTGGCTTATCTTTTACTTTATGCAGTTTTTAAATCAATGAAGCTACGCATAGGCTTGGGCTTTGACTCCCACAGCTTTGAAGAGGGAAAGCCCCTTAAACTTGGTGGTGTAAAGATAGACTTTCCGAAAGGTCTAAAGGGACATTCAGACGGGGATGCCCTTTTACATGCCATTACAGACGCCCTTTTAGGAGCCCTTGGTGAGCCCGACATAGGAGAGCTTTTTTCCGACAAAGACCCAAGATGGAAAGGGGCAAACTCGGAGATCTTCTTGGAAGAAGCCCTAAAAAGGATGGAACAAAAGGGCTATAAGATCCTTAGCCTTGACTGTGTTATAGTGGCCGACGAGCCCAAAATATCTCCCTACAAAGGCATTATAAGGGAAAACCTTTCAAGGCTTCTTGGAATACCGCAAGAGAGCATATCTATAAAGGGAAAAAGCAGGGAAGGCTTTTGTAAAGAGGAAGGGTTGGCTTGCTTTTGTAATATTCTTTTAATGTATGAGGGTTAACCTTGTTCTATCGGGGGGCGCAGCTCGTGGCATAGCCCATATAGGTGTTATAAAAGCCCTTCAGGAGCTGGGCTTTGAAATATCCGCCGTAAGCGGTGTAAGTGCGGGAGCCCTCGTGGCAACCTTTTACTGCGATGGCTACACACCCCAAGAGATGCTAAAAATAGTCAAGTCAAAAGACTGGCTCAAGTACCTAAGGCCTACCTTTCCCAAGTTGGGCTTTATATCCCTAAAAGAGGCGGGCAAGTTTCTAAGTAAGAGTATCTCTTTCCAACATATTGAAGAATCAAAGAAAAAACTCTTTATCGGCGCGGTGGATATAAAAACTGGAAAGACCCTGTATTTTGATAAGGGAAGTCTTATACCTATCCTTTTGGGAAGTTGCGCCCTGCCCGGCATTTTTGAACCTGTAAGGTACAAGGAATACCTTTTAGTAGATGGAGGCTTGACCAACAACCTTCCCGTGGAACCCTTGCTCTCTGCGGAGGGGCTTTTGGTAGGTGTGGATGTAAACCCCAACATTAGCATGGAAAAGGTAAGCAACATATTCCAACTCCTTTTAAGAAGCCTTCTTTTGGCTGTTAGGTCTAACGCCGACAAAAGAAAAGAACTTTGTCATATAGTTATTGAGCCAGAACTTTATAACTACTCACCCTTTGACCTTTTAAAGGCAGAGGAGATATACAGGCTTGGCTATGAGAAAACCATAAAGGTGATGAAGCCTTATGCAAAGTAGTGGATTGCTTATAGACCCTTCGGAAAGTAAGATTAAGGTTGTAAAAAGGGTCTTAAGGCTTGCCTTGCCCATTATCCTTTCAAACCTTCTCTATACGGTGGAAAGTGCCTTTTCTATTATCTTGGTCTCGGGCATATCTGCCACGGCGGTTGCCGCCGTTGGATATTCTGCCAGTATGCTGTGGTTTGTGTATTCCCTTATGGCTCTTGCCTATACGGGTACCACCGTATTGGTAGCCCAAAGGGTGGGAGCAAAAGAAGACCCATCTCCTGCTTTGTTGTGGGGTATTGTAATAGCCTTTTTGATAGCCCTTCCCCTTACCTTCTTTGGTAAGAATCTTATAGCACACCTTATGCTTTCCCTTGGTGCTTCAGAAAGTGTGGTAAGCCTTGCCAAAGAGTACCTACATCCTGTTTTCCTTTTTATCACCATAGGCTTTATAACCAATACCCTGTATGCAGGCTACAACGGATACGGAGACACAAAAACACCTTTTAAAGTTGCCCTCTTGATGAACGTGGTGAATATAGGCAGCGCTTACCTTTTGATCTACGGAAAGCTTGGCTTTCCAAGGCTTGAGGTGGCAGGAGCCGGTTGGGGCATAGCCCTTTCGGAGATAGCAGGGTTTCTCTTTTACCTATACCTTTACCTACGCCATAAAAAGCCCTTTCCCATAAAACCAAGCCTTGACGGAAAGCTACTTTTGAGGATGCTGCGGATAGGCGCTCCTACCGCCGTTGAAAGGGCTTTTACAAGTCTTTCTTTTAACATATTCGTGGGGCTTGTTGCCCAGTTTGGCGACAAAGTTTTGGCAGCCCATCAGGTGGGCTTAAGGGTTGAAAGTGTGTCTTTTATGATAGGCTTTGGGATGATGGTGGCATCCACAACCCTTGCGGGGCAAAACTACGGAGCGAAAAACTTCAAAGGTCTTGATTACGGAATAAGAATTGGCGCCCATTTTACCGCCCTTGTAATGGGCTTTATAGGTTTGCTAATAGCCCTCTTCCCCTCCTACTTTTCCCTTATCTTCACAAGAGACCAAAATGTGATAAGCTACGCAATTTATTACCTTGTAATAGTTGCCCTGTCCCAGCCCCAGATGGCTTATGCCAGTATTTTCTCCGGTTCTTTAAAGGGAATGGGAAAAACCCACATACCTTTGTTTGTAAATCTCACTTCTTTTTGGTTTTTTAGGATACTTCCTTCCCTTTTGGTGCTAAAATTTGTCCATAGCCCCTTAGTGCCTTGGGCTTTTATGAGCTTTGAAACCACCCTTAGGGCTTTGATCTTTTACTGGGCTTACAGGAGGGAGATAAAAAGGATAAGCTAAGTCTATCCATCTTCAAAGATTGAACCTATCAAGCTTTCTTCAAGCTGGTG
>JBKBNZ010000116.1:0-3451 GCA_046294875.1 Aquificaceae bacterium | reverse complement strand
TTTTAAATACTTCTCCTTGATAATTTTACACTCAAACAAAATTAAGCTTGAACCACATATAATAGAAATTTATGGAGTACAAACCCCAAGAGATAGAATCCAAATGGCAAAGACTTTGGGAAGAGCAAGATCTTTTTTCTGCAAAGGAAGAGGGTAGAAAGGTATATGTGCTGGAGATGTTTCCATATCCTTCTGGACGTATCCATATGGGTCATGTTAGGAACTACACTATAGGAGATGCCATAGCACGCTTTTTGAGATTTAGGGGCTATTCAGTGCTGCATCCCATGGGATGGGATGCCTTTGGCTTGCCTGCGGAAAACGCAGCCATAAAGCATGGAGTGCATCCAGCAGATTGGACCTATGAAAACATAGCCTACATGAAAAGGCAGCTAAAAAGCCTTGGTTTTTCCTACGATTGGAAAAGGGAAATAGCCACCTGCGACCCCGAGTACTACAAATGGAACCAGTGGATCTTTTTAAAGTTTTTAGAGCACGGGCTTGCCTACAGAAGGTCCGCAGAAGTAAATTGGTGTCCCAACGATGAGACGGTGCTGGCAAATGAACAGGTAATAGAGGGAAGATGTTGGAGGTGCGGCACTCCTATAGTAAGAAAGGAAGTACCTTCTTGGTATTTGAAGATAACCGCTTACGCAGAAAGACTTTTGGAAGACCTAAAAGAGCTTGAAGGCAAATGGCCAGAAAGGGTAATAGCCCAGCAGAGGAACTGGATAGGCAAGTCCGAAGGAGCCATACTGAAATTTTTCGTGGAGGATACACCCATAGAAGTTTTCACCACAAGACCTGATACAGTCTTTGGCGCCACCTTTGTAGTTTTGGCACCGGAGCATCCTTTGACCCTTAAACTGGCAAAAAACCCACAGGTAAAGCCTTTTGTAGAAGGGATGAGGCAAAAATCCACAAGGGAGAGGGGTATGGAAGAAGAAAAGGAAGGCCTTTTCCTTGGTGTTTATGCTACAAACCCTGCAACGGGAGAAAAGATCCCCGTATGGACTGCCAACTATGTACTTTATGAGTATGGCACCGGTGCCATAATGTGCGTGCCAGCCCACGACCAAAGGGACTATGACTTTGCCCTAAAGTACAACCTTCCCATAAAGCCTGTTATAAAGCCCTATGAGGGGGATCTACCAAAAGATAGGGCTTACGAAGAACCCGGCATCCTTATAAACTCTGGAAGCTTTGACGGTATGGATTCCTTGGAAGCAAAAAGGGCTATAACCCAGTGGTTAAAGGAGAGGGGATTGGGGGATTTTAAAATAACCTACCGGCTAAGGGATTGGAACATATCCCGTCAAAGGTATTGGGGAACGCCTATTCCAGTAATTTACTGCGACCATTGCGGCCTTGTGCCAGTGCCGGAAAAAGACCTTCCCGTACTTTTGCCAAGAGAGGTAGAAATAACAGGACACGGCAACCCCCTTGAAAAGGTAGATTCTTTCCTTCATACCACGTGTCCCAAATGTGGCAGACCGGCAAGAAGGGAAACGGATACGATGGATACATTCTTTGATTCAAGCTGGTACTTTTTGAGATTTTGCGACCCCAAAAACAACAAAGCCCCCTTTAGCCCTGAAAAAGTAGAGTTTTGGATGCCCGTAGACCTTTACATAGGCGGCATAGAGCATGCAGTTTTACACCTTTTATATGCTCGCTTTTTCCAAAAGTTTCTCTATGATATTGGATTGGTAAAGGATAAAGAGCCCTTCCTTAAGCTTATAACTCAAGGCATGGTCTTAAAAAGGTGGTTAAGTATAGAAAAGTACTTGGACTACCTGAGGGAAAAGTATAACACAGAAGACCTTTATCAAGAACCTGTGGAAAAGCTCGTGGAGTTGATAAGGGAGGACCTTCAAAGGTACAAACTGGGATAGGAACTCCTCTTAAGGGATGATCTCAAGAGTATTAGTGAAGAGGTCAAAAGGCTTACTTGAAGAAGGAAGAAGCTAAGGAGCTTCAAGTATGCTATGGGATATCCCATATACAAAAGCACAAGGCTGGAGAGGTTATCAAGGAAGGAAAAGAGAAATATGGAAACCCCAAAAAGCAAGCTTTTATTCTTTGACAAGCCCGCAAAGGGGAGAAGATGAGCGTGTATTAAAGAGTATATAGCCATGGCAATAAGATGGGGGTAGAAAACCTTAAAGACTCCATCAAAACTCTTTTTCCTTATAAAAAGCTCTGGATTTCCCAAAAAGTAATCTGTTACACCCTGCAGGCTAAAGCCCATCTTGGTATAGAAGTTTAAAAAGTTGGAGGCTATAAAAAAAAGGGAAAGGACAGAAAAAACAAATACCACAAGCCTTAAAAACCCTTGGTCTTGCTTTGTTTCATCCCGAAATATCCCCAAGAATACCATAAGGATCAAAAAAAGATAGGCAACCTGGTAAAGAAGAAAGCTGATAAGTTTCAAAAGAACCAAGCTTGGCGAAAGGATAATAAAGTCGGAAAGTAGATAAAAAAGCATGAAAAGGCTCGTTAAAAAGATAAGAGCTAATTTAACCTTTGGCTTCCAATGGGTTATGTTTAAAAGGGAAAAAAGGGTTATAAGCATCACACCGTGTATAAAAATCCCTATGTGAAAATCTTCCGATATCTGCGCCAAGGAGACCCTCTCGGGAAACTCTGGGTCTATAAAAAAGTACTTCACAAGATTTTCCTTTGAAAAGCCGTATTTGGTATAAAAGTGTATCCAAGAAGCTATCCAAAAGATAAGGGCAAAGACTAAAAAGAGGATAACTGAATAATAAAGGGGCTTGTTCCTTTTTATATGGGAGCTTATGAAAAACCTCATCTCTTTTCTCCAAAGAGCACTTGCCAGAGGGCTAAAACTTTGCGGGCGTTGTCTGTTATAGCCCTTGCACTAAGGGTTGCACCTGTTAGGTTGGGAATGTCCTTTCTGAGCCTTATGGGGTCTTTTTGTAGATGTTTGCCTGCAAAGAGTCTAAGCCACTGGTCTTCGGGCATGTACTCAAGGGGCTCGTAAAAGGCAAGGACTTCTACCACGTCCAATTTTCCCTCGGGGGTTATGGTATATAAAACCAACTCGGGATGTGTCCTTACCCTGTGGGTGTCTGCATAGCCGTAAGCTATTACCTGTCCTCCCTTTTTCACTATATACCAAGAGGCAAGCCTTGTTTCCATCTTCACACCGGAAAGTTTTTGAACCTGTTCCTGTTGCTCTTTGGTTAAAACTATGTTTTTGACTTCTATCTGAGAACCAGGATATATCTGCGAAAGGGCTTGTTCAGGCCTTTTAAACTCCTTGCCAAAGGAAAAGGCTATAAACAAAAAAAACATACAGGCAAGCCTTAGCATTCCATCCTCCTGAAAAACTATTTTACAAAGCCCCCGAGGGGGCGGGTACCAACAAGAGAAAGAGCCTTAGAACATGAAGCCCAAAGTAAGCCTGTATTCATTCTCATCTTTT
>JBKBNZ010000115.1:0-3474 GCA_046294875.1 Aquificaceae bacterium | reverse complement strand
GCCCTTGGAGAAGACCTAAAGGGAGATGCCCTATTGCAGTACAAAATCCTAAAAGGCTTAGGGCTTGAGCCTTTAAAAGAAGTAAATTGGGAAAGCTTTGACCTAATAGTGGATGCTCTTTTTGGTACGGGCTTTAAACCGCCGGTGGCAGGTTTAGGCGTTGAATGGATAAACCTTATGAATAGTTCCCATATTCCCATAGTTTCCGTTGATATTCCTTCTGGTCTTTCTGCGGACAGTGGAAAGGAGTATGAGCCTTCTGTGAAAGCCCATTTAACGGTTACATTTCAGTTTCCAAAAGTCTGCCATCTTCTTTATCCTTCCGCCAGAAGGTGCGGAAAGTTATACGTAGCAAACATTGGGATTCCTCAAAAGTTGGCACAGGATATAAAAAGGGAACTCCTTTTAAAGGCAGAGGTTCCCAAAAGAGAGCCCCACGTTCATAAGGGGCTTATGGGACACGTGCTTATCGTGGGTGGAAGCGCGGGCAAAACTGGGGCTGTAATAATGAGCGCCAAAGCATCCACGAGAACTGGAGCGGGGCTTGTAAGCGTGGGCATTCCCGAGGACTTAAATCCCATAATTGAAGCAAGCCTTGTGGAGGAGATGAGTATTCCCTTGCGGGGAAAGGGAAGGCTTTCCATAGAAGCGGTAAAGGATATTCTAAGCCTACAAGATAGGTTTTCCGCGGTGGCGGTGGGTATGGGTATGGACAGGTACGAAGAAGGGCAAGCCTTTGTAAAAGAGCTTTTGTTAAACCTGCAAAAGCCCTTAGTCCTTGATGCCGATGCCCTTAACAACCTTGCAGACCTTGGCGTGGAATATCTAAGAGAAGGAAAGGGTATAAGGGTGCTTACACCTCATGTGGGTGAGTTTGAAAGGCTAACAGGCTTGGAAAAAGGATACATAATAGAGAACTTAATAGATGTAGCCCAAGAGTTTGCCCAAAAATATGGGTGCTATTTAGTTTTGAAATCCTCAAGGACTGTGATAGCCACTCCCGAGGGCAAAGCCTATCTATCTACGAGAGGGACGCCTGCCATGGCAAAGGGTGGAATGGGGGATGTACTCTCTGGTATATTGGTGGCTTTGCTTGGTAGAAGCTTACCTGTGGAAGATGCCCTAAGGCTTGGAGTTTTTCTCCATGGGCTTGCGGGGGAAGTGGCCGAAAAGAGAAAACACATGGAAAGTCTAAGGGCTCTCGACCTTGTGGAAGCATTGCCAGAGGCCTATAATCTTATAGAAAATGAGGCCTTTGATACTACTCTTTCTTATATTCCTTAGTGGTTGTGGCATAGTGCGGATAGAAATTAGAGACAAAACTCCTACAACTAAGCAAGATGCAAGAACAGCTCCTCAAGAAAAGAAAAGAGAGACTCCAAGAGCACAACAGGAAAAGCCTGACTTTGTTAGAGTTCCCATGCCTGTAAGGGGCAAGGCAAGTCCCAAAGAAAGGGGATACTATATAAACACCTCCTGCGACGAGTTTTTTAGGTCGGTAAGCGACGGAAGAGTTTTGTATGCGGGGAACGATATAGGGAACTACCGATGGGTGGTAATGGTGGAAGGTAAAGATGACTTGGTTTATGTCTACGCTATGGCCGATAGCCTTTTTGTAAAAAGGGGAGAAGTAGTAAGAAGATGGCAAGTTTTGGGTAAGGTGGGAAGCAACAGAGAGGGTTGTGGTTTGCTTTTTGAAATAAGGAATAAGGAGGGAAGACCAATAAGGTTTGAGTTTATGCTATAATAGAGAAACCATGATAGACATAGCTTTTGCTCAGCAAACGGGACAAGGCGCAAGCCCTGTAGGTGCCCTGCTTTTTCAGCTTATATTTTTCATCCTACTCTTTGTACTCTTTTACTTTCTTCTTATAAGACCTCAAAGCAAGGCAAGGAAAAGACATCAGGAGTTTTTGGCAAACCTCAAGAAGGGGGATAGGGTAGTAACAAGCGGTGGTATATGGGGTACGGTGGTAGAGATAGGCGATGAGACTATAACTTTGAAGGTGGATGCCAACACTCGGATAACCTTTACAAAGGAAGCCATATCCCACTACCAACCCAACTATAAGAAGGAAGAGAAGGAAAAAGAAGAGTAAGGTTTATAGGCTAAAATTTTTTTATGAAGCTTTTTTTAGAGGAAGGGATTTTAATTCCCGAACCCCAAGATTACAAAAAGACCGCCCTTATAAAATCAAGCCTTAAAATAAGCTACCAAGAACTCATTGAAAATATATCCTCCTTTGCCTCCTTGGTGGATGTATTGCCCGGTGAGAGGGTGGTTATATGCGCAGAAAACAGACCTGAATGGATATACGCCCTTTATGGCTCTTGGCAAAGGGGGACTACGGTGGTTCCTATAGACTTTATGGCTTCATCAGGGGAAATCGGTTATATACTGAAAGAAACAGAGCCTGCTGTAATCTTTTGCTCTAACCAAACGGAGGACATCATAAAAAAATCTTTGGAAGGTCTTTCTTTAAGCCCTTACCTTTACAACTTTGACCGGGTTATACTTCCCAAGCCCCATGTAAAGCCTATGAGTAGAGAATTTAAGGAAACCGCCCTAATTCTTTATACCTCTGGTACCACGGGGGAGCCAAAGGGTGTTATGCTTAGCTTTAAAAACCTCCTGTCTAACATAAAGGCTATAGAAAAGGTAGGTGTGGCGGGCAAAGAGGATATAACCCTTGCCCTTTTACCCTTTCACCACGCTTACCCCCTTATGGTTACCCTATTGGTACCCTTGTACCTTGGTGCCACCATAGTCTTTTTGGAAAGGCTTGCCTCCGAGGAGATCCTAAAAGCCCTAAAGGAACATAAGATAACCATACTGGTGGGCGTTCCAAGGCTTTACCAACTTTTCCATCAAAGGATCATGGAGGGAATAAGGTCTAACTTGGTGGGAAGGATCCTTTTTGCCCTATCTTTCCTTTTTCCCATGCCCCTTAGGCGCCTTGTTTTCAAAAGAGTCCATAAGGCCTTTGGTGGGAGTATAAGGTTTTTTGTGAGCGGTGGGGCAAAGTTGCCCCTTGATATAGCCCTTGATTTTAACAGGCTTGGCTTTGTGATCCTTGAAGGTTATGGATTGACAGAAACATCACCCATAGTTTCCTTTAATCCACCCAACAGACCAAAGCTTGGCTCCGTTGGCCTCCCCATAGAGGAGGTTTATGTAAAGATATGGGAAGACGGGGAGGTCCTTGTAAGGGGCGTAAACGTGATGCAGGGCTATTACAAAAAGCCAGAAGAAACAAAAAGGGCTTTTAAAGATGGCTGGTTTTTAACGGGAGATCTGGGCTACATAGATAATGAGGGCTATCTGTATATAAGTGGCAGGAAAAAGGAGATCTTGGTTCTTCCCGACGGAAAAAAGGTAAACCCCGAAGAGTTGGAAGAACTTTTGCTAAAGGAAGGCTCTTATATAAAGGAAGTGGCAGTATTGGAGGTGGAAGGATCGATAAAGGCTTTGGT
>JBKBNZ010000114.1:0-3483 GCA_046294875.1 Aquificaceae bacterium | reverse complement strand
CCTTCTTTTTTATAGCCTTTTGTTTTTTCTTTTCCTGTTTTTAACGCTGCTTTTGACCCTTCCTAAGTTTTTGATCTTTGACGATCTCCTGTTAAAAAGGGGCTTATATTTAGCCGCCCAAAAGGTGGAAGAAAATCCCATAAGCCTGACCTTGAAAGGCGTGGATATATATGCTCAAAATTCAAGGCTTTTGCGCTTTGATCTTCTTAAGATAAGATTAGGTCTTTTCAATTTAAGGTTTGAGGGCTATTGTGGCAAGGGAAGTCTGCTTTTAGAGTTGTACCCTTGGAAAAAGCTTTTAAAGGCCAAAGATTTTACATGCTTGGAGGGCATGGAGGGCTTATCTGCAGACCTTTACGCAAAAGAGGGCATATACGGTACTTTGCATATAAAAGGAATAAAAGCTCAAAATGTAAAGCTGGATGAGATCTCCTTTGACTTTAAAGGCAGGGTTTTTACCACAAGGGGAAGGATGGGTGGTATAGACTTAATAGGGGACGGGCAGATAGTTTATAATCCCAAGGATCCTTTTAAGTCTGCCATAAACGGCCAAGTGTCTGGTATGGGCATGAAATTTGTAGTTGGCGGCACGTTGGAAAGGCTTGAAATAAAATAAAAGGGATGGAAGTTAAGATTTTCATAAATGGAAAGGAAGTAAAACTAAAGGACTATCCGAGAAGAGTTTTGTACAATTTAATCTTGGGTTATGTTCAGAGCCTTAACCTTGAAGAGGAGCCAAAAGACATAGAGGTTTATGTCAGGCTTGAAGAAAATAATAGAAAGCCTAAGCTTTGAAGTCCAAGAGGAAGATGAAAACCTAAGGCTTGACCAATTTTTGGCAAAGGTATATCCCGACTTTTCAAGAAGCTTCCACCAAAGGCTTATAGAGGAGGGCTACGTTTATGTAGAGCAAAAGCCCGTAAAAAAGGCAAGCAAAAGACTAAAAAAAGGTCAAAAGGTAGAACTCCTTATTCCAGAGCCGGAGCCTTTGGAGGTTCTCCCCGAGGATATACCTTTGAACATAATCTACGAAGATGAGCATATCCTCGTGCTAATAAAACCCTGCGGGCTTGTAGTCCATCCCTCACCGGGCTATACCTCTGGAACCCTTGTGAATGCCCTCCTTTATCATGTAAAGAACCTTTCCTCCATAGGCGGTGTGGAAAGGCCTGGTATAGTCCACAGGCTTGATAAAAACACCATGGGGCTTATGGTGGTTGCCAAAAGCGATATAGCCCACAAAAACCTTTCTCAGCAGTTTAAAGAAAGAAGGGTAGAAAAGCTTTACAAGGCTCTTGTAAAAGGACTACCGGAAAGGGACTATTACCTTATAGAGGCACCCATAGGAAGACATATTATAGACAGGAAGAAGTTTGCCGTGAGGGAAGAGGGAAAGCCAGCAAAGAGTGAGGTTTGGGTCGTAGAAAGGTTCACAAGGCAGGAGATAAGCCTGTTAAAGGTAAAGATCCATACAGGTAGGACCCATCAGATAAGGGTTCATCTCTCTTCCCTTGGTTTTCCTATACTTGGAGATAGCACCTATGGTTTTAAGAGGTCTACTGTGGATAAAAGCCTTCTTTTTACCATGGGCGAATGCCATATGCTTTTTAGCTACAAGCTCTCCTTTGAACATCCCACAGAAAAAAGATGGATAAGCTTTGAAATAGAAGAAGTGGAGCCCTTTGGAAAAGTTTTATCCCTCGTAAAAGAGCTTGAAGAAAAGCTCTCTTAGCCTTTGAATAGAGCCTTCCTCACCGAGAAGTTTCCTAAGCCCTTTGAAGCTTTCCTTCATAGCCTGCCTTTTTTCCTCTCTTTGTATGTAATCCCTTGCCAATTTGCATAGATCTTGTGGACTTCTCTGCACAAGCTCTGGTACCACTTCCCTTTGAAATATTAGGTTCGTAAGGGCTATGTATTTTACCCTCACTAAAAGCCTTCCCAAAAGGTAGGTTAAGGGATTAACACGGTAAAAAACAATATGGGGAGCCATAAGCAAGCTTGCCTCAAGCTCTGCAGTGCCACTTGCCAAAAGGGTAAAATCCCCGTAAGCCATGGCATTGTAAGAAGGCTTTTCCACCTCCTTTGGTGTTATAGTCTTTATAGGCAGGCCTTTAAAGCCCTCTTCTATGTACCCTCTAAAGCTTTCAAAGGTAGGAATAACCAAGGGAGAACTCGGCCTTAGGCACTCCAAAAAAGACCTAAGGTAAGGAACATGCCTTTTTATTTCACTCCACCTACTGCCGGGAAGGAGGGCAAGGTACCTGTCGTAGCCCACAAGGGCTTTGAACTCCTCTTCTGACATGCTGGGCTTTGCAAGGTCTATCAAAGGATGTCCCACAAAATGAACTTTAAAACCTTCCCTTTTGTATTTTTTGTAAAAATCCACCTCAAAGGGCAGTATAACCACAAGGTGGTCTGCAAGATGGGATATTATCTTTGCTCTGTTTTCCTTCCATGCCCACACCTGTGGAGATATAAAGTAGATGATCCTTTTCACCTTTCCTTTTGCCCTTTTTAAAAGTGGTATGTTAAAGGCTGGAGCGTCGCAAAGAAGAAGCACATCCATCTCTGGTAAAAGCTCTTCTATCCTTTTCCAAAGCTTATAAACGTAGGGGATTTTTGGCAGGGCTTCCACTATGCCCACCACCGAAAGGTCTTCCAACTTTGCAAGGCTTTTAAAACCCAAGGTTTCAAGCCTTTCGTCCGTTACACCATAGAAGTCTATACCCTTTACGTCTTTGAAGATATGGTATATATAGTTGCTGGCAGACCTCTCTCCCAAAGATACAAAAACTTTCATTTAGCCTTTATAAAAAGCTTAAAGACACCTTCACTCACCTTTTCCACCCTTATTTTAATTGCCTCCCTTTCCATTATCAGAGCATGCCCTATCTCCACCCTTCCAGAGCTTCTTACACTTACATACCTTTCCCCATGACAGTAACCCACCTGATTCCTAAAAACAGCCTTTAGATAAGCTCCATCGTGATGCTCCATTATCTCTGTAAAGGTGATCTCCATATAGTTGTTCTCTTCTATGGCAGACCTCCAAAGTTCTTCTAAATCCATAGCCCTCATGTCAAGCTTTATGCCAAACTCAAGGTCTTCTTCATCCACCTCTTTGAGTAATTCCTCTACCTTTTCATTTAGTGCTTGGCAAAGGTTCTTCAACTTTAAAAGGGCTTCTTCCCTATAGGCTTCCTGTATAGGCATAGTGCTTATTATACCCTAAGCACCACCTTTCCAAAGTGTTTTGACTCTTCCAAATATCTATGGGCTTCTGGGGCTTTTTCCAAGGGAAAGGTTTTGTCCACCACAGGTTTTAAAAGTCCCCTTTCAAAAAGCTCTGTGATCTTGAAAAGGTCAGCCCTTGGTCCCATATACACACCCAAGAGCTGGATCTCTCTAACAAAGATGTATCTAATGTCTATGTTTGCCTGGGAACCTGTTGTGGTACCAAAGAATACGAGCTTTCCGCCCCGC
>JBKBNZ010000113.1:0-3559 GCA_046294875.1 Aquificaceae bacterium | reverse complement strand
TAAAGGAGTACAGAGTTTACTCCAAGACAGAGCCCGAAGAGTTACTAAAAGGTCTTCTAAAAAGGTTGATAGGCCTTTTCTTAGAAAAAGAAAAGACGTGCCACATTGCCCTTGCAGGTGGAAAAACGCCCATAGACCTTTACAGAGAACTTTCTAAGGAAAACATTCCATGGCACAGGGTCAAGTTCTACCTTACCGATGAACGTTATGCTCCTTTAACTTCTCCTCTTAGCAACTATAGGATGGTAAAAGAGTCCTTGGGTGGTAGGGCAAAGGTTAGCTTTTTTAAGACAGAGATGCCGCCAGAAGAGTGTGCCATGGATTATAGTTTTCAACTACCTGAAAAGTTGCATATTGCCTTGCTTGGAGTTGGTTCCGATGGACATACGGCTTCCCTTTTCCCCTCCACCGAATGCAAGGATGTTAGCCCAAAGGTTTGTATAAGCCAAGATCCAGAAGGACTTTTAAGGCTTTCTTTAAAGGAAGACTACTTGAAAAATTCCTGCGTGGTCATCTTTTTCCTAAGGGGAGAAGAGAAAAGAAAGGCTTTTGAAGGTATGATAAAGGGTGATAACATACCAGCTAGTAAAATAAAGGGGAGGCTTAGGACTTATATATTCACAGACCTTTTATAATTTTTCCTATGGAAGTTAGCGTATTGGTGGTTGATGATGAAAGGTCTATAAGGGAAACCATAAGTGGCATACTTCGGGATGAAGGTTATAAAGTTTTTACCGCAGACAGCATAAAGGGGATGAAAAACTACGTAGAAAGGCAGTACTTTCATTGTGTTTTGCTAGACCTTTGGCTTCCCGATGGCAACGGACTTGAATATATCTCTTATTTAAAGGAAAAGCTTCCGGGATGTGCCATTATAGTTATTACAGGACATGGAAAAAGCGAGCATGCCGTCAGAGCCATAAAGGAAGGGGCTTACGATTTTCTTGAAAAGCCCTTTTCCATGGACAGGCTTTTGATTACGGTGGATAAAGCTTTAAAGGAAACCATAAGGTTAAGAAGCCATTTGGAAGAAAAAGACCAGCTTCTTGGAGAAAGTAAGGCGATGTTACAGGTAAAAGACCTTATTCACAAGGTGGCAAGAACAGATGCCAATATTCTTGTAATAGGGGAAAGTGGTACGGGTAAAGAGTTGGTGGCAAGGAGCATACATGCCCTCTCCAATAGGGCGGAGGGTCTCTTCGTGGATATTAACTGTGCAGGGTTGCCCGAAGACTTGGTGGAAGCAGAACTTTTTGGCTATGAAAAGGGAGCCTTTACCTCCGCAACCCAAAGAAAGCTTGGCAAGATTGAATTAGCCCATGGTGGCACCCTTTTCCTTGATGAAATATCAGAGCTGAGCCAAAGGGCACAGGCAAAGCTTTTAAGGGTTTTGGAGACAAAAGAACTCACAAGGCTTGGTGGTACGCAGGTTGTAAAATCCGATTTTAGACTTATATGTGCTTCCAACAAAGACCTTTTACAAGAGGTAAGAGAGGGCAGGTTTAGAGAAGACCTATATCACCGGATTTCTACCTTTTTGATAAACCTCCCACCGCTTAGAGAGAGGGGAGAAGATATACTCCTTTTGGCAGAACACTTTTTAGGACTGTATTTAAGGAAGTATGGAAAGGGAGAAAAGTATATAAGCGAGGGGGCAAAAAGGCTTTTGCTTTCTTATCCATGGAAGGGTAATGTAAGGGAATTGAAAAACCTAATGGAAAGGCTTGCTATACTTCATGAAGGAACTCAGATAACGGAAAAAGACCTGCGCCATCTTATAGGTTTTCAACACACGGGAGAGGATTTAAACAGCCTACTTCTTGAAACAGACCTAAGAAAGGCAAAGCAAGAGTTTGAAAGGATCTTTATAGAAAGAAAGCTCAGAGAGTACGGCTATGACCTAAAAAAGACCGCAGAAGCCATAGGCATAGATCTATCAAACCTTTACAGAAAGATAAAGCAGTACGAGATAGAGGTGGGAAAGGCTTAGAGATATAATAGATATATGGAGATATTTGAAGGTTATACCTTTGACGACCTTTTGTTGGTACCCCAGTATTCGGAGGTGCTACCCCACGAAGTGGACGTATCCACATGGCTTACAAAGAAGATAAAGTTAAACATCCCCATCGTATCCGCAGCTATGGATACGGTTACAGAGGCTCGCCTTGCCATTGCCTTAGCACGAGAAGGTGGTATTGGTATTATCCACAGGAACCTTTCCATTGAAGAACAAGCCCAAGAGGTGGAAAAGGTTAAAAAATCAGAAAGTGGGATGATAATAAACCCAGTTACTGTTAAGCCCGATAACACGGTAAAGGAAGCCCTTGAGATAATGGAAAGGTACAAGATCTCTGGGGTTCCAGTGGTAAGCGACGGCAACAAGCTTGTGGGTATTCTCACTAACAGAGACCTAAGGTTTATCAAACCCACCGACTATCATAAGCCTGTTTCTCTCTTTATGACTTCTCAAAATTTAATAGTGGCAAGGGAGATGGTTACCCTCGAAGAGGCGGAGGAAATCCTCCAAAGGCACAAGGTAGAAAAGCTTCCCATCGTAGATAAGGAGGGAAGGCTTGTAGGACTTATAACCATAAAGGATATAACCAAAAGGAAAAAGTATCCCAATGCCTGTAAGGATGAACTGGGTAGGTTAAGGGTAGGTGCGGCGGTGGGAACAGGTCCAGACACAAAGGACAGGGTTTCTGCTCTTGTATCTGTTGGTGTTGACCTTATAGCCATAGATACAGCCCACGGGCACTCAAAAAGGGTATTGGAAACCATAGAATTTATAAAATCCCACTATCCAGACCTTCAGGTAATAGCGGGCAACGTGGCTACCGGTGAAGGTACCCTTGACCTTATAAAGGCTGGTGCAGATGCAGTTAAAGTAGGCGTGGGACCCGGCTCTATATGTACAACACGCATCGTAGCCGGAGTTGGAGTACCCCAATTGACCGCCATAAGATGGGCTTACGATATAGCAAAAAAGTACCATGTTCCCATCATTGCAGACGGTGGTATTAAGTATTCAGGAGATATAGTAAAAGCCCTTGCTATGGGTGCAAGTGCGGTAATGCTGGGCAACCTTTTGGCGGGTACAGAAGAATCTCCCGGCGAAACGGTCTATTACCAGGGAAGGGCTTACAAAGTTTATAGGGGAATGGGCTCTTTGGGGGCTATGATGAGTAGAAGAAGTGCCGACAGATACGGGCAGGAGAAGCTGGAAAAGTTTGTTCCCGAAGGTATAGAGGGAAGAGTTCCTTACAGAGGAAAACTAAGCGATGTAATATACCAGCTTGTGGGTGGTCTAAGGGCTGGCATGGGTTATGTGGGAGCAAAAGACCTTCAAGAGCTTCGCCAAAAGGCTAAGTTTGTAAAGATTACATGGGCTGGCTATAGAGAATCCCACGTGCATGACGTACAGATAACAAAGGAAGCACCCAACTATTGGGTGGAGTGATGAGGGATTGATAGCATGAGCATACACCTACCCGTGGGTTTTAATCAAAATTTCATAAAAGTGTTTTATAATTCTATCCAATAAACTGAATAGGAG
>JBKBNZ010000112.1:0-3607 GCA_046294875.1 Aquificaceae bacterium | reverse complement strand
ACTATTCGCCGCATAGACGCACTTCTAAGGTGGTATGCACTACGTTTCTAAAGTCTTTTAGTAGACCTTCGTAATAATCCACGCTTAGGTTTTCCCTCGTTTCTATTCCCAATATACAAACATAGCTGTCCCTACCTACCCTCAAAAGGTGTATATCGTAAACCTTACCTTTTCCGTCCTTTTCAATCTTTTCTATAATCCTTTCCCCAAGGGGGTTTTTACCCTCCCTATCAAGCAATAAGGGTGCCGTTTCCTTTACAAGCCCATAAGACCATTTGGCTATTACAAAAAAGCCCACCAAGCCCATAAGGGGGTCCATAAACCACCAGCCCAACAGCTTACCCGCCAAAAGTCCAGCTATAGCCAAAAGAGAGGTAAGGGCGTCTGCCAAAACATGCAAATATGCCCCCAAAAGGTTAAGGTCATGCTTATGTTCCGCCCCATGGAGTATATAGGCGCTCAAAAGGTTTACAAAAAGCCCTAAAAAGGCCACCATTAAGGCTTCTTGGTATTTAATTTCTCCACCTTGGAAAAGCTTGGAAAGGGCTTCTATGAGTATTAGAAAGGATACAAAGAAAAGCAAAAGGCCACTGCTATAAGCACCCAAAACTTCTATCTTCCAGGTACCAAAGGTAAAGCTTTTGTCCTTTGCAAGTCTATTTGCAAGGTGGTAGGCTAAATAGGCTATGGCAAAGGCAAGGGCGTGGGTAGACATATGTATTCCGTCTGCAAGCAAGGCAACGGAGTTAAATACATAGCCTGCAAGGATCTCCAAAAGCATGGTAATAAAGGTAAGGAGGAGGACTATTAAGACTCTTTTTGAAGCCTTCCCTTCGGGTATATAAAAGTCGTGCTGATGCTTACATACCAAGGGAGTCCTCTATCCACCTTAGATAGTCTTCATTTCCTGCCACTATGGGCATAGCTATTATTTCGGGAACTGTGTAGGGATGAACAGATTTTACGCCCTTTAAAAGCTCTTCAAACCTTTTTGCAGAAGTTTTAACCACAAGTAGAGATTCCTTATCCCTTTCTATATTTCCTTTCCACCAATAGATAGAGTCCACCTCCGGCACGAGGTTAACACAGGCACCCATCTTGTTTTGAATTATGAACTCGGCAAGCTCCTTTGCCTTATCCACGGGCACGGTTATAAAGACCACATAATAGCCGAGCATGCTCTATATTTTATCTCAATCCAACTTTCCAAGGTAGGCAAGCAAGGCGGTTATAGCGGCGGGCGTTATGCCGTCTATCCTTGCCGCTTGCCCCACCGTCAAAGGTTTAAACTTCCTTAGCTTCTCCCTTGCCTCGTTGGTAAGCCCCGGCACCTTATCGTAATCCACCTCTTTTAAGCTTATATCTTCCAATTTTTTAAGCCTTTCGTTTAGCTTAGCCTCCCTTTCTATATAGGGCTCGTACTTTAGCTGTATCTCTACCTCTTCCTTTACGTATGGATGCTTTGGTATCTCAAAGCCAAAGTTTTTTAGGTCCTCTATGGAGTATTCTGCGGTAAGGAGTTGGGAGGGTGTATAACTTTTCACGTCAGACCCTATGGCCACAGAGACCCTTTGAGTCTTGTAGAACTCTATCCATTTTCCTATTTCTTTTTGAAGCTCCCTTACAAGCTTGTACTGTTCTTCTGTGAGAAGCCCCAAGTTATAGCCCAGATGGGAAAGTCTAAGTAGAGCATTGTCTTGTCTTAGCTGTAATCTGTACTCAGACCTTGAGGTAAATAACCTGTAAGGCTCCATAACACCCTTTGTTACTAAATCATCCACCATTATACCTATGTAGCTTTCATCCCTTCTTAGGTAGATGGGCTCCTTGCCAAAGGACCTTAGGGCTGCGTTTATGCCCGCTAACATACCTTGCCCTGCCGCCTCTTCGTACCCCGTGGTGCCGTTTAAATTTCCTGCATGGAAAAGCCCCCTTATCCTTTTTGTTTCAAGGGTTGGGTACAACTCTGTGGGCGGTACTATATCGTATTCTATGGCGTAAGCAGGCCTTATAAGCTCCACCTTTTCCAAGCCCGGTATGCTGCGGTAGAGCTCCCATTGAACCTCCTCGGGCAAAGAGGTGGAAAGGCCGTTGGGATATATCTCTATAGTGTCCCAACCTTCGGGCTCTAAAAAGACCGTATGCCTGTCTTTGTCCGCAAACTTTACCACCTTGTCCTCTATGGAGGGGCAGTACCTTGGTCCGATGCCCTTTATAAGCCCTCCGTAAAGGGCTGTCCTGTGGAGGTTTTTCCTTATTATCTCATGAGTTTTTGGTGTGGTGTAGGTTATCCAGCAAAGGGCTTGCCTTTTCCCTTTTTCAAACCAATAGGTGCCTGCGGGCTCTGTCCAAAAGGAAAACTTGGGGGGTGGGTCGTCACCCGGTGCGGGCTCAAGGGAGGAAAAGTCTATGGTTCTTTTGTCCAGCCTTGCGGGCGTGCCCGTTTTAAAACGCGCGAGGGGAAAGCCATGCCTTTTATAGAACTCGGCCAAGCCTGTGGAGGGGGGCTCCCAAGCCCTACCTGCGGGAAAAATTTTATCTCCTATGTATATAGTTCCTTCCAAAAAGGTACCGGTAGCAACCACAACAGCCTTTGTTTTGTATTCAAGGCCAAGCTTTGTCTTTACCGCTACAACTTTGCCCTCTTGAACCAGTATATCCACCACCTCGTCCTGCTTTATGTGGAGGTTTTCTTGGTTTTCACAAACCCTTTTCATATACTCACGATAGAGCTTTTTATCCGCTTGAGCCCTTGGAGACCATACGGCCTTTCCCTTTCTTGTGTTTAACATTTTGAACTGGATACCCGTATGGTCTATAGCCTTTCCCATTTCACCACCAAGAGCATCTATCTCCCTGACCACTATACCCTTTGCTATGCCCCCTATGGCGGGATTACAGGACATTTGGCCTATGGTATCCGCGTTAAGCACAAAAAGAACCGTCTTTGCGCCCATACGGGCAGAAGCCAATGCAGCTTCTATGCCCGCATGACCACCGCCTATTATCACTACGTCAAACTCATCCACCAACATCAGACATTTAAATATAATCCCTTTCTTAATAGCTCCACGTTATCAGTGGCTATGCCATCCACACCCCTTTGAAAGAGTTCCTTTGCCTTTTCCAGATCGTTAACAGTCCAAGCTATTACCTTAAGCTTTAATCGGTGGGCAAAGTCTACAGCCTTTTGGGTGGCAAGCATATACTTGGGCAAAACGAAGGAACATCCAAGCTTCTTTGCCTCGGGTATCATACCGGGAGGATTTGAATACAGCAAGCCTGTGGCCACTTTACCCTTCACCTTTTCCAAGGCTTGGGGATAAAAACTTATCAAAGCAGTCCAATCTGCGACCTTTTTCCTCTCCAAAAGGTCAAGAACTGCTAAGGCATCCTCTGGATTTTTTATCTCCAAAAGCATACCCACCCTACCTTTTGTAAGCTCAAGGGCTTCTTCAAGGCTTGCCAACCTGTAGCCATCTTTTTCTATCTTCCTCAGATCTTCCCAAAGGCTTTCCCTTATGTTTGCCCTTACGCCGTAAACTCTTTGCAGGTCTTCATCGTGGCTTAGCACGAGCATACCGTCCCTTGTCCTTTGGATATCCAC
>JBKBNZ010000111.1:0-3614 GCA_046294875.1 Aquificaceae bacterium | reverse complement strand
GCCTTTGAAAAGGGTGGTACAAAGATCATACAAGCCCCAACGGGGACAGGAAAGACCTTTGGTTATCTTATTCCCATAATAGAAAAGGGCCAAAAGGCTATCATCTCCACCGGCACAAAAATGCTCCAAGAACAGCTAAGAAGGGATATAGAAACTCTGAGAGCCTACGCCAGTTACATACTTGGAAAAGAAATAAGCTACCTGATACTGAAAGGCAAATCCAACTACCTATGCCTTGATAAGTACTATTCTGAAAAAAGGATAGATCTGGATGAGTATATAAACTCCCATTGGGATGGCGATTATGAGTTTGTAGATGTGGCGCCAGAAGTTTGGGCAGAGTTGTGCGTAGAGGATGATTACTGTGATTGGCACTATAGGAACATATGCAAATACAGGAGAGAATGTTATTATTGGGGAAAGATAAAGGATCTGGAAAAAAATGTACAGATCCTTGTGGTAAATCATACCCTTTTGGCTCTTAGAGAGTTTGAAAATCCTAAAGAAAGAGTTCTGGTTATAGACGAAGCCCACGAGCTTGATAAGTACATCACCAGAACCTTGAGAAATTACCTTTCCCTTGACATATTGCGAGTGGAAATTCTCGGCAAAATAAGGCAAATTTTGCCAGAGGCCAATGTGTATGTGGAGGAGTTTTTTATAGAAAACTTTGAAAAGCTATTTAAAGAAGAAGCGGAAGAAATTCCCTTAGAAAGCCTTTACCCCTATGCGGAGGATTTTGAAAGGAGAGTTCTCTTTCCCATAGAAAGTCTTTATCAAAAGGTAAAGGAAAAATTAGCACAAGACCTTAGGGACTTTTTAAGAAATACCCTTTTTGTTAGCCTTTCACTAAAGGACTATCTTTACAAGCTTGGGCTGATAGACTGGCAAAGCTACCTTAATCTAAAATCCCACTACCAAGAGATCTCAAAGGAAGAAGAAGGTTTATTGAAAAAGATCAAATCCTACGACCTTTTGTCCAAGTCTGTAGTGAGGATAAAAAATTTCCACTCTCTTATGAAAGAACAGAGGGCAGACCTTGGCTTTTTAGTAGGCAGAAGGTGGAGCAAAAAGCTAAACACCTTTAACTATTGGCTGGAGGTTTTCCCCATATTCCCTGCCGGCCATTTGGACTTTAACTCCTACAAGGCTTTGATTATCACCTCTGCCACTGTTGACCCTAAGGACCTAAAACAAACCCTTGGTATAGAAGGAGATTATTATGAACTTTCCCATACCTTTGACTACAGCCGTATAAATTTCATTATTTGCGACACAAACCCCAAAAGGGAAGAATGGAGTGCGGCTTTGAGGTATTCTTATAAGTATCTGAGAACGCTTCACGACAAGGTTTTGGTACTTTTAACCAACAAGGAGCAAAAGAAGTTTTTTGAAGGAGAAGAAGGTTTGGCTTTTCAAGGGGAAGGTGGTTTATCTAGGTTGGTGCAAAACCTAAGGGAAGGCAATATAAAAGCCCTTGCGGGCTTTGATTCCCTTTGGTTTGGTATAGACGTGCCCGGAAAAAAGGGCATGCTTATGGCAAAGCTTCCCTTTGAAAACCCGAACGACCCTATAAACTTTCACCGAATAAGATTTTTAGAATCCATAGGCGAAGACCCCTTTGAATACCAAAAGCGCAAGGCTTTAATAAAGTTTAGGCAGGGCTTGGGAAGGATGATGAGAACAAAAGAAGACGGTGGCACTGTAATACTTTGCGATAACAGGATCTACCGCTTTGTGGAGTTTTTAAAAGTACTTCAAGAGCTTGGTGTCCAAGTACAAAGGGGTTGGTGAGGGCTTTTAAACCTGATTTAGGTCATTGAAGTCAAAGAATCCAGTAGGATAAAATACTGATATCCAATCTCAATAAAGGAGATTACCATGAGGCTAATAGTGTTAGGAGGACACGACAGGATGAAAAGCAAGGTAAAGGAGATATCAAAGCGCTACGGAGTACATATTAAATTCATCAACCAAGAGACTCAACAAAACATAGACAATGCTCTTGCCTGCGCCGATTGGATAATCATCTTTACAGGTTTGGTGGGTCATAACATGGTAAAGCTTGCCAAAAGATATGCCAAGGACAGGTGCATCTTTTGCCATTCTCATGGTGTTTGTTCCTTGGAAAGGGAGATAAAGAGGCTTCTGGGAGAGGAATAAATGCTCTTGCTCGTGGCTTGCCTGCCTTGCCTCTCCCTTTTTTATGAAATTAATCATATTGACAACGGATTTCAATTTTATAAAATATCTTGGAAGTAAATCCCAATTCTATAAAGGAGGTATGGCATGAGAAGGCTTCTTTTGGCAAGTGCGCTGTTTTCCAGCGTGGTTTTTGCCCAGACACAAGAAGACCGCATCAGACAGTTGGAGGAGCAGATAAGAATGCTCCAGCAAGAGGTGCAAAGGCTAAAGGAAGAGCAGAAAAAGGCGGAAGAGGTGAAGCAAGAAACGGAAGCCCTAAAGGAAGAGATAAGACAGCTAAGGCTTGAAATTGCTCTGCCACAACTTGAGATTAAGTCCTATTCTGGATTAGGTCCTGCCGCCTCCAAGGTGCACTTTAACCCAAGGGGTGTATCCATAGGTGGTTATGGTGAGCTTACCTTTGAACACAACAGCGTTAATAAAAGGAGCGGTGCAAAAAGCATAGCAGACATGCAAAGGTTAATATTATACCTTGGCTATGCCTTTAACGAAAAGCTAAAGTTCAACTCGGAGCTTGAATTAGAGCACTCTTCTACCTCTTCAGCTCATGGTACCGGTGGGGGTTACTTTAAGACAGAGCTTGCCTACTTGGATTACAACTTTAGGCCAGAGATAGGTATAAGGGGTGGTCTTTTGCTTATGCCCGTGGGTATAATAAACGAGATCCACGAGCCGCCCACATTTCCAAGCGCCCAAAGGCCTTTCTTTGAAAGACGTATAGCCCTTTCCACTTGGGAAGAGATGGGAGTGGGAGTATATGGTACGGTGGGAATGGTAGATTACAGGTTTTATTTAATCAACGGTCTGATGCTAAAGGGCGGTGGCGACTATAATGCAGCGGAGCCTTTTAAAAACGTAAGGCAAAGGGGAGCACGTGCTGTGGCGGACAGGTTTGGTTTTACAGGCAGGGTTGATATAAATCTTCCCTATAACCTAAGGGTAGGTGGTTCCTTTGTAAGCGCCGACGTGCAGTCAAAGGGGGGTAATGATTCACAGCTTAATCTAAGAAGGGGTACAAAGGTTGGGTCTGTGAATATGTTCTTCCCACACCTCTGGTGGCAGTATGCAGGATGGGATGTTAGGTTTGTGGGAGGCTTTATAAAGATCAATGACGCAGAAAAGATGACCAGGGACTTGTTCGGTCAACAGGCAGGACAAGGAGGTAGGACAATACCCAAAGAACAAAAGGGCTTTTACGTGCAAGTTGCCTACGATATCCTTAGGCTTTTTGACATAGACAACCAAGAGCTGTACCTCTTTGGCATATATGAAGACTATGACACCCACAGCAAGGTACCCAACGGCTTTACAAAGCCCAATGGACACAAGCTAAAGGTCTATAACCTTGGAGTTTCCTACAAGCCCCACCCTCTCGTGGCGATAAAGGCAGACTACGCACGGCTAAACTA
>JBKBNZ010000110.1:0-3629 GCA_046294875.1 Aquificaceae bacterium | reverse complement strand
GTGGTTATAACATCCTCAAGGACTACCACCTTATCACCCGCCTTTAAAAGACCTTCCACTTGCCTTCCTGTACCGTGGGCTTTTGGCTCCTTTCTTACCACAAAGGGCTTTATGTAATAGCCTTCAAGGTAGGAAACCATGCTTATGGCGTAGGCTATGGGATCCGCCCCCAAGGTTAAGCCACCAACCCCATCGGGCTTTAACTCCTTTATCCTTTGATACATAACCTTACCAAGTATATACAAGCTTTTGGGATCAAAGGTTATCTGTTTTAGGTCTATGTAGTATTTGCTTAGCTTGCCAGATGACAACTTAAAAATGGGCTCGGAAGCCACCTTCAAAGACCTTTCTTTTATCAACTCCTTTAAAAGCTCCAACTCAGCCATTGCCCTTTAGCTTTTCTTTGGCGTATTCCATCAACCCTCCAGCTCTTAAGATAGCCATAAGAGTTTCGGGGAATTTGGTGGCTTGGTATTCTTTGCCCTTTGTAAGGTTCCTCACTATACCCTGCTCTAAATCCACCTCAACCTCATCGCCATGTTCTATCTCTTCCACCGCCTGCGGAGCCTCCACTATGGGGAGCCCTATGTTTATAGCATTGCGGAAAAAGATTCTGGCAAAGGACTTGGCAATAACCACAGGCACGCCTGCATACTTTATGGCAATAGGAGCATGCTCTCTGGACGAGCCCGACCCAAAGTTCCTACCCGCCACTATAATGTCCCCTTCTTTGTGCTCCTTTGCAAAGTTGGGATGCTCCGAGTCCTCCATGGCATGCTGGGCAAGCTCATAAGGATCAGAAGTGTTTAAGTATCTGGCAGGAATTATCTGGTCTGTATCCACGTTATCCCCAAACTTCCAAACTTTGCCTCTTACAACCATAGAAAAAGTATAAACCAAAACCTAAACTAAAACCCTAACTTGCAAGCCTCTTGATACCCAAGATAACAGGCCTTTTTAAAATACTCACGAGCCTTCAGAAGATCCATTTGCACTCCAAGACCTTTCGCATACAACACTCCAGCATTGTGGCAACCTAAACCTACTTCCAAATCACAAGCAAGGAAAGCAAACATACAAAATAAGCATAGTGATAGAATACCAAACATTAAGCCCAAAGAATTTAAGAAAAGCCCCTTTTTTACCTCATTATTGGAGAAAATGCCAGAGATAAATCGTGCAAAGCCTAAAGCTTTTCCCTATTACATTACGCCTTACCCCTTTACCACAATCCTTACGATTTTATCCTCTCCCAGATCCCACCTCTTCTTTGCCCTTTGGTCTATTCTACTTAGTGGTATATCCTTTTCCTCTATACGGTCGTAAAAGGCTTTGCCCTCCTTAGTGGCAAGCATAAGATCTATGGAGCCTTCTATAGGTATAACATCTACCAAGCTTTCCCTTGCAGAGCCCAATATCTGTATTCCCTTCGTTGCTCTTCCCCTTTGGGGCACTTCATCCACAGATACTTTTTTAATACAGCCTTCCTCTGTTATCACCAGTAGGTGCTTAGCCTTTTCAAGGGCCCTTATACCTACTACGTAATCTTTGTCCTCTATCTTTATACCCTGAACGCCCTTTGATCCTGTGGTTGCCGGTGGTACATCACTTACGGGAAACCTCAAAAGCCTGCCTTTATGAGTAAAAAGTAAAACATCTCCCTCTTGCGGCGCCTGTATTAGCTTAACCACTTGGTCATCCTCTTGGGAAAACTTTATAATCTGCATACCCTGAGATCTGTACTCAAAGTCCACAAGGGGCACCTTTTTCACATAGCCCATCTTGGTCGCCAATAGGATCCTTCCCTCCACATGAGACCTAACAAAGGCTCCTATAATCCTTTCGTCCTCTCCTTTTAAAGAAAGAAGACTACCCTTTAAAGCCTGAGAGCCCGCTATCCAATAAACCCTTCCCTCGTTGGAAACCATAAAAAGACCACTCGTAAAGGGCACGTCTAAGATATCAACGATCTCCTCTCCCTCTTCCATCTCCTCCACCGGTGATACTTTACCCTTTGCAAACACCAGCACGCTAAGGCTTCCCTCTTCTTCCAAATGTATGGCCTCCACCAAGCTTTTCCTTGGAGATGAAAAACTCTTGGATAATTCCTGCATTTCCTCTATAAAGACCCTTATCCTTTCTTCCTCTTTTTCTATAAGCTTTGTGTAGTAGTCTATTTTTTCCCTTAACTCCTTTTCTTCTTGCTCAAGCTTGTTTCTTTCAAGAGATGTTAGTCTTTGAAGTTTCATATCAAGCACGGCATTAGCTTGGACGTGTGTAAGCTTGTAGTTGTTTATAAGCCTTTCTCTGGCGCTTTGCACGTCTGGGGAGTTTCTTACGTCTTCTATGACTTTATCAAGGTTTTTTAAAGCTATTAAAAGGCCTTCTACTATATGCAGCCTTTCCTTCGCCTTTGAAAGGAAGAACTTAGACCTTCTTAGGATCACCTCAAGCCTGTGGGCTATAAACTCCTGAAGTAGTGTTTTTATTCCCACAAGCTTTGGCTCACCTCTTATAAGCACCACAAAGTTTATGGGAAAGTTCTTCCTAAGGGCTGTGTATTTGTATAACTTTTCTAATACCTTGCTACCTTCTGCATCCCGCTTTAATTCCACTACTATCCTTATACCTTCCTTGTCCGATTCATCCCTTATGTCGGATATCTCCTTTAGTTTGCCCTCCCTTGCCAGCTCCGCCATACGTTTTATGAGTTCTGCCTTGTTTACCTGATAGGGCAACTCTGTGATCACTATCTGCTCCCTGCCACCAGAAAGCTTTTCCACATGAGCCTTTGCACGTATCTTTACCTGTCCCCTGCCCTTTTCGTAGAAGTCTATTAACTCCTCATAGTTCTCCACTATACCGCCCGTAGGAAAGTCGGGTCCCTTTATGTATTTCATTATCTCCTTCGTGCTTAGCCCGGGGTCCTTGGCAAGTTCTACGAGCGCCTGACAAACCTCTTTAAGGTTGTGAGGTGGTATGGAAGTGGCAAGTCCAACCGCTATACCGCTGGCACCATTACACAAAAGATTTGGAAATTTAGCGGGCAATACAGAAGGTTCAAGGGTGGAGCCATCAAAGTTGGGAACAAAATCCACCGTATCCTTGTCTATGTCCTCAAGGAGTTTTATGGCATACTTGGAAAGCTTTGCCTCTGTATATCTCATCGCCGCAGGCGGGTCTCCATCCACAGAGCCAAAGTTGCCCTGTCCCATGATAAGGGGATAGTTCATGTTAAAGTCCTGAGCCATACGCACGAGGGCTTCATAGACCGCCTGATCTCCGTGGGGATGATAGTATCCAAGCACTGATCCCACTATTCTGGCGCTTTTTACAAAGGGCTTTTCTGGATACAAGCCCATATGGTGCATGGCATAAAGGATCCTTCTCTGCACGGGCTTTAGACCATCCCTAACGTCTGGGATAGCCCTGCCCACAATAACAGACATAGCGTAGTCTATATAAGACTGCTTAACCTCTTCTTCTATAGGGACTGTGATGATCTCCATGGGTTAGCAAAATAATTATAAAGGAAAATGTGCCGATTGAGGCTTGTGATAGATGGGGCTATGGTGGATATAGCCAACGTGAATACGTGTATGTCATAAGATAGACAAATAACTCAAAGG
>JBKBNZ010000109.1:0-3638 GCA_046294875.1 Aquificaceae bacterium | reverse complement strand
TTGACTGTTTTTGAAGGATCTAATGGGTCTTCAAAGGTGTATATCCTGTAGGAATTTCCATAAGTTGGATTTATAACTACATACTCTTCCCCAATATAATTAGGATTGTGTCTATGTATTGTGTAATGATAGTAGGCGATCTTGTATATATTTTCTTCTTCTACTTTTCTTAGCTCAAGGAAAACCGCTAAATTTATCAAGCTCAATCCGAAGACTAAGGATAAAAACAGCAGAAAATATAATAAAATCTTTTCAAGTTTCAATTTTATATCCCCAACCCTTTTTAGACGTTATAAAACCTTCTGGCAACAGCCTTCTTAGGTTTTTTATATGAGCCCTTACCACATCGTTTCCAACAGGTTCATCTCCCCACACGTAGTTCAAGAGCTCCTCTGCGGAAACATACCTATGACGGTTTTCTACCAAGTACTTTAGCAAAAGCCACTCCTTTTTGGTAAGCCTTATTTCATTGCCTTTTACCCAAACTCTACCAGCGGATATATCAATTTCCACATTTCCGAGTTTTAATCTTTCATCTTTTACAACTCTTCTGTGTAGGGCTTTTATTCTTAGTAAAAGTTCCTTTGGTTCAAAGGGCTTTGTAAGATAATCATCGGCTCCCAAGGAAAAACACTCTTCCTTGTCTTCTATGCGGTTTTTTGCGGTGAGTATTAAAACCGGAGTTTTATAGCCCCTTTCTCTAAACTCCCTTAATAGCTTTTCACCGCTAATGTGAGGCATCATAAGGTCGAGTACTACCACGTCATAGATAGACACTTCCAGAATATCAAAAAATTCTCTGCTGTCTTCTATCCAATCTACTACAACACCTTCCGCGGTTAAATATTCTTTTAAAAACTCCCCCAAAAGTCTGTCATCCTCTACCAGTAAGACCTTCACAAGTTTAAAATTATAATCCTTTAAGGCCAGATGAGGAATTAGACATCATCAAGCCAACCTCATATAAAAGCTGTATCCAAACCCATCTTTCACAAGTTCTATCCTCAGCTCCATCAGTATCACAAACCTTAGTCTGTAATGTGGTAAGGTATGCATTTTAGAGCCTTCTAAGGTTTGTACTTGTGCTTTTTTTGAATTTCTCAAATAAAATATATTCTTCTTTGGAGGAAACTCTATGAAGTTAGGAATCATCGGATATGGCAACATGGGAGAGAGCTTTGCAAAGGCTCTTAAAGAGCATGCAGAGGTAGTTATCTACGACATAAGCCAAGAGAAAAAGGAAAAGGCTTTGCAAGAGGGTTTTGGTGTGGCAAAGGACGTAGATTTTCTGCTAAAGAATTCCCAATGGCTTCTCCTTGCAGTAAAGCCGAAGGATGTGGCAGGGGTACTAAAAAGGCTAAAAGATAACTTGGAAGATAGAATACTCATTAGCCTGGTGGCTGGGCTTAGCCTTTCAAAGATTGAGGAGATGTGTGGAAGTTCAAGGATCATTAGGCTAATGCCTAACATAAACGCCCTTGTGGGTAGGGCTACCATAGCCCTTGCCTTTGGAAAGGGCATAAAAGATGAGGAAAAGGAAGAGTTTAAGGGACTTTTTAGCAATTGTGGTAGTCTTTATGAGTTGGAAGAATCCCTCTTTGACGTCTTTACTGCCTTGGCGGGTTCTGGTCCTGCCTTCGCCTTTAAGTTTATCCATTCCCTTGCCCTTGGTGGTGTAAAAGAAGGCCTATCCTACGAATTGGCTAAGTCTATAGCTATAGATATGCTTTTGGGATCTTGTTATCTTTTAAAGGAAAAGGGGGGAAATCCAGAGGAGTGGGTGGTAAGGGTTGCTTCCCCTGGTGGTACTACCATAGAGGGCATAAAGGTACTTGAAGAGAGGGGCTTTTCGGGCATAGTTATAGAGTGTCTTTCAAAAACCTCCGAGAAGGCAAAAAAACTCCTATGATATTTTCCCTTAGAAGGGGGAAGGCAAGGCTTGTACTAAAAAGGTGGGAAAAAGACCATGAAGTTATCACTCTAAAACAGATACACTCCTCTGAGGTATATCTTGTAAAAAAGCCTTTCCTTGGTGGTGAAGGTGATGGCCTTATAACGCAGGAAAGGGGTTTAAAAATAGGTGTTAGGACGGCGGACTGTGTGCCTTTGGCTTTTCTTGGAGATAAAACGGTTGCGGTCGTGCATGCAGGATGGCGTGGGCTGAAGGATGGTATAGTAGAAAAAACCTTGGAAAAACTCCAGCTCTTAGAACCTTTGGAAAACTTTCTTGTTTTTATAGGACCTGCTGCCAAAGCTTGCTGTTATGAAGTGGGGGAGGATTTCAAAGAGTACTTTAAAAGCCTTTACTACAGGAATAAAAGCTTTTATATGGATACGCAAGAGGAGGCAGTGCAAAGGCTTATAAAGGGAGGAATAGAACATCTTTACCTGTACAGGGTTTGTACCATATGCCATCACAGTTTGCCCTCCCACAGGAAAAACAAGACCTCAGAAAGGCTTTTAACCTATGCAGAACTTATCCCTTGAATGTATAATTAATAAGGCAAGGAGGTAAAGATGCATCCACCCATATCGCTCATATGGTTTTTCTTAACGGCGGGAGTTTCCATAGGGCTTTTTAACTTTGTCTACTTTATGGAACTTTTAGCACTTTTTGGCAAGAATACAGCAATGCCCAGAAATGCCGTCTTGCTATCCCTTATCATATCCTTGGTTCTTATAGGACTTGGTGCCATAGGGGCAAGCTTTCACCTTGGGCACAAGCTTAGAGCGTGGAAGGCCATAAGACGCTTTCATACCTCTTGGCTTTCTAGGGAAGCGGTTTTCAGTGGAGCTTATGGCTTTGTGCTTTTACTTTATGCCCTTGGCTACTACTTTAATGCCTCTTCTGTCCTTCAACACATCCTTGGAATAACCACCCTTATACTGGGCTGGCTTTCTGCTTTTGCTACCGCCATGATATACGCTAGCAATAAATTTGTGCTTGAGTGGAACAGCGCCTTAACGGTGCTTTATTACCTAAACATGTACCTTATGCTTGGTTCATCTGCCTTTTTGCCCCTTACTTACCACTACAGGCCTGAGTTTGTACCTACCTATGTATTCCTCACCACCCTTTTTGTATCCCTTGGATTGGCCTTTAGGTTGGCCTTTAACATAAGGCAGTTCATAATACCAAGACCTACCATAAACGAGGCTTTAAACCTACCCCATAACAGAAACATCAGAGTTTTGGATACGGGTACCACCACGGACAATTACTGTACTACGGAGTTTTATTACAAGAAGGGTAAGGATATATTAGGCTCTGTTCTTCCCGTGGCCTACATTCTCACCTTTGTGGTTCCCCTTTTCTTGCTTATCTACTCTTGGGCAACGGGTAATTACAACTACGCCTTTTACGCCATAACCTTTGTAAGCCTTGTGGTGGGTAGCTTTCTTGAAAGGTGGTGTTTCTTCGTGGAGGGAAACCACGTACAAAACCTCTTCTATGGTTTGTACCCTGAAAAGGGCTACACCTTAAGAAAGGGCTATATGGAAAGAAAAAGGACTGTTATAAAGCTTCAGTAGTTGAAGGGGATAACGTCCACTTTTTCCCCCTTCTTTATTTCTTTTACGCCTTCATAAACTACCATGTAGCAATCTGCAGAAAGGTAAGAGGTAAGCATGTGGGATTG
>JBKBNZ010000108.1:0-3654 GCA_046294875.1 Aquificaceae bacterium | reverse complement strand
CTTTCAAAGACCCACAACGTTAAGAGGTTATTAAGGAACCTAAGACTAAACACCGTATGTGAAGAATCTCGCTGTCCCAACATAGGAGAGTGCTTTGGTTCTGGTAGTGCCACCTTTATGATATTGGGGGATGTTTGTACTCGTGCCTGCAGCTTTTGTAATCTAAAGAGAGGAAGATCAAACTCACCAAATCCAGAAGAACCCTATTTTTTACTTGAGGCGGTAAAAAGCTTAGGACTTAACTACGTGGTAATTACCTCTCCTACGAGAGACGACCTTCCAGACGGAGGAGCAGAGCATTTTTATAGATGTGTTAGCCTTTTAAAGAGAGAGATACCCTCTATAAAGGTGGAAGTCCTAATACCAGACTTTAAGGGAGATAGGGAATCTGTTGCTCTTGTGCTATCTGCAAAGCCCGATGTTTTAGCCCACAACGTGGAAACCGTGCCAAGGTTGTATCAGATAGTAAGGGGTGGGGCTAAGTATGAAAGGAGCCTTGAAGTTTTAAAGCTTTCAAAGAATATCAACTCGGGAATTCTTACCAAGTCTGCCCTAATACTGGGCTTTGGAGAAGGATGGGAGGAGATAATAGAGGTGCTAAAGGATTTAAGAAGTGTGGAATGCGACCTTATCACCATAGGTCAATACTACCAACCCTCAAAAAAACACTATCCCGTCCTTAAATACTACACGGAAGAAGAGTTTAAAGAGCTTGAAAGGATAGCTTACTCTCTTGGCTTTAAGGGAGTAAAGGCAGGAGCCCACGTGAGGAGCTCCTACAAGGCTTGGGAGCTTTTTTAGCTTATTCTCCCTTTGCTTCCTTTATAGCTTGTTTTATGTCTTGGTCTGCCCTTTTGAAGATCTCTGCGTTTTCTTTACTAAGATGTTTTCCGTAGGTTTTTAGGAGGAAAGGAATGTTTATATAGCCCGTTATGAGTTTGCCTTCCTTTTCGTAAAGGTATACTCTACATGGTGCAAGGGTGCCAAACTGGGGTATGTCCTTTAAGATGGCTTCCCCATAACTGAGATTGCAAGCCAAGAAGATGGAGAACTTCGGGGATTCTTGCCTTATGTCTATTATGTCCAATATGTTCATATTTACGCCGTCAAGGGCTGTTTTATAAAGGATTTTAAAGGTGTCAAAGTCCATACCTTCTATTTCCTCCTCATAAACAAGGCTTTCTTGCATGGGCGGGACTTGGGGAAAGCTTGGACTATTGGTGCTGATTCTGGCAAGGGCTCTGTGAAGTTTTCTGTATATCTCGCCTATTTCTCTCCTTTCAGAGATAGAAAGACTATCCTTGTACTTCATAAGAAAAACCTGATGGTTTATTACGGTAGCCCTTACCCTTCCCTTATACTCATACACTGCAACACTGCAAGGCACCACGTTGCTAAGGGCTGGAGCCTTTAATAGCACTTGATCCATGCCTTCAAAGGTGCAGCCAAAGACCACGTAGTAGTCTCTAAAATCTTTGTTCCCTCTTGCCCTTATGGCATCCGATATGGTTAAAGTTCTAAGAACCTTAAGCTCTTGAGCTTCCATCTCCCTTCTTACCGCTTCAACGCCCGCCTTAAAATCCTTCTCCTTTAGGTTATAGGTTATGTACATCAACCTAACTGGGTCAAGAGCAAAGGCAAAAAGGGGAACCAAAAAGAAAAGTAAAATCCTTACCATTTTCACCTCCAATAGCAGTCTGTGTTATAAGGGTGGTCTAGTACCTTGACGTTAGGCTTTGTTTCCACCACTATGTCTCTTTTCTTCCTAATATAGTCTATCACAATATCCCTTATGTTCTTCTTTTCGGGCTCTACGCCCATGGGTGGTGGTCCTCCATACACTGCCACCAAGTACTCCTTATCCAACTCCAAAGGCTTACCCTTTATCTTTACATCCCTTATTCTTTCGCCTTGCTTGGCGTTTATCTTAAGAGTGTATTCAACGCCGTATATCCTTGACATATCGCCGCCCTGTTGGTACAAAGGATTGGGGTTAAACACGTTGTCTGCCACATCTTCCCAGAGAACTAAAAGATCTCTTCCCTTTCTCTTCATTATAAAGACCTCTGGGTAAGTAATGCCAAGCACGTCATAAACCTTCTCCACCGTTATCTTTTGTCCCGGTAAAACTGTAGTCCCCCAGCGATACCCGGGAGATGTTCCCACATCCAGGGACATTACCGCATCAACGCCATGATAATAGTCTGCAAGGGCTTCACCTATAAGCCTGTCCCAAGTGCTATAAACCGTGTCCCTCTTATACAGAAGAGTCCTTGCGGTGCCTACCACCGTGTTAAACTCCCTTTCGTAGGGCTCGTACCATTTTTTAACGATCTCCTTCGCTCCCTTATCTTCTGGAACCACCTCAGAAAGCACTGGTATAAGCTTAAACCTATAGCCTTGTATCTTGCCATTCCTTACATCAAGGTCCATCCTACCCACAAACTTGCCATGGGATCCGGGGGATATTACAAGGGTATCTCCTACTTTAACGGGCACCGGCGTTACATCATGGGTGTGTCCCGATATAACTATATCTATACCCTTTACTATCTTCATAAGGGCTATGTCTAAGGGTAGCCCATCGTGGGATAGCAGTATGACAAGGTCTACTTTGTGCTGCTCTTTTAGCTCCTTTACATACTTTTGAAGTTCCTCGGGCCTTACACCAAAACTCCAACCTTCTGTAAATTTCCTCGGGTTTGCCAAAGGTGTAAAGGGAAAAGAGCTTCCTATAATGCCTATCTTTACTCCATTCTTTTCTACAATGTCGTAGGGTGGAAACACCAAGTCTCCAAAGGGCTCTTCTGTGATGTTATAGGAGATAAACTTTGCCTTTAGCTTATTTTTGACGATGTCTAAAAACTTTTCCTTTCCTACGGTTACATCCCAGTGGGCAACCATGTATTCGTAGCCCACATAGTTAAGCCAATCTACCACCGCAAGGCCATCTGTTTTCAAAGCTATGCCCGAGGTTGCCCAAGTGTCTCCACCATCCAGTACAAGGCACTTGTCTTTGCCCCTTTCGTTCACTATGGTTTTTATAACCGTGGCAAGCTGTGGAGCACCTCCCGTCATGCCGTACATCTTTGCAAGCTTTATAAAACTTACACACGAGCCCGTATAGGCTTCCACAGACCCGGGCTTTATGTTGTAGTACCTTAAGAAGTCCATACCCGCCAAGTATCCGGGCGTACCCTTCAAAGATTCTGGAGCCAGCAGGTTCATGGGTTCTGCAAAGTACATAGGCTTTAAATGCCCGTGGATATCGGAGGTAAATACAAGGGTTAGATTTCCGTAAGGCTTGAATTCCATAAGCCTTTCAAAGCTTACAGGTCTTTTTGCAAAGGAGTAAGGACTAAGGGCAATGGAAGAAAGGGCAAGGCTGGAGTAGGCTATAAACTCCCTTCTACTTAGGCTCATCTTTTCCCTCCTTTTAAAGAAATGGGGCAAAGCCCCCCGAGGTTACTTATTAACAGGAGATTCTGGATGCAAAAGGTACGCCACTATATTAGCCACATCCTCGGGAGAAAGGTTTCCATGGTAACCAAACCTTGGCATAGAAGAGCATGGAAAAGCAGACCATGAGTTGTAGATGATGTTATACACTGCCTTTATCTTTTCAATACCCTCTGGCGTGTTCATATTTTCTTG
>JBKBNZ010000107.1:0-3863 GCA_046294875.1 Aquificaceae bacterium | reverse complement strand
ACAGTTATAAGAAACAGATAGAGAAGAGATTACACAAGGCTCAATAGTAGTATCCAACGGAGAAGTATATCTTATACTTCTTTAACCATCCTTCTTCTACAGGAAAGGCCACATCCAACCTGACAGGACCTATAGGTGTATTTACTCCAACACCTCCACCAAGGCTGACCTTTACACCCTTTGGTAGATCCTTTAATCTATCTCCAACGCTACCTACATCGCCAAAGATCGTTCCAATAAAGGGTTCTTTTATAGTGCGAGACAGTTCAAGCCTGCCAAATGTATAATACCTTCCTCCTGTAGGTTGTCCTATTTCTTCAAAGGAATAACCCCTAAGGTCTTTGAAGCCTCCGAGGAAAAACCTTTCAAAGATAGGCGCCTCTTTACTTACAGCCCCACCCGAAACCTTAAAACTAAGCTTAAAGCCTTTTGCCAGCGGTAATAGATAAAAGGTAGAAAGGTCAAATTTGACATATTTACTGCTCCCTTCCGCAAAGCTAAGGTTTATGCTGTCGTAGTGGATCCTATTGGGTGAGAAAATATCATCCTTAAACTCCCTAAGTAGGAAAAGACCATACTTTTTTATGTGGAAGCTTTGCCCGTCAACTTTGTTGTTTAGGATGCTAAACACAGGACCTATGGAGGTGTTAGATGTTATCCTATAGCCCAGCTGGAAGTTAAAGCCTTTTGAGTCTAAGTTATAACTTTTGTGTTCTTCGTAGCTTTTAAATAGGTTTGCCTTAAACCAGTTTTTTCTTGAGAAAAGGAAGTTATCAGAAAAGCTCAGATCATAAAGCTCTCTTTTTCCACTTCTTTTGTATCTCAAGCCGGAAGCAAGCCCCATACCAAAAAGATTTTTCAAACCCAAAAAACCCTCAAAGGCAATGTTTTCCTCTGTATTATAGCC
Organism: Aquificaceae bacterium; assembly: GCA_046294875.1. Lineage (GTDB taxonomy): Bacteria > Aquificota > Aquificia > Aquificales > Aquificaceae > Pampinifervens. The sequence continues at coordinate 2,956 of JBKBNZ010000107.1, read as the reverse complement.
TAAGGAAAAATCCAGTATACCACGCTTATCCTCGGTTAGCTGTATAAGACGATGGACTAGTTTTTTATCTTTGTCTATAAAAGTGTCAATGGAAACGCCCAAGAATATGTCACTGTTTAACATGTTATATAAAGTTTTATCGTTTAGAGTCTCTGAATAGTATTCCGCCTTTTCCGTCATGTAGGATAGTTCACGGAGAGAAGTCTTATCATATCCGTAGTAAAGGGTTTCTCCAAGTTTATAAGAAGGCCCTTCTTTTATTTCGTAGATATATGTGTAATATACACTATCCTCTGTTTCTTCTAGTTGCACCTGTATGTCAAAATCCCCTTCCATATAGCCCCTTCTAAGGAAATATCTTTGAATATCCAAGTTAAGAAGTTCAATCAACTCTGTGTTAAAGATCGCTGGCAACTTTTCACTATGTTTGTTAAATATCCTTTTGAGCTCTCTTCTATCTCCCTTGTATAAAAATTCTTTCAATATCTGTCTTTTGCCTGGCTCTATGTTAAAGCGAACTTTTACCGCTTTTTTATCCTTTAAAATCTCTTTGTTTATACTGCCTTCTGCAAGGGTATAGCCCCTTTTATAAAGTTCATCTATCTGGGACCTTAGATAATCCTCAAGCTTGTCCTCGTCATAGAAATCTCCTTGAAATTTTTCACCAAGGATAGTATATCTTTGTCCTTCTTTTATCTTAAAGGTTATCTCTTCTCCATGAAAATCATAGCTTACCTCTGCATCAAAAAAGCCTTTTCTGTAATAAGCACTTAGTATGTTTTCCTTAGCCTCTTCCAAGGAAAAGGGATCAACGCCCTTCCTTTCAAGCTGGCTGATCTTTATAAGGTCTTCTGCGCTGAAAAACTTAGCCCCTTCTGCGGATATCCTATACCTTTTACCTTCTATTATTTGAAAAACAGGCCTTGCGGCGTAGCCTCTGCCTGCCAAGGCTTTAAGCGTGCCTATAGGATGGTTCATAAGGTTGGAAAAGCCCTCTGATAGAGAACCAAGCCACCTAAGGGGGCTTTTCTTTGTACTTCTATCTTCTGGGAAAAGCACCTCATAAAAGGGCCTTCTAACTTTTTCCTTTTCCACCCCTTCATAAAAGACAAAGTTATCCCAAAAACCTTCCTCTATGTAAAAGTCCTGAAGAGAAAAGACGCTCTCTTTGAAAAAGCTTTCTCTAAAGACCCTACCTTTAACCAATCCTATCTTTAAATCCAATAGGGATGGCTCATAGCTTGAACCTTTGTATATACCCCCTTTTGTAAAGTACACAGGCCCCTCGTCTATTCCCATGTAAAGTTCTACATATCCCTCTTCATCCTTTGCAACAGTTGCACCCACAGAAGCGTCCAAAAAGCCCTTTTCTTTGTACAATTCTTTTACCCTTTGCTCTATATCCTTTTCATCAAGTTCTTGCCCACGTATGGGTATACCCTCGTACAAACCAAGGTAAGAAAGGATCTCCTCTTTAGGAAAGGCAAAGTTTCCTTTGACCTCTATTTTTTTCAAGATAGGGTACCTTTCTATGTACATAAGGACTTTACCCTCTTCCTCCATAAAGTACACATCCTTTACATCTTCAATCTTTCTAACAATCTCCGCTATCTCCTTGTAGTTTTCCTCGTTTACTATCTTTTCCAAATTGCTTTTCCTTAGGGGATAGTTGGAAAGGATGACTACCTCAGCAAGGACTGTAAAAGGTATCATCAACAAGAGGATAAACAGCATGCTATAATTTTATCAATGGATGTTAAAGGCAAAACTTTTTTCTCCGTGCCCGGCTTGACCTCACAGGAGCTTCTAAAAAGGGATAAAAAGTCCCTTGCCCTTGAGTTTGAAGCCATATTTCTAAAGGAGATACTTAAGGAAGCCTATAAGCCCCTTTTAAAGGATAAACCTTTCGATACAAGGATATATTACGATATGTTTCTTGACAACATCGGCAAAGAGCTCGCAAAAGGGGGAGGAATAGGATTGGCAAATTTTATCTTAAAAGTATGCAAAGATGGGAAGACTTGAAAAAATAAGCCCTTTTCTTGTTATGGATATCCTTAATCAAGCCCAAAGTATAGAGGGTGTAATCCATATGGAGATAGGGGAGCCCGACCTTGGTCCATCCCCAAAGGTTTTAGAAGCTCTGCAAAGAGCAATAAAAGAGAAAAAATTTTCTTACACACCAAGCCTTGGGCTATGGGAGCTTAGGGAAAGGATCGCCAAGCATTACTATGATTACTATGGAGTGGAGATATCTCCTTCAAACGTAGCTATAACCACGGGTACCTCTGCCGCTTTTCTGATAGTTTATGCCTTACTGCTGGATGCGGGCGATAGGATTCTAATTTCAGACCCCTCATACCCATGCTACAAAAACTTCGCTTACCTATTGGATATAGAACCCTATTCGGTAAAAGTGGATAGCAGCACCAAGTACCAAATAACCACAGAGCATATTAAAGACCTTAAAGGTTATAAGGCCATACATATATCCTCTCCCTCAAACCCCACGGGTACCTTATACGAGGAAGAAAATCTAAAAGAGCTCGCCCAGTTCTGCGAGGAAAGGAATATATACCTTATATCCGATGAAATATATCATGGACTTGTTTATGATAAAAAAGAAAGAAGCGCTATTGAGTTTAGCAAAAAGGCTATTATCATAAACGGCTTTTCTAAGGCCTTTTGTATGCCTGGTTTTAGACTGGGCTGGCTTATACTTCCCAATGAAGACTTGATTAGAAAGGCCGAAATGGTTATGCAAAACCTTTACATATCTGCACCCACATTGAGCCAATACGCAGCCCTTGAAGCCTTTGACTATGAATACTTAGCCTATGTTAGGGAGACCTACAAAAAAAGAAGAGACCTTTTAATAAAAGAATTAAACGGTGTGGGAAAGATTGAATTCGTTCCAGAGGGTGCCTTTTATCTATGGATGGATATTAGCTTTTAT
>JBKBNZ010000106.1:0-3924 GCA_046294875.1 Aquificaceae bacterium | reverse complement strand
TCTTTTGCAAGAGGCTTAAGGGCAGCCCTAAGAGAAGACCCAGATGTAATAATGGTTGGAGAGATAAGAGACCCAGAAACAGCTCAAATAGCCCTTCAGGCTGCAGAGACAGGACACCTTGTTATGTCCACCCTTCATACCCTTGACGCAAAAGAGACCATAAACAGATTCATAGGAATGTTTAATTTAGAGGCTAGAGAGCAAATAAGAATACAGTTGGCAGAAACCCTTATAGCAATCTTTTCCCAAAGACTTCTTCCAAAAGCAGACGGTTCGGGCGTCGTCCCTGCAGTGGAAATTCTTGTTAATACCCCTTCTATAAAGGAAGCCATTGTAGATACTACAAAGTTTGATGAAATAACCATGCTTCTTGAAAGAGGGAGGTCCGTTTATGGAACTCAAACCTTTGACCAACACTTGGAAGAATTGTACAAAAAGGGGTTGATAGACTATACCACGGCATTAATGTATGCAAATAAGCCCACAGATTTGGAACTAAGACTAAAAGGTATATCCACAGGTGGTAGGGGCTTTTGATGAAGATAGCCATAGATGGTCCTGCAGGCAGTGGAAAAAGCACTGTAGCCAAAGAGATTTCTAAAAGGCTTGGACTTCCTTACTTAAACACAGGCCTGGTATATAGAGGTTTTGCCTATGTAAGCATCCTTGAAAACCTCTCAGAGGAGGGTATCTTTCAAGTCTTTGAAATGCCCCTTAAGGTGGAAATAGATGTTTCCTCTACGGAGATTTTTTATAAAAATGAAGACATAAGCCAGAGATTGATTTCCGAAGATGTGGGCGAAAGAGCTTCTCAGATAGCGAAGATTCCTGCCTTTAGAGAAAGAATAAACCAGTTTTTTAGAAGCTTGGTGGGTGATAAACAGGTGGTAGCGGAAGGTAGAGATACGGGAACCCATATATTCCCAGAGGCACAGATAAAGTTTTTTATAACAGCATCCGCAGAGGAAAGGGCAAAAAGAAGGTATAATCAGCTAAAGGCGGAGGGCATAGAGGCAAATTACGAGGATATTTTAAAAGCCATAGTGGAAAGGGATGAAAGGGACAAAAACAGACCCCAGTACCCCTTTAGACCCGCAGAGGATGCCATAACAATAGACACCACAGGGCTAACCATAGAGGAGGTTGTGGAAAGGGTACTATCTATAGTAAAAGCTAAAAAGTAATTAAGAGTAGTGCTTCATTAGCATACGACCAAACACCCTGTGTTAAAATATATGAGATGAATAGGAATTTTATAGATTTATGGGATATAAGCCCAGAGGAAGGATGGCAGATAATAAAAGACACTTATGAGATAAAAAGAGGGTCTGACAAGGAAAGGTACTTAGAAGGTAAAACTTTAGCTCTTTACTTTACCAAGCCCTCTACGAGGACAAGGGTGTCCTTTGAAGTGGCTATAAACCAGTTAGGTGGAACTTCCATCTTTTTGCAGGAAGAGAGCCTTCAAGTGACAAGGGGAGAAGACCTAAAGGATACATCAAGAACCCTTTCAAGGTATTTAGATGGTATTATCATAAGAACCGATTCCCACAAAAAGCTTCAGGAGTTTGCCCAGTATTCAAGCATACCTGTCATAAACGCCCTTACCGATATGGCTCATCCTTGCCAAATCCTAAGCGATATATTCACACTATACGAGACTTTTGGGGAAGACATAAGGAATATAAAGATAGCCTATGTGGGAGATGGAAACAATGTATGCAACACATGGTTAGTGGGTGCTGGGCTTTTTGGCCTTAAACTCTTCGTGGCTACTCCCGAGGGCTACGAGCCAAGCAGCCTGTATTACCAAGCGGGTGAAGACCTCTGCAAGATAACCGGCGGAAGCATATACCTTACCACCAATCCCCTTGATGCCGTTAAAGAAGCCCATGTGGTATATACCGATGTGTGGGTAAGCATGAACCAAGACAGAAAGGATGAAAAGATACAAGCTTTGATGCCCTATCAGGTAAATAGGGAGCTATTATCCCACGCCTTGCCAGAAGTAAAGGTTATGCATTGTCTTCCTGCCAAGAAGGGAGAGGAGATAAGGGAAGATGTCTTTGAAGCCCATGCGGACTTTATATTCAACCAAGCGGAAAACCGCCTGCATACCCAAAAGGCACTTTTAAAGTTTCTCTTTACTCGACGGTGACCGTCTTCGCCAAGTTTCTTGGCTGGTCTACGTCCAAGCCAAGGTAATCTGCTATATAATAGGCAAAAAGCTGAAGGGGAATAACTGTCAAGAAGGGCGTAAGGTCTTCTTCCACGGGTGGTACCTCTATAAGGTCTGCGCACAGTTTTCTCATGTTTTCATCACCTTTAAAGCCTATCCCCAGAACTCTACCTTTTCTTGCCAACACTTCTTCTATATTGGATAGGGTCTTTTCGTAAACTCTATCTCTTGGAGCTATAACTACGCTGGGAGTTTTTTCGTCTATTAAGGCTATGGGTCCATGTTTCATCTCACCAGCGGGATAGCCTTCTGCATGTATGTAGGATATTTCCTTTAGCTTTAAGGCGCCCTCAAGGGCGATGGGGTAGCTTAGGTATCTTCCTAAGTAAAGTAGGTTCTTGTAGCCGGTGTATTTTAGTGAAATACCCTTTATAGCTTCCGCCTGCGAGAGGATCTCTTCTATGTGGTAGGGGACTTTTAGAAGTTTATCCATTAGAGGGTTAGCTTCTTCCAGCTGGCTTATAGCCAAGGCATACAAAACTGCCAGCTGGGCTGTAAAGGTTTTGGTGGCGGCAACGCCTATCTCAGGTCCTGCATGGGTGTATAGGGTATGATCCGACTCTCTGGATAGAGCGCTTCCTACCACGTTTACTATGGATAGTAAAGTTGCTCCCTTTTCCCTCATGGCAAGGGCAGAGAACCTTGTATCTGCCGTTTCTCCCGACTGGGATATGGCAATAACCAAGTCTTTATCATTTACAGGGCTATCTGAATACCTAAGCTCCGAAGCATACAGGACTTCCACAGGTACCTTTGCGTACTTTTCTATCCAGTACTTACCAACAAGTCCTGCATGGTAAGAAGTGCCGCAGGCTACTATGAGGATACGCCTGTAGTCTTTTAGAGAAAAGGGCATGGTGTAATCCCTTGATATATAGCCCTTTATAGTGTCCCCCAAAGTTCTTGACTGTTCAAAGATCTCCTTTAACATAAAATGCTTAAAGCCGCCCTTTTCCGCAGATATAACGTCCCAAGCCACATGGATCACTTCCTTTGTAAGAAGGTTTCCATCAAAATCGTAAATGAAAAGGCCATCAGGCCTTAGGTCTACCACTTCTCCATCGTCCAAAGGTATAACCTTTCTTGTGAAGGGCAAGAGGGCTGGTATATCGGAAGCTATAAAGTTCTCCTTTTCTCCTACGCCCACTACCAAGGGGCTTCCATACCTTACCGCCACTATTCTGTTGGGCTCCTTAACAGAAATTACCGCAAAGGCAAAGGCACCCTTTAGTTTCTTTAGCACCTTAAGAACAGTTCTTAAAAGGTCTCCATCGTAATTGAGAGCTATAAGGTGTACTATGGTCTCGGTGTCTGTTTGGGATCTATACTCCACCCCTTGTTTTTCAAGTTCTTCTTTTAATTCTCTGTAGTTTTCTATAATGCCGTTATGTACTACTGCAAATTCTCCTTTGTTGTCTTTGTGAGGGTGGGCGTTTAACTCACACACCTCTCCATGAGTTGCCCACCTTGTATGACCTATACCCGTCACGGCTTTTAACTCTTTACCCCACAAACTTCTTATGAGTTCTCTTATCTTACCGACCTTTTTTTCTATATACAAACTTCCATTTTCTATAAGGGCAACTCCTGCCGAGTCGTATCCTCTGTATTCAAGCCTTTCAAGGCCTTGCAAAAGTACCAAAAGAGCTGGACTTGAGCCAACATAACCTACTATTCCACACATG
>JBKBNZ010000105.1:0-3950 GCA_046294875.1 Aquificaceae bacterium | reverse complement strand
AATATACTAAAGCATATTATAAAAGCTAATATAAAGTTAGGAGGTAAGTGCATGTTTAGCGAAAATTTGCTGTCGGCGAAATCCTTAGAGTACTTAAACAAGGCCAAGGAAATAGCAAAGAATAAAAGGGACAGCAAGGTGGATACAGACCATCTTCTGTTGGCCTTTCTTTTAGACGAAAATTCTGCTCTTGCCAAGTACTTGGAAAAGAGGGGTATTGATGCAAAGGGACTGTATAGAAAGGTCTTTGAATATTTAGATAAGCTTTCTTCTCAGATAAACAAGGCGGTGGAACAAGAAGCAAAACACCTTATAGACTTAAGAAGCAAAATAATGCAAGTTAAGTCCGATATTGGACAGGTTCAAGTAGAGTACGAAAAGGTAAAAAGGGCAAAGGACAGGGCAAGGGAAGAACTGGAAAGGGCTAAAAGGTATGGGGACTATTGGAGCTTAAAAGAAATACAGATAGAGCTCTCAAGGATTGAAAGGCTTGAAGAACAGCTAAAAGGTCAATTGGAAAGCGTTGAAAGAAGCCTTTCCACTCTTTTTAAAAGAGAGGATGTAAAGGCCTTTTTGGAAAACAGGCTTAGCATAGATGGGCTTGTAAAGAAGGCTTTGGAAGGTTCAAGCCTTGTACAGCAGGTAAAGGATCTTGGTATCTCGCCCGACAGAATAAAGGATGCGGTGGGAAGGATAGTCTTTGGGAAGGAGCCTGTTTTTGACTATTCGGAAAACCTTATTAAGGTGCTTGAATCAGCCCAAGACAAGGCAGTTTCTGAAGGACAAGCTCAAGTGGAGCCTTATCATATAGTGGCAAGTTTAATATCTGCAAAGGATACCATAGCAGGTAAGATTTTAGAAGATATATTAGGAGGTGAAAAGATGAAGGACGTATCACAAGAACTAAGGGAAGAAGAAAAGTCAGCTCTTGAAAGGTTTGGCGTAGACCTTACGCAGATGGCAAGAGAGGGCAAGCTGGATCCCGTTATTGGAAGGGAAAGGGAGATAAACCAAGTGATAGAGGTGCTTTTAAGGAGGACAAAAAACAATCCGGTGCTCGTGGGAGATCCCGGAGTAGGTAAAACTGCCATAGTGGAGGGACTTGCCCAAAGGATAGTAAATAAAGAGGTGCCTGTGGAGCTTCAAGATAAATCCCTAATAGCCATAGATATGGGCTCTATAATAGCGGGTTCTAAGTATAGGGGGGAGTTTGAAGAAAGGTTCAAAAGCCTGTTGGAGGAAGTTAAACAAAAGGGCAATGTAATACTCTTTATAGACGAAATACACACGGTGGTGGGTGCGGGCAAGGCAGAGGGAGCGATGGATGCAGGAAACATGTTAAAACCGCCTTTGGCGAGGGGAGAAATAAGAATCATTGGTGCCACCACGGTAGATGAATACAGAAAATATATAGAAAAGGATCCTGCCCTTGAAAGAAGATTCCAACCCATATACGTAGATGAACCTACCGAAGAGGAAACTGTGGAAATACTAAAAGGTCTAAGGCCAAAGCTGGAACAACACCACAAGGTGAAGATCTCCGACCAGGCTATAGAAGCTGCTGTAAAACTAACAAGAAGATACGTAACCTTTAGAAAGCTTCCTGACAAGGCAATAGACGCCCTTGACCAGGCTGCCGCCAGAAAAAAGCTTTCTGTCGTGGCACTTCCACCAGAGGTTCAAGAGATAGAAAGGAAGCTAAAAAACCTTGAGGAGGAAATCCAAAAGGCTTATCTTGAGGGCAACTACGAAAAGGAAGCCCAGCTTAAGATAAAAAAGGTGCAACTGGAAAAGGAAAAACAAACTATCCTTTCAAAAACCGGTGGAGTGGATATAAGAATATCGGATATAAAGAAAAGAATAGAGGAGCTTGACCAAGAGATACTAAAAGCTTCCGAAAGGGGTGACTATGAAAGGGAGGCAAACCTAAAGATAGAAAAGGTAAAGCTGGAGAAAGAGTTAAAGGAATTGGAATCTAAGAAGGCCCAAGAGCTTGTGGTGGGGTGGGATGATGTAGCCATGGTGGTCTCAGAATGGACGGGCATTCCCGTCGCCAAGTTAAAGGAAGAGGAGATGGAAAGACTTTTGAGGTTGGAAGAGGAGCTACACAAAAGGGTGATAGACCAAGAGCATGCAGTGGTGGCAGTGGCAGAAGCTATAAGAAGGGCAAGGGCAGGCTTAAAGGATCCAAAAAGGCCAATTGCCAGCTTTCTTTTCCTTGGTCCAACGGGTGTAGGAAAAACGGAGCTTTCAAAAGCTTTGGCGGAATTGCTTTTTGGTGATGAGGATGCTCTTATAAGGCTTGATATGTCCGAATTTAAAGAAGAACACAGCATAGCAAAGCTGATAGGAGCCCCTCCCGGATATGTGGGATACGAAGAGGGAGGAAAGCTAACAGAGGCGGTAAGAAGAAAGCCCTACTCTGTTATACTCCTTGACGAAGTAGAAAAGGCTCATCCAAGGGTCTTTGACCTTTTCCTACAGGTGCTTGACGATGGAAGGCTTACAGACTCTCATGGAAGAACTGTGGACTTTAGAAACACGGTGATTATAATGACTTCCAACATAGGCTCCCAGTATCTTTTAACCTTGTCCATGGATGGTGATGAGGAAAGGATAAAACAAGAGTTTGAAAGGGCAAAGGAAAGAGTCTTAGAAGAGTTGCGTTACCATTTTAGGCCTGAGTTCCTAAACCGCATAGACGAGATAATAGTCTTTAAGCCCCTTACCATGAAGGAGCTTCTCCAAATAATAGACCTTTTGACTGCCGCCATAAACAAAAGGCTTGCAGAGAGAAACATAAGGATAGAGCTGACCTACAGGGCAAAAGAGCACCTTGTAAAGCTGGGATACGACCCCGCCTACGGCGCCAGACCTTTGAAGAGGGCCTTACAAAAACACCTGGAAACTCCCCTTGCGAACCTTATCATAAAGGGAGAAGTAAAGGACGGCCAAAGAGTACTTATAGACCTTTCGTCCAGCGGAGAGCTCCTTTTTAACGAAGAGGGTGGAGAAAATCAATAGGTAGGTGTTAGGAATATTTTAAAACTCTATGAAGGTTTACAGACTTGGTAAGGTGCCCCGTATGTTATCCACCACCCTTTTCCATGCCATGGCACAGCTGGGCTACGAAGGCTTGATCCTTTGCGAGCCAGAGGATACTTACGTAAGCTTGGGACACTTTGACAAGGCAGAAGATATCATAGATATCAAAAGGTGTAAGGAACTTGGTATCGGCATAATAAGGCGCCAAATAGGTGGAGGTGCTGTACTTTTAGCTCCCGGGCAAGTGTTCTATCAGCTTTTGCTTTCAAAGAACAAGGTACCTTTTAAGATAGAGGAAGCCTACAGAAAGCTTTCCCAGCCTGTTATAAGGGCTTATAAAAGATTGGGGATCGAGGTGGGTTATATGCCCATAAACGACCTTGTGGTGAAGGAAAGTCAAAGAAAGATAAGCGGGCAAGGGTCTGGAGATATAGGAAGGCTTTTCGTCTTCGTTGGCAACGTACTTATGAGGTTTGACCCAGACCTTATGGCACAGCTTTTTGCCTTACCAGAATCCTTAAGGGAAAAGGTAAGAAAAAGCCTGTGGGAAAACATAGGGTGGTTAGAAAGAGAATTAAACAGGAATGTGGATTCCCAAGAGGTAGAAGAAGCTCTCCTTGAAGAGTTTTCAAAGGATTTTAGTTTTAAAGGCTATGAGAAAGTGCCCCAAGAGGCGCTTGAGCTTGCACAAAAGTTAAAAGAGGAGCTAACTTCTGAAGAAACTATATTTGAGGATACGGGGAGAAAGCATAGTAGCATAAAGATAAGGGAGGGTGTCTATATAGTAAAATAGTAAAAATGAAAATCTTAGTGGTAAAGTTCGGTGGCACGTCCGTCGCCAACCTGGAAAGGATTAAAAACGCTGCTAATAAAGTCTTGGAGAAACTAAAACAGGGTTATAGAGT
>JBKBNZ010000104.1:0-3964 GCA_046294875.1 Aquificaceae bacterium | reverse complement strand
AGGCTTGTAGCCCAGCATGAAACTCTTGGAAAACTTTTTACCCTCTCCGAAGCCCATCTTGCCATAGCACTTATGGTTTATGGCTTCTTTGCTTCTGTCTTGCCTGTTTGGCTTTTGCTCGCTCCAAGAGATTATCTTAGTACCTTCTTAAAGCTTGGTACTGTAATACTTATAGCCTTGGCGGTTGCTCTGGTGAACCCAGAGATAAAGATGCCGGCAATTACCCAATTTGCCCATACGGGCTATGGTCCTGTATGGAAGGGTGATCTTTTTCCCTTTCTCTTTATAACCATCGCCTGTGGTGCCGTTTCTGGCTTTCATGCCCTCATATCCTCAGGTACCTCTCCCAAACTCCTTGATAAGGAAAGCCATGTAAGGCTTGTAGGTTATGGTGGTATGCTGGGAGAGTCCTTCGTTGCCATCATGGCTCTTATCGCCGCCGTTTCTATGGAGCCCGGTCTTTACTTTGCCATAAACAGTCCTGCCTCGGAAATAGGCAAGACGGTTCAAGAGGCTGCAAGTAAGATCTCCAGTTGGGGCTTTTACATAACTCCCGAATACTTGGAAGAGATCGCTAAAAAAATAGAGGAGCCTACTATACTTTCAAGGACTGGCGGTGCTCCCGCCCTTGCCATAGGTATGGCACTTATCTTTGCAAAGATCACAGGGGATGCCCTTCTTGCCTTTTGGTATCACTTTGCCATACTTTTTGAGGCGGTGTTTATCCTTACCACCATAGATACGGGTACAAGGGTTGGTAGGTACATACTCCAAGACCTACTTTCTGGAATATCTCCAGCCTTTAAAGACTACAGAAATCTGTGGATAAACATGCTTACAAGCGGTATAACGGTTCTTGCATGGGGCTACTTTTTGTACGTGGGAGTTATAGACCCCTATGGTGGCATAAAAACCCTCTGGCCTCTCTTTGGCATATCCAACCAGCTCTTGGCTGCCACGGCTTTGGTGGTGGCAACCGTGTATATTGCCAACAAAGGAAAGTTTAAGTACCTTTGGGTTACTGCCATTCCTGCCCTCTTTTTGTCTGTAAATACCATGCTTGCAGGCTTGGAAAGGGTATTCCATCCAGACAAGGCCATAGGCTTTTTATCCCAGGCTAAGTTCCTCTCCCAAGCTATAAACCTTGGTAATCTTCCTCCCACAATTCCAAGTATGGAAATAGCCCAAAGGGTCATTTTTAACAACTACGTAAATGCCTTTATGGCTTTGCTTTATGTTTCCTTGGTGGCATGCGTTGTATTGATCGCTCTTTATAGGATCAAAGAAGCTTATTCAAAGAGGATTTAAGTATGTTATATTATTTCCCATTAGGAGAGGTGGCCGAGAGGCCGAAGGCGGCTCCCTGCTAAGGAGTTGTAGGGTTAACAGCCCTACCGCGGGTTCGAATCCCGCCCTCTCCGTATTAAAATAAAAACTATGAAAAGTGCTATCCTCGCCTTAGAAGATGGGAGCTACTTTTTAGGCTATTCCTTTGGTGCGCAGGGGGAGACCTCGGGAGAAGTGGTCTTTAACACCTCCATGACAGGATACCAGGAAATATTGACAGACCCCTCCTACAAGGGACAGATAGTGGTTATGACCTATACCCAGATAGGCAACTACGGGGTTAACCAAGAGGATGTAGAATCGGGAAGGGTTCAAGTAAATGGCTTTGTAATAAAGGAGTTATCACCTATATACAGCAACTGGAGGGCAAAGCAAAGCTTGGAGGAATATCTAAGGGAAAATGGGGTAGTTGGTATATGGGGCATTGATACGAGGGCTTTGGTAAAAAGGATAAGGGAGAAGGGAGCCCTAAGGGGTGTAATATCAACGGAAGAAAAGGATCCTGTAAAGTTGGTAGAAAAGGCAAGGAACGTGCCCGATATATCCAAGCTTGACCTTGTGGAAGAGGTGGCAACAAAAGAAGTATATTACTGGAAGGAGGGAGATTGGGACTTGAAAAAGGGATATATAACAAAGGAGAATGAAAAGCCTTTAATGATGGTTGTAGATTATGGAGTAAAAAGGAACATACTAAGAAGGCTTACCCAAGAAGGAGCGAGAGTGGTTGTGGTACCTCCTTACCATGTAGAAAAAAGGATCGAAGAACTAAAGCCAAATGCCCTTTTCCTCTCCAACGGTCCTGGAGACCCTCAAAGGGTTGTGGAGGGTATAATACTTGTAAGGAAATATATGGAAAAACTCCCCATAATGGGCATATGCCTTGGCCACCAGATAATAGGCCTTGCCCTTGGTGGAAAAACCTACAAGCTGAAGTTTGGACACCACGGAGGCAATCACCCCGTAAAAGATCTAAGGGATGGACATATAGAGATAACGGCTCAAAACCACAACTTTGCCATTGACCCAGATACTTTAAAGGAAGTAGAGATAACCCATATAAACCTTTTAGATGGGACCTTAGAAGGTTTCAGACACAGACATCTCCCCATATACTGCGTACAGTACCATCCAGAGGCGTCACCGGGACCACACGATTCTAAAAACATATTTAGGGAGTTTGTTAAATTGGCCACAGAGTATGCAAGGCCTTAGGTCAAACAATTTAAAAATAATACTCCTTACATTTCTTTTTTCCCTTGGTGTGCTTTTGGTACTTGGTAGGTTTTTCTACATACAGATCATAGGAAAAGAGAAGTATGTAGAAAAGGTAGCCGAGAGATTTCCTAAAGCTTCTGTTGTAAAGCTTTCTACTGCAAGGGGGTATATAAAGGATAGAAATGGCAATGACTTAGCCATAAGCATACCAACTATCTCTGTATATGCCTTCCCTCATCTTGTGGAGAACAAAGAAGAACTTGCAAGAAGGCTTTCTGCCCTCCCGGGAATTTCCGAAAGGGACATCCTTAAAAGCTTAAACTCCGACAAAAAGTTTGTCTGGCTTATAAGATACTTAGATAAATCCTATTTAGCTTATGTTAGGGGTGTTATAAAAGATACGGAAAACCTTAAATCCGTTGGAATACAGGAAGAATACAAAAGATTTTATCCTCACGGTACTCTTGCGGCAAATCTTTTGGGCTTTGTGGGAAAAGATGGGAATGGGCTTGAAGGGGTTGAATACATGCTTGATCAAGCTTTGAAGGGCAAAGAGATAAAGGGAATTTTTTATCTTGGAAGGTTGGCCATAAGTCCCCTATTGGAGGAGGAGATAGAGCCAAAGGAAATCAGGCTCACCATAGACCTTGGAATTCAGACCATACTTGAAGACCTTAGGGATAAAATAGTAAGGGAATGGAGACCAGATAGAGTTGGTATATTGGTTATGGATGCCCACACGGGTGAAATATTAGGTTTGGCTAATTATCCCACATACGATCCTAATAACTACCAAAAATATCCCGCTTCCAAAAGAAGGAACTTCGTAGCCACAGACCTTTTTGAACCGGGGTCTGTTATGAAGCCTTTCTTTATAGGGCAAGCCCTTGAAAAAAAGTACATAAGACCTGGTGTGTGGATAGATACAGAGGGGGGAAAAATAGAGATTTATAATAGAGTTATAAGAGATGTTAAGCCCTCAAAGGCTTTAACCCTTGAAAAGGTACTCATAGAATCATCCAACGTGGGCACCATAAAGGTGGCTAAGTATCTTTCAAAGAGGGATGTGGAAGAACTCATGGAAAAAATCCACATGACGGATAAGTTTGGTATATTACCCGGAGAGGCAAAGCCGCGCCTGCCAAACTTTAACTTTCCTGCAAACATACTATATACAAGCATAGGACAAGGTATGGCCTCCAACCTTCTCAACCTTTGCGTAAGCTTTAACGCCTTTGCCACCAACAAAATAGTTAAACCAAAGATCTTGGTAAATGAACATACACAGGTATTAAAGGAGGAAGTATACTCTCCCAAAGTGTTAAGCTGGCTTCAAACCAACTTGAGAAAGGTGGTGGAGGAAGGGACTGCCAAACCTGCAAAGTCCGACTACTTTACTATA
>JBKBNZ010000103.1:0-4203 GCA_046294875.1 Aquificaceae bacterium | reverse complement strand
ATCTGAAACCTTTCTGCTGGCTTCTTCTGCAGCCCTTTTGCTTTCCATTATGGCGTCAAAGTAGCCTTTGTAGCACTTGTCCAGCATATACTTGGAATAAAACTCCTTCGGGCTACCGCAGGGATCTAAGGGCTTGTCCTGTGCCATAGCCAAGCCTGAGAACAAAGCTAGGGCAAGCACTACTTTTCTCATGATACCACCTCCTCTTTAGGTTACTTCTGTAAATTATAACAAACTTTTGTGAAGAAAGTATTAAGATTTTACATTTATCCTAAATCCTTCCACGATACTTGTTACTATAGCCTCTGCAGGCTTACCATCCCTTGTAATGATCCTGTGAGAAAGACAAAGGGGAGCCAATTCCAAAATATCTTCTGGCACGACGAAGTCTCTGTCTTTTGTGTATGCCATTGCCTTTGCACAGTTTATAAGATGTATAAGTCCTCTCGTTGAAACACCGAGGAGGATCTCTGGATATTCTCTTGTAGCCTTAGCTATGCTAACCGCCAAACGGGCAACTTCTGGAGAAACGTAAAATCTCTTTATTCTATCCATCACTGATAGTATTTCCTGAGGTTTTACCACGGGTTTAAGCTTCTCCACTCCTTCTAAGGGGTTTTCACCTCTTAGGATCTGTGCCTCCGTTTCTTCGTCGGGATATCCCAAACTTAACCGCATGCTGAACCTGTCTAATTGGGACTCGGGCAGGGGATAGGTTCCGTACTGTTCCACCGGGTTTTGGGTAGCTATTAGGAAAAAGGGTTGGGGAAGTTCGTAAGTGACACCATCTATAGATACCTTTCCTTCTGCCATTGCCTCAAGTAGCGCACTTTGAGTTTTTGGTGTTGCCCTGTTTATCTCATCCGCCAAAAGTAAATTACTAAATATGGGGCCTCTTTTGAAGACGAAGGATTTCTTAGATTGGTCATATACGCTCACCCCCAGGATATCCGAGGGAAGAAGGTCGCTGGTAAATTGGATCCTTGCAAAGGAAAGCCCAAGAACCTTGGCCATAGAAAGGGCAAGGGTAGTTTTACCAACGCCGGGGATGTCTTCAAGAAGTAAGTGCCCGCCCGATAAAAAGCAAATAAGGGAATAATTTATGATATGGTCTTTCCCCCTAAGTATCTTACCTATTTCATGTTTAATAACTTCTATGTCCATGCTTTAAAAACATTATAATCAATGCTATACACGCCGAGGGAGAAATTGTCTGTAAGATTCCATTAACATATGTCCAAAATAAGAGTTTAAAACTTTAGTGGCTTAGGCTTCCTGTCTGTTTTTCTTCGCAGGCGAAAATACCCACGCTACCAGATCCTTTCATTTCTTTTGTAGGGATATTTCACGAGTTGCCCTGTAAAATAATTGGGCGGTTCAAGAACTGCTCCTACAAGGGAATTTCTCACTCGGCGTATTATATCAATGCTATAATTTTAAAACTATGCAATTACAGGAAAAATTAATTGCAGAGAAGGCAAAGGAGCTGATAGAACCTGTGATAAAAAATATGGGTTATAGACTTTTTGATGTGGAGTTTAAATCGGAAAGGGGCTGGGTATTAAGGATAATATTGGACAAAGAGGGGGGAATAACCATAGGTGATTGTGAAGAGGTAAGCAAAAGAATAAGCGCCCTTTTGGACGTGGAAGATATAATACCCGTTTCTTACTTTCTTGAGGTGTCATCTCCTGGGCTTACACGAGAACTTACAAAACCTGCCCATTATGAGTTTTTTCAAGGCAGGCTTATAAGGGTTATTCTAAGAGAGCCCGTAGAAGGAAAAAGGGAAATGAAAGGCTACATAGAGGGCGTAAAGGAGGGTATATTGCACATAAGGGAAAAGGAAACTAACAAAGAGTATCATCTTCCCTTATCCTTTATAGCCAGAGCAAACTTGGAGATAGAAAAATGGTAAAAAGCCTAAAAAAGCTAATAGAACAGGTGGCAAAGGAGAAGAACTTACCCGAGTGGATTGTGGAAAGGTCTTTAAAAAACGCTATAGCTATAGCTATAAAAAAGGATAAAAGGATAAAAGAGGATATTGAGGTGGATTTAGAGGATGATCATATAAAGGTATGCCTTGTAAAAAGGAAAAAAGGTGAAATATTGAAAAGTCCCATGGATATATCTACGGAGGATTTAAACAGAATAGCCGTATATGCAGCAAAGGAAGAGTTTTTAAAGGAGTTGGAAAAGGCAGAAGAAGAAAGGGGTTATCTTGAATACATTGAAAGGGAAGGGACCATAGTTTTTGGCATAGTTAGGAAGCTAACAGAAGAGGGAGATCTACTGGTGGATCTGGGAAAGGTAATGGGAGTGCTTCCAAAGAGGGAACAGATAAGAAAAGAGGAATATAAACCCGGTACAAGGTTAAAGGCTCTTCTTCTTCAGGTAAAGAAAAAAAGTGGAAAGTATGAAATTATTCTTTCAAGAACCCATCCCAACTTTTTAAGGAGGTTGATTGAACAAGAGGTGCCGGAGGTAAGCAGGGGGGAAGTTGTTATAAAAGCCATAGTTAGAGAGCCCGGAGAAAGAGCAAAGGTATTGGTGCATTCTGAAGATCCTAAAGTCGACCCTGTGGGAGTTATAGTAGGTATTAAAGGATCAAGGATATTGCCCATATCGCAAGAGCTTTCTGGTGAAAAGATAGACGTTATAAGGTGGACTCCCGATGAGGAGGAGCTTATAAAAAGAAGCCTTTCTCCTGCACCTGTTTCAAAGATTAGAATTGACGTAAAAAATAAAAGGGCAGAGGTTGCGGTGCCAAAGGATAAGCTTTCCTTGGCAATAGGTAAGCATGGTGTAAATGTGAAGTTAGCCAATAAGCTCACCGGTTGGTATATAGACGTTATGTCGGAAGAAGACTTTTCTGCTATACAAAGACTAAAATGAGTTCTTTACATCGGGTATATATAGAAAAACTTATATACGGTGGATATGGACTGTCCCAGTTAGGGGGGAAAAAACTTATGGTGGAGTATGCCCTTCCGGGGGAAAAGGTGGAAGTAGAGTTAATCCAAGAGAAAAAGGATTATTCAATCGGAAAGGTTATAAAAGTTTTGGAGGCTTCACAAGACCGTAGAGATGCACCATGTGTTTATTATGGTGTCTGTGGGGGTTGCCAGCTGCAACATATGAGCTATAAATCCCAATTGAAAACAAAGGAAGAGATGCTATTAGAAACCCTTGAAAGGATAGGCAAGCTACAAATTAACAAGCTGGAAGATCCTCTGTATGGAGAAGAGTTTGGCTACAGGATTAAGGTACAATTCAAGGCATCACAGGGACGAATAGGCTTTTATGAACGCAGAAGCCATAACCTTGTAGAGATAGAAGAATGCCTTTTGCTGCATCCTTCTATAAACCAGACCCTTCCTTCTCTCAGAGAGCTTACCAAAAGATTAAAAAGCCTACAAGAGATAGAGGTTATCTACTCTCCAACGGAGGATGAATTTCTCCTTAAGCTTCTATCATCGGAGGAGATCCCAAAAGAAAAACTAAGGAAAGTTGTGGAAGATACGCTTCCTAAAAAGGTAGTGGGCGTAGGAATATACAGGGAGAATAAACTTTACCATATTGGTAGGGACTTTATCTTTGTAAAGGTGGATCCCTTTCTCTACAGGCTAAGCATGGATTCCTTTATTCAGGTAAATTACAAACTTTGGGAGGATTTTGTAAAGGCTGCGGTTCCGCAAAATTCCTTTAACAAAGTACTTGAATTACACTGTGGTATTGGCTTTTTCACTTTACCTTTGGTAAAGAGGTCTTCTTTTGTAAATGCCTATGACAGCAACGGTAGGGCTATAAAGGATGCAGAGTATAACGCCAAGATAAACTCCATAAGCAATGTAAGCTTCCAACAAGAAAAGAGCTCTATCGCTCTTAAGAAGCATGCAGGCGACATCTTTGACCTTATATTCCTTGACCCACCAAGGTCTGGCCTTTCGGAGGGAGAAGCCCAGCTTATTCTCAAAAACAGACCCAAAAGCATAGTCTATGTTTCCTGTGAGCCAACCACTTTGGCAAGAGACCTTAAAGTTCTAATAAAGGGAGGCTACAAGCTATTAAGCCTTCGTATGGTGGATAACTTCCCCAATACTTACCATATAGAAGCCGTGGCTCATCTGGAGGTTATTTAGCATAGGCCAGGAAGAGGTTTGTGCCTAAAAATTGATAGTTTGGAAATCCTATAAGTTAGAA
>JBKBNZ010000102.1:0-4204 GCA_046294875.1 Aquificaceae bacterium | reverse complement strand
ACTCTACAGATAGCCCTCCAAGGTCCAAAGGCTGTGGAGCTTTTGAAAAAATACTATCCTATTGAAGATTTAAAGTACTACCACTTTGGAGTTTTTGATGGTACTATTATCTCCCGAACGGGATACACGGGGGAGGATGGTTTTGAAATATACGTAGAAGTCTCCAAGGGCTTAAAGCTTTTTGAACAGCTTTTAAAGGATTGTATCCCTTGTGGCTTGGGTGCAAGGGATGTGCTAAGAATTGAAGCGGGAATGCCCCTTTATGGACATGAGCTTTCTGAGGATATAACACCCTTTGAGGCAAACTTAGATAGGTATGTAGACCTTGAAAAGGATTTTATAGGAAGGGATGGGCTTTTGAAAAGGCCTGTGAAGTTTAAGCTTTTTGGTGTGGAGCTCCTCCAGAGGGGAGTACCAAGGGAAGGATACCACATCTTTTACAAGGACAAAAAAATAGGGTATGTAAGCAGTGGAACCTTTTCTCCAATCCTCCAGAAGGGCATAGGCTTATGCTTCATGGATATCGAATACAGAGAGGAAAACCTTTCTGTAGAAATAGACATAAGGGGTAAAAGAGTTCCTGCAAAGCTTAGAAGTTATCCCTTTGTAAAAGGGTTATAATTATAGACATGGGATACAGAGTAGCCATAGTGGGTGCTACAGGAGAGGTAGGAAGAGCCTTTTTAAGGGTGTTGGAAGAGAGGAGCTTTCCCGTAGAGGAGCTTTTGCTCTTTGCCTCCGAAAGGTCTGAAGGTGCAGAGCTAACCTTTAAAGGTGAAAAGGTAAAAGTACAAGCCCTAAACAAAAGAGATAGCTTTTCTGGTATAGATATAGCCCTTTTCTCGGCAGGATCATCCATAAGCAAAGAGTACGCTCCAAAGTTTGCCCAAGAGGGTGCGGTAGTCATAGATAACTCCTCCGCTTGGAGGATGGATCCAGAAGTTCCTCTTGTAGTGCCAGAGGTAAACCCAGAGGATGTAAAGGAACACAAGGGAATAATAGCAAACCCCAACTGCTCCACCATACAGATGCTTGTAGCTTTAAAGCCCATCTATGATGCCGTTGGCATATCCCATATAGTGGTATCTACCTATCAGTCGGTCTCCGGAGCGGGCGCAAAGGCTATAAAAGAGCTAAAAGATCAAGCGAAGGCTTGGTGTGAAGGTGAAGAAATGCCAGAGGCAAAAGCTCTTCCAAAAAGGATAGCCTTTAACGTTATTCCCCAGATAGACGTCTTTACTGAAAATGGCTATACAAAGGAAGAGATGAAGATGTTTAACGAAACAAGGAAGATACTTCACGACCCTGACATAAAGGTGTCTGCTACGTGCGTAAGGGTTCCTGTCTTTTACGGTCATTCCGAGGCCATAAGCGTTAAGCTAAAAAAGGACCTTTCCCCGGAAAAAGCCAGAGAAATTCTTAAAGGGGCAAAGGGTGTGGTGTTGGTGGACGATCCCCAAAAGGGTGAGTACCCTCTTGCCATAGACGTGGCAGGAAAGGATGAGGTATTTGTAGGAAGGATAAGAAAAGACCTTGTTTTTGAGCCAGGACTTTCCCTTTGGGTGGTAGCCGACAACATCCGAAAGGGTGCAGCCACCAACGCAGTACAGATAGCAGAACTTTTAGTACAGCACGCTTTGGTGTAAGGATGCTTAGGATAAAAGGGTCTGCTTTACAAAAGGTCATAGCTCAAGCAGAAAGGGACTATCCTTATGAAACTTGCGGATTGCTTTTAGGCAAGGTGGATGGCTCCCTTAGAACCGTTTTTGGAGCCTTTGAAACGCCCAATGCAAACCCCGAAAGAAAACACGACCGCTATGAGATAGCACCAAAGGACTATTTAAAGGCGGAAAAGAAGGCACGGGAGTTTGGGCTTGAAATAGTGGGCGTGTATCATTCCCATCCAGACCATCCCGACAGACCTTCCCAGTTTGACCAAGAGAGAGCCTTTGAAGGATGGTCTTATATAATCCTTTCTGTGAGTAAGGGAAAGGTAGTATCCTACAGAAGCTGGGAGCTGGTAGAAGGAAAATTCTTAGAGGAGGAGATCCTTATCTTTGGATGAAGCCTAAGGTAAGGTTTTTGGATATACAAGCCTTGGATAAAAATAGCTATCTGGTAAGGGATCCTTACGGCATATCCCAAGGTTTAATAGTTTCTTACCCTGCCCTTTTGCTTATGTCCCTTATGGATGGAAACAGAAACCTCCTTGATATAAGGGCAGACTTTTTTAAAGCAACAGGATACATGATAAAAGAAGAAGAGATAAGGGAGTTTCTAGAACTTTTGGATGAAAACCTTCTTTTGGATGGGGAAAACTTCCAAAAGGCCTTAAGAGAAGAAAAGGACAGGCTTATAAGACAGGGAATAAGAAGGATGTCCCATGTGTTTGAGGTTTATCCAGCAGACCCTCAAGAAGCCAAAAACTTTTTAATGGGAAAGGAAAAAAAGGAAAAAAGAGACCTTTTAGGGCTTATGGTACCCCACATGGATATAAGAATAGCCAAAGATACCTACTGGGAAGGCTACGGAAGGCTAAAAGAAGAAAAGGAACTTGTGATTATCTTAGGTGTGTCCCACTATTGGCACGAAATGCCCTTTTCTGCCCTACCCCTATCTATGGAAACTCCCTTTGGAATCTTGGAAGTTAGAAATGACCTAATTGAAAAACTCCAAAGCTTTTATAACTTTGATATCACCCATGATATCCTTTCCTACCGTATGGAACACTCCATTGAGTTTGCAAGCCTTTATGTAAAGATGCTTTATCCACGAGCAAAAGCCTTGGCTTTGATAGTATCCTACGGGGACATACCTTTTTTAAAAGAGCTTGCAGAAAATCTTTTACGTGTAATAGACAAGGATTTAAAGCATGCCCTTATAATATCCAGCGTAGACTTAAGCCATGTGGGGAAAAAGTTTGGAGATATGACAAGCTTTGACCCTTTCCAAAGAGATAAAACTTACTTAAATCTTTTACAAAACTTGGCATCGGATGAGGCCTTTAACCTTTTGCAAAGGGATCTAAACTTTACCCGTATAGACGGACAATACACAAATCTTGTCTTTTCCCACATGCTTAAAAAGGCGGGAGTTGAAAAGGGAGAGCTTTTTGATTACAACCAATACTATGAAAGGGAAACCGATTCCATAGTTTCTTATGCCAGCATGGGCTTTTAAAGCTTGAAAAACTCCGCCTTTAGGTCTAACAAAAATTCAGGATAATGCCTTTCAAGCATCCTTTTTACCTTGTTTATCGTATCCTCCGCTATCTTCCTATCACCAGCCACACAAACAAAGGCAAGGCTTGACCTTTGCCAAAGATCGTAATGATCAATTTCTGCCACGGAGACATTGAAAGAAGACCTAACCTTATCCTTTATAGACCTAAGATAGTGCCTTTTTTCCTTTAAAGAGCCATTTTCTGGGAAAAAAAGGTCAACCCTTAATATACCCAGCACCATAGAAGCTTTATTATATAAAACATACGCTGGGTGAGAAATTCAAAAAAGTCCAGACACAAGCCCATCAATAAAAAAAGGCAGTAGGGCTATAATTATTAGCCCTATAAAACCTTTTAGGAGGTTTAAACATGGATATCTTACCACATTACGTGTCCATCTACAAACAAATATTCCAAGACCTTGAAAATGCCCTACCTTTTCTAAATGTGCCAAAACCCAAAGCAGGCAGAAAACCCAAACTAACGGATCTTCAAATAAAGGGTAAAGCGTGGTGAGCAAAGAGATACAGAAAGATAAGACGGAGGGACAATGGACAGGTAGTTGAGGGAGTGATAAGTCAGATAAAGCCTTTCAACGTTGGTAGTGGACGGAGGACTTTGGCCTGCGTGCTTGTGTATGTATATGCATATGCTATTGGGTACAGTTTTTATAGAAGGTTTGTTTCATAATGTCTAATTTCTCACCCGGCGTGTCTTTGAAATAATATAATCTTTAGAAATGATACCTCAAGGACTTTTGAAGGAGTCCCTCAAAAGAAACAAGATAAAAAGCGAAACTTACGGAGACTTGCAATATCTGCGCTTTACCGACGATTTTAAGGAGATACCAAGGGGTACGATTCTTTTCAAGGATACTGTGATCTGGGGCTATCCCCACATAGGTAGAATATTCCAGCTTTCCACAGGGATAAAGGAACAGTTTGAAGGTCCTTTTTGGGTGGAAGAAAAGGTAGATGGCTA
>JBKBNZ010000101.1:0-4225 GCA_046294875.1 Aquificaceae bacterium | reverse complement strand
TACACAGGTATTAAAGGAGGAAGTATACTCTCCCAAAGTGTTAAGCTGGCTTCAAACCAACTTGAGAAAGGTGGTGGAGGAAGGGACTGCCAAACCTGCAAAGTCCGACTACTTTACTATAGCCGGCAAAACGGGAACTTCTCAAAAGTTTGACTTTAGAATAAACAGGTACTCAATGGAAGAGTCCGTTGCTTACTTCGTGGGCTATTTCCCAGCGAGTAATCCTAAATTTATAGCGGGTATAATGGTGGATAACCCAAAGGGACCAAAGGCCTACGGAGGAACGGTCGCGGCACCCCATTTCAAAGAGCTTGTAGAAAGAGTAGCCTTTTACTATAGATTAGAACCCGATAAACTTAGCAAGTAGGTCCCTTTCCTCCTTAGGTAGTAATAAGCCTTCTACTTTTGGGAGTTTTAAAACTTCAAGTCCTGTCAAATCTTGAACTATAAGAGAATTGGTTCTTTCGGACACATCAGCGCCTTCAAAGCCGTTCATAACTATTCCCAATGGTTCTACACCCAAGGCTTTCATGTAATACCAGCTCAAAAAGGTGTGGTTTATAGTTCCCAGTTTAGCCCTTGCCACCAAAAGGGTCTTTAGCCTCCAATCTTTGGCAAGATGGGCGTAGTTATAGTTTCTTTTTATAGGCACAGCCACACCACCTGCACCCTCCACTATCAAAAAGTCGTATTTTTCCATCATCTCTGTAAAGTGCCTTTTTAAATCCTCTAAGGAAAAATCTTTCCCTTCCTCCAATATGCCCGCATAGGGGGATAAAGGAAGACGGTATCTAACTGGCACTACCTCTTCAAGGGATTGACCGGTTATGGAAGCCACCAAAGACCCATCTTGAGGTACATCTTTTACATCGGTCTCTATGGGCTTTAGATAACCAACCTTTATACCCCTTTCCTTTAAAGCGTAGGCAAGGTTGTAGCTAACAAAGGTTTTCCCCACTCCTGTGTCGGTGGCGGTTATCAGTATAGCCTTTAGGGACATAACTGTATTTTAGCAGAAGACTTAACGTGGTATTATTTTACCATTGTGTGGGAGGTTTACTTCGCCTTAGGAACTGGAACTCTTATCTTTAGCCTTGGTTATGCGGTAAGGGATCTACTTTTTAGAAAGCTCGCCACTCTTTACGCCATTGCCTTTCTACTTCTATCTACTGGTAGCTATGCTAAGTACCTTATAGGGCTTCACACTTACGGAACCCTTTTGACCATCTTCTCCTACCTGTTTTTTGTATACATGCTTTTCCTAAACTACAAGTTTATAAGGCTCGAAAGACAAAAGTTGAAAGAAAAATACATAGACCCTTTGACAGGCGTCCTAAATCGTTCTTATATGGAAGAAGTGCTAAAAAAGGATTTGTCCTCTATGGAATCCATAGGTTTAAACTATGTGGTGATATTCTGTGATTTGGATAATTTAAAGCAAACAAACGATACCTATGGACATTCAAAGGGGGACGAACTTCTCAAGAGGTGTGCTAAGATATTAAAAAGTTCTTTAAGGGCTCAAGATGATACTGTTATAAGGTACGGTGGAGATGAGTTTGTTATCGTGGCGCCTGTTAAAGGGTGTGTAGACAGCTTGATAATAATTGAAAGGATTGAAAGGCGTTTGAAGGAAGAAAACCTTTCTGTGGATATTCCCCTATCTTTCTCTCTTGGTTTTGCATGCTATCCTGAAGACGGTAAAAGTTTTGAGGAGCTTTTAAAAATAGCAGACAAAAGGATGTATGAGAACAAGAAAAAGAGAAAGCAAGGTGAGAGTTTTGGAGCATACATTTAAATCTTATGAAAAAGATTAAAAGCCTTTTCATTTGTCAGGAATGTGGTTATTCAAGCCCAAAATGGTTGGGTAGGTGTCCTTCTTGTGGTTCTTGGAATACTCTTGTGGAGGAGATGGATACCCAAAGGGTCTTTCAAAATAGTCCCTCTTATCAAGCTCCAAAGCCTATTTTAAGCTGGGTTGAGGATATTCCTAATAGGTTAAGCACTGGATTTTCCAACTTTGACGAAGCTCTTGGTGGTGGGATTGTAAAAGGACAGGTGATCCTTTTGGCAGGGGAACCGGGTATAGGTAAATCCACTCTTCTTCTTCAACTATCAGACAAGTTTTCCAAGTCCTATGGAAAAGTTCTGTATATCTCTGGAGAGGAGTCTCCTTCTCAAATTGGCATGAGGGCAAAAAGATTAAATATCTCCTCGGAAGATTTGCTTACCCTTCCAGAAACAAACCTTGAAGCTCTAATAGAGGTTATAAAAAGGGAAGAACCCTCTTTGCTTGTGATAGATTCTATTCAGACTCTTTACAGCGGAGAGCTCCAATCCTCTCCGGGTTCTGTGGCTCAGGTAAGAGAGTGCGCCTATAAACTCTCGGAGATTTGCAAGGCAAAGGACATACCCCTCTTTTTGGTAGGTCAGGTAAACAAGGAAGGTCTTTTGGCAGGTCCAAAGGTATTGGAACACCTCGTGGATACGGTACTGTACTTTGAAGGAGAAAGGTTTAGCTTCAACAGGGTTATAAAGGTGGTAAAGAATCGCTTTGGTGCAAGCGGGAATGTAGCGGTTTTTAAAATGTCTAACCTCGGTCTTGAGGAAGTGCCAGAGCCTTCCGCCTTTTTCCTACAGGAAAGGGTAATCTCCCCCGGAAGCGTGGTATTCCCCCATACGGAAGGTAATAAACCAATACTCCTTGAGGTACAAGCTCTAACAATACACGCCCTTTATACTACACCACAAAGAAGAACCCAAGGCTTTGACCCCAACAGGCTTTCTTTAATATTAGCCGTGCTTGAAAAGGAAGCGAAGGTCTTCACAAGGGATAAAGATGTCTTTGTTAACTTGGTTGGAGGTGTGAGGGTGGAAGAGCCAGCTATAGACTTGGCGGTAGCCCTTGCGATAGTTAGCTCAGTAAAAGAAAAACCCGTGGAAGATTTTGTAATTTTTGGAGAGCTTGGGCTGTCTGGAGAGGTAAGGGCTGTACACTTTGCGGAGGAAAGAATAAAGGAAAGTTTAAGGTTTGGATACAAGAAGGCTATAATGCCAAAAGGATGTGTCCTTGAGCTGGAGGGTGTGGAATACTTTCCTATAAGGCATATAAGAGAAGCAATAGAAATTCTAATATAATCAGTGTTCTTTGCTTATAATAAAGAGAAATATGATAAGGGGAGTTTTATTCATCACCTCATGCTTGATCTTTTCCTGCACACACACTGTTAGGCAAGCGGTTTTACCAAAGACCGCCAACCAAGTAGAAGTGGTACAAAAAGGAGGTTATTACTTCTCGGAAGAAGAGGAAAGGTTTATACAAAAGGAAGCTAAAACTTTTGGCATCCCAGTGCCCGACAGGCAGGAGATAAGGAGGTTTATGGATTACTATTTAGCAAACCGGCAAAGTCTTGAACTTGCCTTACAAAGGGCTAACTACTACATGCCCGTCATAAAACCCATAATACAAAGGCATGGTTTGCCGGAGGAGCTTGCCCTACTTCCTGTTATTGAGAGCGCCTTTAATAACTTTGCCGTCTCAAGGTCTGGAGCTGCCGGCCTTTGGCAGTTTATCCCTTCTACCGCAAGAAGGTATGGGCTTAGGGTAGACCAGTATGTAGATGAAAGGTTTGACGTGTTAAAGGCAACGGATGCAGCAATGAGATATCTAAAAGACCTTTACAGTATGTTTGGAAATTGGGAGCTTGCCCTTGCTGCCTATAACTGCGGTGAAAACTGCGTGTCAAGGAGAACAGGGGGAGTGGATTTTTGGATTACAAAGGACCTTCTTCCAAAGGAAACAAGGAACTACGTACCAGCCTTTTTTGCAGTTTTATTGCTAGCAAGCAATCCAGAAAAGTATGGGCTCTCTGTAAAGGTAGAAGGCCTAACCATTGCAAAGAGATCCGTAGATAGGGATACTCCCATCGGCGAGTTTATAAATAGCAACCGTATGAAGGAAAGTCTATTTAGAGATTTAAATCCCCACATTAAAGGTGATATTATACCAGCGGGTACCTATGTGTACGTGCCAAGGGAAGAAAAGACAGAGGGGCGTATAGAAAGACTACCCAACGGAGCCAAGATTATTATAAAAGAATGATAGAAGCTTTCGTACTTGCAGGTGGTATTAGCAGAAGATTTGGAAAAGACAAGCTTTTACATCCTATAGGCAAAAAAAAGGTTATAGAGCATGTGGTTGATACCTTAAAGAAAGTATGCCATA
>JBKBNZ010000100.1:0-4275 GCA_046294875.1 Aquificaceae bacterium | reverse complement strand
TACCAGTTTTAAAACCCAAAGGCTCTTCCTCATGGGGGAGCCCTCCTTTTTCTCTTTTAAAGTGTAAAAAATCCCCTTTAAAAAGCACAATGTTAAAAGCAATATATTAGTCATGAGAACCTTTATAGTTGAAGATGAACCCCTTGCCTTGCAGAGAATAAAGAGGATGTTAAGCCAAGAGGGTAGATTGCAGATAGTGGGAGAGGCAACCACCTACAAAGAAGCCATAGAAAAGATACAGGAGCTAAAGCCCGAGGTTCTCTTTCTTGACATAAGATTACCCGATGGCTTTGGTATAGACCTTGCCAAAGAAGTAATATCTATGGACATAAAACCCTACATAGTTTTTACAACCGCCTACGGCGAGTATGCATTAGAGGCTTTTAAGGTTTCTGCGGTGGATTATCTACTAAAGCCCTTCTCACAAGAGGATTTAAACAAGGCCATAGACCGTATATTTGAAAGGAAAAGCAACACTCAGCAGGTCATAAACCTTATAAAAGCAGAACGCCCCATAATACCCGCAAAGGTAGGAAACAAGGTTTTCTTTTTGAGCCCAGAGGATATATACTACGTGCAGGCGGAGATGGGAGAGGTAAGCGTTAGAACAAAAGAGGGTCTTTTACCTCTTAGTAAAAAACTTTACGAGATAGAGGAAGAACTAAGAGCCTACAACTTTTTCCGTGTGCACAGGTCTTATTTAGTAAATCTAAGCAAGGTAAAGGAGCTAAAGAGCGTGGAGCAGAGCAAATACATAGTAGTTTTCAAGGATATAAACGAAACTTTAAAGACCAGTAGAGAGGGGGCAAAAGCCCTAAGGGATTATCTAAACATATAAAGCCCTTTAGCAAGGGCTATCCTTTCGTAGTAGTTTACCACAGGCTTGTGATAAGGAAGTTGGTGGTTTAGGGGGTCTGTTAGCATAGAACAGGGCAGATGGGAAAGCTCTGGCAGATATTTCCTTATATACTCACACTCAGGGTCGTACCTTCTTGCCTGCAAGATGGGGTTAAAAAGTCTAAAGGGTTTGGGGTCTGCCCCCACAGAGGCGCTCCACTGCCAATTTCCCACATTTACCACCTCATCGTAGTCCAAAAGGTGCTCTTTGAAAAAGGCCTCTCCTATTCTCCAATCCACCAACAGAACCTTGGTTAAAAAGCTTGCCAATATCATTCTCATCCTATTATGAAGCCATTTTTCTCCTTTTAGCTGTCTTATGCCCGCATCCACTATGGGGTATCCCGTGACACCTTCAAAAAAGCTTTTTATATACTCTTCTTTGTTTTCCCAAGCTATGCCCCTTCTCTTCTCTTGGAATTCAAGGTCTCTTGTTTCTGGAAAGTTGAGGGCTATGTGATACCAAAATTCTCTCCAGGCAAGCTCTTTTATAAAATGTTCGCTTTTATCCTTTGTTTTTTGGAAGACCTTCCTCAAAGAGAGTATGCCGAACCTTATACAGGGAGATAGCTTGGAAGAGCCGTCTATGGCGGGAAAGTTTCTTAACTCTTCGTACCTTTCAAAGGGAAAGCTTTCCAGCCTTTTTTTGCACTCCAAGGGATCAAAGGAAGAAAAGACTTTTAGAGGCAGTTTTTGTTTTATCTCTTCTAAGGTGGGCAGTGGAAGAGAGGGCACAAAAAAGCTTTCCACCTTTTCCTCTTCAAGGCAAACCTTTTGTATCCATTCTTTGTAAAAGGGAGTAAAGACCCTTCTTGTGGGTATGTCCTCGGGCTTAGCCAGAAAGTTTTCAAAAACCTCCACGTATTCTACCTTGTATTCTTTGCAAAGCTCTTTTATTCTTTTGTTCCTTTCCTTCCCACTCCAGCTGTAAGATGTGGTGGTGTAAAGGTGTGTGGGTTTATAGACTTTAAAGACCTTCCTTAGGGCTTCTTCCGTCGTGTCATAAAGGCAATAAACCTTTATCCCCTTGGAAAGCTCTTCCAAAGCTCTTACCACATAGCTTAGCCTTTCATCCTCAGCCCTTAGGTCTTTTAGTATCTCCCTGTCAAAGATAAAAAGGGGCAGGATCTCCTTGTGTCTTTTGGAGGCAAAGGCCAAGCCCTTGTTGTCTTCCAACCTTAGGTCTCTTTTGAAAAGGTATATTGCCCTCATATCTTTGCCACCGCAAGGTATATAACAAGCAAAGAAACCACTATTAGAGGCACCGCTATTATGTAGATAAAAAGGTCGTACCTTTTATAAGCCTTCTCTCTGTCCTTTGACTTTGGGATGTAAAGGTTTACAAACCAAAAGTTTATTATCTCAAGGGGCAGGATTATACCCAAGACTAAGGGAAGCTTGTAGTTTAACCAAGTTATGTCTCCCTTGTACCTAAGAAGATGTAGCATATAAAAGCCCATCACCAAGGCAAGGATAAAACCAAAGATCTCCAAATTGGTCATCCATCGGTAAAAGTTCCTTAGAATATGTTGGTTGCAGCCTGTGTTTTTCCAAGTGGAGTACATCATAAAAAGCCCCAAAGAGGAGGAAGCTCCAACCCAAAGAAATATACCTATCAGATGGATAAACTTCGCCGTGGTGTATTCCATCTTCTTAGGTATTTTACAGACTTTTTAACGTAGGGATATATCCTTTTACCTAAGAAAGGAAGCTTTTTAAGGCTTACAATATCCCTTTTAGAAGACCTTGCGAGGAAAATTATGGCAAGCAAATAAAAGGGCACTGTTGGCATTATGGGCAAAAAGATCCCCAAAGTGCCCAAAAAGAAAAAGGAAAAGCCAAAAAGTCTAAAAACCTGCTTTTTCATCTTTTGTAAATATAAGCCTTTGAGTTGTGGGAAAAGTAGTTTTTGCCCATGTGGAGAGGATACTTTACTTTGCTGACCTTTAGCCTTCCCCTTTTGTAGTGGATAACTTCCACCTTTCCTACCAAAAGGCTATGGTCTGGAAAGCTTATAAAGGTTTCCTTTTTGCACTCGTATATAAGCAGGGCCTGATCCACCATAAGGGCGTCAACCTTTAAAGCTTTTATAGGCTTTATATCCTTAAAAAGGTTCCATTTGTTCTCTTGGTTTCCATGATGGCTTCCGGCGGTAATTATATCCTGTAGGTATTCAAAGGGTAGGAAGTTAACGGTGAAGTCTGCACCCTCTTGCGCCAAAAGATGGCTGTGGTTTTCCTTAGCAAGGGCAAGGGCATAAAGAAAGGGCTTTTTGTTTATGGGCATGTGCCAAGCTACCGCAAGGGGGTTGTCTTTTATACATACCAAAGAGACCACCCTTGGCACATAGCCAAGAAAATAAGCCTCCTCCAAGGTTTTAAAAGATCCCTGAGGGGCAGGGAAAACCCCTTCAGGAGGAGGCAAGGCATGGGCTATTAGGCTGTCCATCTTCCCAAAAGAAACACCAAGGTTATGCCTACTATGTGCACAACCCACCATCCTATCCTCATGAACCTGAAAGCTTCGGGTAGTTGCATGGCTATCACCTCCTTAAGTTAGTTTTAAATAAAGTTTAAAGTGGGCTTTCTACTTATACATATCCTTTGGTGATGTTTTAGGGCTTTCCTTTTACACTTCATCAAAGACCATTCTAAAGACCGTTTTTCCCCGAGCAGACCAGTAGGAAAGGCTTGCCCTGCAGAGCCTTAGCCTTTCCCTTAAGTTGGAAAGTCCCACACCCTCCTTTAAACTTTCAAATCCTTTCCCGTTGTCCTCCACCTCTACAAAAACCTTCCCTTCCCTTTTATAGCCTCTTATCTCTATCCTTCCCCTGTCTAATTGGAAGCCGTGCTTTAGGGCGTTTTCCACCAAGATCTGCAAGGAAAACTTTGGCAGCTTTGTTTTTAGGACTTCTTCTTCTATCCTTATATCCATGCTTATGTTACCTTTGAACCTTAAGCTCATAAGCTTCCAATAGTCTTTTAAAAGCTCTACTTCCTCCTCAAGGCTTATAAAAGGTTCAAGGTATAGGCTTTTCCTTAAAAGCC
This sequence comes from Aquificaceae bacterium, assembly GCA_046294875.1. Classification (GTDB taxonomy): domain Bacteria; phylum Aquificota; class Aquificia; order Aquificales; family Aquificaceae; genus Pampinifervens. Next base: position 331 of record JBKBNZ010000100.1, on the reverse strand, counting down.
TTGCAAGGCTTAGTATGGCTTCCTCAGCCCTTTCTTGGTCTTGCCAGACCAACTCTGCCACTGCATTAAGGGTGTTAAAGATAAAGTGAGGGCTTATCTGCCTTTCCAAGTTCCTTATGTGTTCTTCCAGTAAAAGCCTTCTGCTTTCTTCTTCCCTCCTTTGTAGAGATACCAGCTTGTAGAGGAGATAGCCCAAGGAGGCGGTCATAAGCCCTAAGAAGAAAGATAAGATAGTAGCCTTTTTTAGGGATAGATGTATGGGGATGATGTTTAAAAGGTTGTTGCTGTAGTATCCCGCCAAGGCTCCAAAAAAGCCCGAAAGAAAGGCAAG
>JBKBNZ010000099.1:0-4376 GCA_046294875.1 Aquificaceae bacterium | reverse complement strand
CTGAATTTTAAAGCCCTCAAGGGCAGAAACACCCCCTTCTTTTAACTTCCTTGCCACCAGGCCTATATCACTACAGAGATTATAAGCCCTCTCTATGGCTTGCTTTAGGTCTTTATAACCTACAAAAAGGGAAAGGGCGTCTATTATGGTAGCATCACCCACACCAAGCCTTAATTTTCCAAGTATTATTCTTACCACATATTTAGCCTCAAAGCCAGAAAGACCCTTTAGCAGGTTTATAAGCCTCATAACCTTGTCTAAGGTGCCTCTTGTAAGGGCTATGTCAAGAAGTTCCTGATAAACCTTTAAAAAGCTTAGGTTCCTTCCTTGCCATGTTATAAGCTCTTGAGCTATCTCTCCAAGGTCTCCCCTTTCCTTGTATAAGCCCTCTATGGTCTTTACCTTTACACCACAGGCCTTTGAAAGGGCTTCCATTGCAAGCTTTTCTGATATACCAAATTCCACGCCTTTAAAAGCTGGCATAAGCTCACCAAGGGTAAGATAAACCACCTTGTCTATCTCTTCTGCATCAGCCTTTCCCAGAAGCTCTTTGAGAATATCTGCCATCTCAAGCCTGCTTGTAGTCTGCTCCAACCTATGGAAATACTCCGCAAGCTCTCTAAAGGTCATAGGAAAAATTATCTTACATAATACGCCGGGTGATAAATTCTTTTGCAAGGGTAGTTCTTAAACCGCCCCTACAAGGGAATTTCTGAGCACACGTATAATTGGTTTATATTTATAAACATGCTTCCCAGAATTTACCTTGGAGTTGAATGGATAGGGGCGGAAAGGATCCTTTCCCAGTATGAGGTACCCCAAGATTGTGGGGCAAGCCTTACATTCCTTGGGATAGCCCGCAGTGCTCCAGAAGACGGACCTGTTGTGGAGCTTCACTACGAAGCCTTTCCCGAGATGGCAATAAAGGTTATGGAGCAGATAAGACAAGAAGCCCTAAATAAGTTTCCCATAAAGGAGGTCTTTATCCATCATAGGCTTGGCCTTGTAAAGGTAGGAGAGCCTTCCTTCTTGGTAGTAGTTTTTGGAGGGCATAGGGACGAGACTTTTAAGGCCTGTAGGTATGTGGTGGATGAGGTAAAAAAGAGGGTACCCATATGGAAAAAGGAAGTCTTTGAAGATGGAAAAGGTGAATGGGTGCTTGGGGCATGACCTTAGATAAATTAGGCAGAGAGCTTAGAGACCTGAGGATATCGGTAACCGATAGGTGTAATTTTAGATGCTTCTTTTGTATGCCAAGTGGTGAAAGTTATGAGTTCTTTAGACGTGAGGAAATACTAAGCTTTGAGGAGATTGTAAAGTTCACAAGGGCGGTGCTTCCCCTTGGCATAAAAAAGGTAAGGCTTACAGGCGGAGAACCCCTCTTAAGGAGGAACATAGAGATACTCATAAATAAGCTCTCAGAACTTCCCATAGAAGACCTAAGTCTGACCACCAACGGCTTCCTTCTAAAAGAAAAGGCAAAAGCTTTAAGGCTTGCTGGGCTAAAAAGGATCACCGTTAGCCTTCCTTCTTTAAAGGATGAAGTGCTTTCGAGGGTTGTAGGTAGGGAGGTTAAAGTTTCTTGGGTAGTTGAGGGTATAGAAGCCGCTTTAAAGGAGGGCTTGAATCCTGTTAAGATAAATGTCTGTGTGGTAAGGGGCATAAACCACGAAGAGATAGTGGATATGGCCAAGTTCTTTAAGAGAATGGGTGCGGTGGTTAGGTTTATAGAGTTTATGGATGTGGGAAACTTAAACAATTGGTCTTTGGATAAAGTGTTTTCTGTAAGGGAGATGCTTAAACTACTGATGGAGCACTTTGACCTTGAGCCTGTTGAAAAAAGTTATAGGGGAGAAGTGGCAGAAAGGTACAGGTACAAGGATGATGGTTTAGAGATAGGCTTTATATCCTCTATCACACAGCCCTTCTGTGGAGATTGCAACCGCCTTAGGCTAACTGCCGATGGAAAGCTTCTTACTTGTCTTTTTGCCCAAGAAGGTTATAGCGTAAAAGGTCTTTTGAGGTCTGGAGCCAACGAGGAGGATATAAGGGCTTTCGTAATAAACCTATGGTCAAAGAGGGAAGATAGATACTCCGAGGAAAGGTTAGAGCTTATGAAAAAGGGTATAAGTCCTAAAAAGATTGAAATGTTTAAGATAGGAGGGTAGTTATGATAAGCCCGGAGCTTTTAGAGATATTGGCTTGTCCAAAGTGTAAAGGAGATCTCCTTTACGACCAAGTTAAAAATGTGCTTGTATGTAATAGCTGCAAGGTTTATTATCCCATAGAGGAGGACATTCCCATACTACTTATAGACTCTGCAAGGCCTCTTGAAGAACTTGAAGAAGACTTGAGGGAGAAGTAGATCTTACACCTTCCGGCACAACCCTTTCTCCCACGTGTATGTATATCAAAGGCTTTTCGTATAGCCTTCTGTAGTCCCTTACCATAAACCAATCGGCCAAGCTATCGCCTACGTATATGCCCTTTTCTATACCAAGGGATTCTACGCACAGGTGCAGGGCAAAGGGATGGGGCTTTCTAAGCTCTTCTTGCTCTATTGTATCCTCATCCACTATACATTCAAAGTAGGGCAAAAGGTTAAACCTTTCAAAAAGATAAAAAAGATCCTCCCGTGGTCTTCCCGTCACCACTCCTAAAGGTATACCAAGGGCTTTTAAGCTTTCAAAAAACTCCTTTCCAAGGATAAGTCTTTCCTTGTCTCTTAGGCTTTTGTAAAGTTCATTGAAAACCTCTATTATATCCTCAAGGCTTGCTTTACCTCCAAACTCTTTTACAACCTCCAAGGTGGCAAGCCAATCGTTGTTTATACCCTTTGAGAACTTTATTCTTCTAACCTCTTCTATGGGAACTTCTCTCTCTAAAAAGTGCTCTGCAGTGTGTTTTATAGCATAGTGGTAAGATTGGCTTACATCCACTATAACACCATCTACGTCAAAGATCACTCCTCTCTTCATCCCGGTACAAGCTTGGTTTTTGAAAGTAAAAACTTCATAAATCTGCTTGCAAGGAAAGTAAGCTTTTCGTTCTCAGGATAGATTATGTAATACCACCTTACTGCGTTAAAGCCTCTTATCCTAACAGGCACTATGCTTCCCTCATCAACATATTTCTCTATCATGCCCTTTGATAGAAAGCTACAGCCATAGCCCTTTTTCACCATGCTAAGGATAGACCTTCCGCAGTTTATCTCTATCTTTATCTTTAACTTTTCAAAAACTATTCCCAACCTTTCAAGCTCTTCCTTTACCACCTTCCTTGTACCAGAACTCACCTCCCTAAAGATCAAGTCCACATCATAAAGCTCTTCTGGCTGTATCTGCCCCCTTTGGGCAAAGGGGTGATAAGGATGGGTAAAGAATAGGATCTCGTCCATAAACCATTTTATAGAGTTGAACTTTTCTGAGGGCTCTCTTTCTATGATGCCTATGTTTAATACGCCGGAGGCTAAGGCCTCCTCTATGTGTTGGGAGTTATCCACCAAAGCCCTTATGGATATGTTGGGAAATTGCTGATGGAATTCCACTATGAGCTCTGGCACCTTGTATTCGCTAAGGGTAGTGCTTATTCCCAAAAGGAGGGTATCCTTAAAATCCTTCTTTATCTTTGCCATTTCCTCCATAAGGCTTTCGTAGTTGCTTAGGAGGTTTTTGGCTATTTCGTAGATCCTTTTACCTTCATCGGTGAGAACTATCCTTCCACCTTGCCTTTGGAAAAGCTTGGCGCCCACAATCCTTTCAAGGGCTTTTATCTGCTGTGTTACGGCGGGCTGTGTTATATAAAGTATCTCGGAAGCCTTTGAAAAGCTACCTAAGTCTGCCACCGCTATAAAGGTCTTTAGCTTGCTTATATCTATCATTACCACACTAAAAATTTTAATATAAACCTTTCTTATGGAAAGTATAAGCTTAGCTTATTTTAAAAAGCTCTTTTACGTGTTTTTCAATCTGTTCTAAGGTTTTTAAAAGCTCCTCCCTTTTTAAAGTTCCCACTTTTTCAACGCTCCAGTGTTCTCTCCTCAGATGGCCTTCCAAATAGGGACATCTATCCCTTGCCTCCGGGGAAAGGGTTATAAGGATGTCTATGTCTTTGTATGGTATGGTGGAGATGTTTTTGGAGCGTAGGCCTTCTGTGGGATATCCCTTTTCCTTCAATAGGTCTATAACCTCCTTTGGTATTTTCTCTACAGCTTCAACCCCTGCGGAGTATATATCTGGCGATAAAAGGGCAAGCCTTGAAAATTTCCTTGCCACCGATTCTGCCATAATACTCCTTACCGCGTTGCCCGTAGATATAAAGGCTATCTTCATGGCATTTTAAAAAGGAAATTTATAAGGTATCCCGCCACTATAATG
>JBKBNZ010000098.1:0-4387 GCA_046294875.1 Aquificaceae bacterium | reverse complement strand
TTGATAGTTTTGGTAATGTTTATGTGGCTGGTTATACATGGTCTGACGATTTTCCTGGCACGTTTGGTGGGGTTCAACAAAGTCATGGTGGTGGATTGGCCGATGCCTTTGTGGCAAAGCTAAGTAATGATTTGAAAACACTTATCCAAGCTACTTACCTTGGAGGAAGTAGTGATGATGTAGCCCATGCCATAGCTGTTGATAGTTTTGGTAATGTTTATGTGGCTGGTTATACATGGTCTGACGATTTTCCTGGCACGTTTGGTGGGGTTCAACAAAGTCATGGTGGTGGATTGGCCGATGCCTTTGTAGCAAAGCTAAACAATGACCTAACACAGATTATCCAAGCTACATATCTTGGAGGAAATGGTACTGATGGAGCTTATGCCATAGCTTTTGATAGTTCTGGCAATGTTTATGTGGTTGGTGGAACAACATCTACCGATTTCCCCAGTACATCTGGTGGGGCTCAGTCAGATTATAGTCTTGATCAAAATAATCAATGTTCTGATGCCTTTGTGGCAAAGCTCACGGGAGATTTAGGCGGTGAATGGCGGTTTTGGCGATACTTGAGTTACCGGCAGTACTGGTAGCACTGGTGGTGGCTCCTCGTAGCCCTCAGAAGGCTTGCGAGAATATAAACCCCCTGCCCCCGCTCGGGGTTTTTTTATTTTCTATTGAAATTTTTCCATAAGCTTCCGATAGTATAGTTATGATTGACAGGGTGGAATTCCAAAGGATCATAGACTACATGGCAGACGTAGAAGAAAGAAAGAAAACCCAAGCGCAGGAGGAGAGAGAAGAGGCGGTAAACATTGATATCCCTCAAGAACTAAGGAGCGCTCAAAAAGCGGATTATGAAGACCTTAACAGAAAAGTGGAGCGGATAAAAGATCAGTTGCAAAAGGGAACCTATGAAGTTTCTCCAGAAAAGATATTGGCAGGCTTTGAAAAATACCTCTTTTCTAAATAGCCCTTAAAAGCTCTTGTGTGTATGGATGTTTTGGGTTGTCAAAGATATCAAAAACATCGCCCTCTTCTACAATCTCTCCATCTTTTAGCACTGTCACCCTGTCTGCCACCTCCGCCACTACGCCAAAGTCGTGGGTTACCAATATAACACTTTTGCCTTCCTCTTTCATATCTCTAAAAAGCTTTAATATCCTGCTTTGAAGGGATACGTCCAAGGCTGTGGTGGGCTCATCCGCAAGCACTATTTTGGGATTGCATACGGTGGCTATGGCTATACAGACCCTTTGCCTTAAACCACCAGAAAGTTGATGGCTATAGCTGTTATAAACCCTTTCTGCATCCTGCACGCCTACCTTTCTAAGAGTTTCTAACACAATTTTTTTAACATCTCCCCCCTTAAAATGTGCTCTATAGGCTTCCTCTATTTGAGTGCCTATTTTAAAAAGGGGGTCAAGGTAGGCTGAAGGCTCTTGAAAAACCATGGATATATGCCTTCCTCTTATGCTTCTGTATTCCCTTTCCGAAAGCCCCACAAGCTCTTTACCCTGAAACTTTATAGAACCGCTTACCTTAGCCTTTTCCGGCAATAAGCCCATTATGGAAAGAAGGACGGAAGTCTTTCCAGAGCCCGATTCACCCACAAGGCACAATACTTCCCCCTCTCTTAGGTAAAAGCTTATTCCCTTTAAAATCTCCTTATCGCCATACCAAAGCCTTAGATCTTTTACCTCAAGCATTCAAGAACTTCTCAAAAAGAGGCTTCATCCTATCGTAAAGTTCATAAAGGTCTTGGGAGATAACCTTTACGTCGGCGAGGGTATTCATAAAATTAGTATCTCCAAACCACCTTGGCACTATATGAAGATGTATATGAGTTTCCAAGCCTGCCCCGGCTGCCCTGCCAAGGTTGTAGCCCATGTTTATACCGTGGGGCTTCATAACTTCCCTTATTACCTGTAAAGCTATTTTTGTTAGTTTGGTGATCTCCTGCAAGGTTTCGTCGTCAAGTAAAAGATAGTCCCCAATGTGTTCTATGGGTGCCACCATAAGATGGCCTGGGTTATAAGGATATTTGTTGAAGATAACAAAAGAACGTTTTCCTCTGTAAAGTACAAGGAAGTCCCTTAGTTTTTCCTCGGGTTGAGAGGCTGCCTCACACAGGAAACATCCCTTTTGTTCATCCACCTTTTCCACATATTGGCTTCTCCAAGGAGCCCACAAAAGCTTCATAGCCTTAACAATCTCCTTATGGCTTTCTCCACATCCTCCTCCGAGGGTATGTAATCGTGCCTTTCCAACTCCATAGTATCCCTAAAGTAAAGGACTGTGGGAAAGCTAAAAACTCCCAGATCCTCCGCGCTTGTATTCTTGCTTACATCCAGCCAGTAGAAGTTTATTTTATCGCCGTAGATCCTTTGGTATTTTACGAGGATACTGTACAGGCTTTCGTTGTGGGAGTTTTCTGGAGTGGTAAGCAAAACCACAGCGGGCTTTTCTCCTGCCATAGCCTTCTCATAAAAGCTTTTATCTGTTAGCTCCTCAAAACCTTCAAACATTTAGACCTCCTAACCATTATTATACTTCAGACAATAAATTATTCTACGGGGCAGCGTTGATGCATAAACACCCTTGTGGTTTGGTGGAAAAATATGAGTAAGAAATACCGCGGAAAGAAAGCCATTAAGGCATTGGCTATGATGGATACGCTTTATGAAGCCTAAGATTGTACGTGTTAAGGTATGTGGTATCTTCGTTGAATGCCATTTGTTTGTACCAACGCCGCCTATAATTATAAATTCATGCAAGAAATTATCGTAATAGGTGGTGGTTTGGCGGGTTCTGAAGCAAGCTACAAGCTGGCAAATATGGGCTTTAAAGTTCTCCTTTATGAAATGAGACCCAAAGGGTCTACGCCCGTTCACAAAAGCGAAAAGCTGGCAGAATTGGTCTGTAGTAATACCTTGGGTAGCATGGAGATCACCACTGGCGCTGGGCTTTTGAAGGCGGAGATGGAGCTTTTGGATTCTTTGGTGGTTTCTGCGGGTAAATATGCTTATGTGCCGGCGGGTAGCGCCTTGGCTGTGGATAGGGAGCTCTTTTCCCAATATATAACCAAAAGGATAGAAGAGCATCCCAACATAATCCTTATAAGGGAGGAGGTAAGGAAGATCCCAAGGGATAAGATAGTTATCGTGGCAACGGGACCTTTAACCTCGGAGGCTTTATCCGAAGACATAAAAGAGCTTGTGGGCTTTGACTATCTTTATTTCTACGACGCCATAGCTCCCATAGTAGAAGCGGACAGCGTGGATTTTTCAAAGGGCTTTTGGGCAAGCAGGTATTCAAAGGGTGGAGATGATTACTTTAACTGTCCTTTAACGGAAGAGGAGTACAAGATATTTTACGAAGAGCTTTTAAAGGCGGAAAAGGTTCAACCAAAGGATTTTGAAAAAGCTGTATATTTTGAAGGCTGTATGCCTATAGAGGAACTGGCAAGGAGAGGTTATCAAACTCTCCTTTTTGGTCCCATGAAGCCCGTGGGGCTTATAGACCCAAAGACTGGGAAACAGCCCTTTGCGGTGGTTCAACTAAGGAAAGAAAACAAAGAGGGTACCTTGCTTTCTTTGGTGGGCTTTCAGACCCAAATGACCTATTCGGAACAAAAGAGGGTGTTAAAGCTTATTCCTTGTCTTAAGAATGCGGTCTTTGTAAAGCTTGGCTCCATGCATAGGAACACCTTTATCCAATCCAACAGGGTTTTAACTCCCTATTTAAACATGAGAAAGTACGAAAACATCTTTTTTGCCGGGCAGATAACAGGTGTGGAGGGTTATGTTGCTTCCGCCGCAACGGGAATACTCGCAGGTATAAACGCAGGGAGGCTTGCAAAGGGAAAGGAACTTCTTTTACCACCGCAAGAAACCATGTTGGGATCCCTTGTTAGGTATGTAACCAGCAAAGAGGGCACTCTTCAGCCCATGTCTCCAGTCCTTGGCCTTTTACCGCCCTTGGAGAAAAAGGTGAAAAACAAGGAGGAAAAAAAGAAACTGTTGGCGGAAAGAGCCCTCGAAGCTATGAAAAACTGGTCGGAGGCCTTAAAAGAGGATATAATTATCTATAGCCCCGCAACGGGACAGGGTTGAACCCCGCCAGGCCCGAAAGGGAGCAACGGTAGACCTGCCGTCTCGGGTGCGGGGTTTAAACTATGCAAAAAGCTCGAAAGACAAAGATCAAAAAAACAGACTTTTTCCATGCTTTACTCCACCACCTTTTGCCTACCCTTAGAAAGGAAAACTCAAAGGGAATATATACTATCCATAAGCTTTAGCTTTTCTTTTTCTATAGCTTCTCCCAGTTCTTTCCCTTTCAAGTTTTCAAAGGTGGATGGGTCTATCTTTATGTGTCTAAGCTTTTC
>JBKBNZ010000097.1:0-4524 GCA_046294875.1 Aquificaceae bacterium | reverse complement strand
CAAGCACTTCCATGGTTTTATAACCGTTTCCTGTAATATAAGCTACCACTATTTCATCTCTTCTAAAGGCGCCCTTTTGGGCAAGCTTTTTAAGTACCGCTATGGTGGTACCCCCGGCGGTTTCTGTGAATATTCCTTCCGTTTCTGCAAGGAGCTTTATACCTTCTATGATCTCCTCGTCGGTGGCTATTTCCCAATCTCCTGAGCTTTCTTTGGTTACTTGCAAGGCATAAACACCGTCCGCGGGATTTCCTATGGCTATGGATTTGGCTATAGTATTGGGCTTTACTGGCTTTATAAAATCTCTACCTTCCTTCCATGCTTGGGCTATTGGAGAGCATCCTTCTGCCTGAGCTCCATAAACCCTTGTTTTCATATCCTCAATAAGCCCTACCTTTACCAGTTCCTTTAGTCCCTTCCATATTTTAGTAATTAAAGAGCCAGAGGCTGCCGGTGCTACTACTGCATCAGGAGCCCTCCACCCCAACTGCTCAACCACCTCAAAGGCAAGGGTCTTTGAACCTTCCGCGTAAAAAGGCCTTATGTTTATATTCACAAAAGCCCAAGGTAGTTCGTTGGCTATTTCAGAGCATAGCCTATTAACGTCATCATAGGTGCCTTCCACCGCCACCACTGTGGGAGAAAATACAAGGCTTCCATATATCTTCTGGGACTCAAGGTTTGCAGGTATAAACACAAAGCAGTTTAGCCCCGCTTGGGCAGAGTGGCTTGCTACAGAATTGGCAAGATTGCCCGTAGAGGCACAAGCGGTAGTATCAAAGCCAAACTCTATGGCCTTGGATATGGCAACGGATACAACTCTGTCTTTAAAGGAAAGGGTAGGATGGTTTACCGAATCATCCTTTATGTAAAGTTCATCCAAACCTAAGAGTTTTCCAAGGTTTTCTGCCTTTTTCAAAGGGGTAAAGCCAGCGCTAAAGCCCACCTTTGGCTCTTCCACAGGTAACAGATCTATGTACCTCCAAAGGCTTTTAGGACCTTCCTCTATCTTCTTCTTACTTATTTTCTTTTTTATATCCTCATAGTCGTACATCACCTCCAAAGGCCCAAAGCAGAATTCGCATACGTGTATAGGCTCCACCGGGTACTCTCTTCCGCACTCTCTACACTTGAGCCCCAGAACCTTTGCCATCTTGCTACCTCCGTTAGGGTTTTATGAAGACTAAAATTATAATATAGTAGTTCGCATGGGGAAGAGGGGGTATTTCAAGAATAGCCCATGTTTTGCCACAAACTACCAACCCTATAGCAAGAGTACACACCCATACAGAGATGGGATTTATAAAACAAAACTTTTAACCAATTCGGGTCTTCTCCTCCAATCGGGCTTTACACGTACAAAGAGTTCAAGGTAAACCCTTCTGCCAGTGATAAGCTCCAATTCCTCCCTTGCCATCTTTCCAATGGCCTTTATCCTTTGCCCTCCCTTGCCTATTATTATGGGCTTGTAGTTTTCTCTATCTACGATTATTTCCGCCTTTACCACCAAAACCTTGGGGTCGTGGGTACCCTCGGAAACCTCTGTTACCATAACAGCCACACCTTGCGGTATTTCTTGATGTACCTTTAGCAAAACCTTTTCCCTTATTATCTCTGCAGCCATAAGCCTAAAGGGTAGGTCTGTGATCATATCTTCTGGAAATAGGGGCTCTCCCTCAGGAAGGTACTTTATTAGAGTTTTTAAAAGCTCCTCCACGTTGTAGCCCTTTAGGGCGCTTAAAGGGATGATCTCTTTGAAGAAGGGGTACTTCTTTGATATCTCCTCTGCAAGGGGAAGAAGGTTTTCCACAGACCCTACCCTATCCACCTTGTTTATCAAAAGAAAGATGGGTTTTTCTTCTGCATAGGGCTTGATGTGGCTTTCTAAAACTTGCCTGTCATCCTCCCTAAAGCCGTCCTCCGCGTCTATCATAAAAAGGATTAGGTCTGCGTCCTCTAAGGAAGCCTTGGCAACTTCTACCATGGCCTCGCCCAAAGCATCCTTTGGCCTGTATATACCGGGCGTATCTAAAAAGATTATTTGGGCTTGGCTTGGTATGTTTTTTACACCTAAAACCCTTATGCGTGTGGTTCCGGGCTTTGGAGATATTATGGATATTTTGGTGCCCAGTATTTGATTAAGAAGGGTAGACTTACCCACATTGGGCTTTCCCACTATGGCAACGTAGCCAACCTTCATCTTATTATTATACCTCACCAAGGATAAAAAGGACAAAGCCCAAAGCTATAACCACATAAGACATACCAAGCCTGTAGCTTTCTGGGGATATTCTTTTTGACAAAAGGCTACCGAGTAAAACACCCAAAAAAAGACCCAAAAGCCCAAGGAGTACAAAGTTTATATCAAGGGATACCACGTCCATGTGTTCGTAAAAGGCAAGCCGGAAAAGGATATTGGAGGTAAAGTATAGGTTTAGCATAAGTCTTATGGAGCTTGGGTCTTTTACCTGCTGGATTAAAAAGACCAAAGGTGGTGGGCCTCCCATACCCACAAGCCCTGCAAAATAACCACCCAAAAAGCCCATAGGCACTCCCATATGCCTACCTATTTTTATTTTTATCCATCCCTTATTCACCGCAAGGTCGTAAAAGCCCAAAGCTATTATAAACAGGGCTATTATAAGCATAAGCTCCCTTGAGTTTATCTTGCCAAGGGTGTATGCCCCTAAGTATATGCCCGGCAAGGATCCAAGGATCAGGGAAGAAAGAAGATAAGGCTCTATTTTCCCTTTTCTGTTTTGGTATATAAGGCTAAGGGTTCCAAAAAGATTAAAAAGGGCGGAAGAAACGATCACCATCTTGGGATCATAAAAAAGGGAAAGGATTCCAATGATAAAGATACCGGCACCAAAGCCTGTTACAGATTGAAAAAACCAAGCGCCAAAGACCACAAGAAGAGGAATCATCTACCAAAAAGAGACTTTATAAAGTTTATAACCCCACCATACCTCCTTTTAAACTCCATGCTTAGGTTTTCTACCCATTCTCCTATCTTTCCAACCACTTTGGAAAGGTAAGATTTGTCCCTTATCTGATCTCCGTAGAGGAACTCCTTTAAAACCTCGTTGGTTTCTTCAAGGCTTCTTATAAGCCTTTTGAGCTCTTCTTTGCTATCAAAGTTTACCTTGTTTATTGCCTCTTCAAGGCTTTTTATTATGCCCTCAAGGGCGTTGTCAAAAGTAGCGTTCCTTGTTTGGGGGTCTGTTAGCTGGTTTGTAAGTTCCAAAAGCTTTGCCTTTAATTTAAAGCGGTATTCGGAAAGGTGGGAGGGGAAGGGCTCCTTATTGCCAAGGTCTTGCACAAACTCCTTTACAATAAGGATAACCCTTTCTTCTATGCTGTATATCCTCTCCATTAGTCTGTCTCCGTATGGTGTTCTTCTCCTGTGGGGCCTTTTTTGGCTGCTTCCAACTCATAGAACCTGTCTTCAAGCTTTTTGAGGATCTTAGGCAAGGTGGTGTATTCCATCTCTTCGGAAGGTAATCTATGGGGTTCAAAGATGCCCTGACGTCTAAGGATGTCTGCTATTATCTGTGCTTGCTCCCTTGCCTTGTCAAAAGCTGGGTCGTCAAAGAGGTCTCTTGGACCTATCAATTTACCTTGAGCTATCTGGTAGCCTGCCGCTATCACCCTTGGCGGTCCGTCAAACCTTGTGGGCGTGGCATTCTTAAAGGATACGGGCATCAAAGGTCCGTTGTGGGATCCCCTCATCCAACCCTCCACTATCCAAGGCCTTGCGAAAGGCTCAAGGATCTCACCCACCGCGGGAAAGCCCGACTGAGACCTCACTATCATCACAGGGTCGTCCTTACCCACATACTTACCCGCTATAAGGGAAAGCCTTTGAGTGGAAGCGACGGCTCCTATTTCACCGTCGGAATTCCTCCACACACTTTTTATAGCATACCTTTCCACCGTTCCTATAAGGGCAAGAAGGTCGTAGAGTTCTGCCGGCGTGGATATTTTAACAGCCTTGCCTGTAAAGGTATCCAACACTTCAAAGGTAAAACCATCGTGCATCTTTGGGTCTATCACAAGACCGGCGCATACCATAGGGTCTGCAAACATCTCGTAGAGGGGGAGGTTCCAAGCGCTTGGAGCGGTTTTATCGGCGAAGAAAACTATAACAGGCTCGGAAGGCCTTTCCTCAAATTCCATCTCTGCAACGCCGGGCCCCATGCCCTTAACATTACCCGAGAAGGTATCGGAAAGTAAATCTTGACCAGCACCGTAGAGTTTTAGCTTTTTGGCTATTTTTGTACCCTCCTCAAAAGCTCTCCAAGCAATACCATGGACAAGCTCACTGTCCACACCATGCTGGTGTGTCATAACAAGGGCTATATCATCACCGCAAACAAGCACATCGCAATCAATAAGGTTTCCCTTTTCCACTTCAGCTCTTCCTATTTCTTTTACCTTTTCCACCACTTCGGGATGGGCGGCAGAGTGCCCTACGTATCCCCCTATGTCTGCTTTTATTACGCTTAAGGTTATTTTCATGAC
>JBKBNZ010000096.1:0-4532 GCA_046294875.1 Aquificaceae bacterium | reverse complement strand
GCTTTGTCAAGTTGAAAGCTTCTGAGTATGCTTCTCTTACTGGCTTGTCTTTAAACACCGTTAAAAATCGTATAAGGGCTGGGGTGTTAAAGGGTGGTAAGGAAGAAGATGGTATATGGTATGTCTATCTTACTCAAGAAGAGTTGGAACATATAAAAGGAGTGGCACAGTCCCAAGAGGAAGCAAGTAAAAATCTCCAAGGGAGCCTTGAGGGTTTGAAAACCACTTTGGAAGGTAGTTTGATAGCCACCTACATGTCTGCCCTTATGCAAAAGGAACAACAGAAAGAACAACTTTTGCACGAGCTTTCAAGCCTTTACACTCTTCTTGCTATAAGAGAAAAGGAGATGGAGTTTTTCTTAAAAGAACTTGCCAATTTAAAGGAAAAGCTAAGAGAAAAGGAGGAAGAAAACCGTCAATTAAGAGACCAAATAGAAGAGAAGGAAAAAAGGATAAAGGAGTTGGAGGAGCTTTTGAGGGAAAAGGATTATACGCTAAACCAAAAGGAGCTTGAAATTCAAAGGGTTGTCCTTGAAAAGGATAGGGAGCTTTTAAGCAAGGAGATGGAGCTTTCTGCTTTGCGTATGGAGTTGGAAAAGAAGGGGAAAAAGGACTAAAATTTTTAAATTATGGATGGGCTTTTGGAGCTTTGGGTCAAAAGCCTAAGTAAAACGAAGAGCCAAAGGACGGTTATTACTTACAGGATGTGTATTGATTCCTTTCAAAGGTTTATAAGGGGAGAGCTTTTAAGTATAGACCCAAAGAGGATTTACTCTTACATAGACGCCTCCAACCTCTCCGTTTCCTCCATCCTTACGCACCTTTCTGCCATAAAGCACTTTTATAAATTTGCCCTAAAAAGGGGGTGGCTAAGCAAAGAAAACTACTCGGAGATTGAATCGGTCGTAGAGGACATAAGAGAAGAACTATCCACTGCACGCGCGTATAGGAGCCCAAAGGCATTAAAAAGGGAAGAGGTTCAAAAAATATTAGAGTCGGTAAGGAACACCAAATATGAGCGTGTTTATAGCCTTTTCCTCTACAGTGGTGTAAGGCTTTCCGAGTATGCCATGCTTAAAAGGGACTATTTTTATAAAGATTCGGAGAGTATATACTGGCTTAGATTGCCGGCGGATATAACAAAGAGAAAAAGGGAAAGGATGGCACCTTTGTTGGCGCCTACTAGGGAGGAAACTTTGGAGATAAACCAAAAGATTGACCTATGGCTTGAAAACTTTGAAGAGGGTATGAAGGTTAATACGGGCTCTTTGCAAGTTTTTACTAACAGGCTTTCCCACAAGCTTGGAATTCCCTTTTCCATACATAGCTTTAGGCATACCTACATAACAAACCTTGTAAACGCAGGCTTTCCTGCGGAGATAGTAAAGGAGTTTGCAGGACACTCCAACGTAAAAACCACCATAGATATCTACTACCGCTTTAGCCAAGATAGGGCAAAAAGCCTTGTTAAAAACTTTCTTTCATGAAGTTTTTCGTCTTTACCATCTTTCCAAAGTTAATAGAAAGCTACGCTGAGTATGGAGTAGTTAAGCAGGCTGTAAAAAAGAAGGCCTTGGAAATAATCACCATAAACATAAGGGACTATGCACCAAAAGGACAGGTGGACGATATGGCCTACGGTGGGCATCCGGGCATGGTTATAAAGCCAGAGCCTGTTTTTGCCGCCTATGAGGAGGTTATAAAAGCTCAGGGTAAGCCATATACTATAATCCCACAACCTTGGGGCGAAAGGTTAAATCAATCCCACTTAGACAGCTTATCAAAAAAAGGATCTATAGCGGTTATATGTGGTAGGTATGAGGGCTTGGATGAAAGGGTTAGTGTTCTTGCGGACATGGAGCTTTCCTTGGGTGATTTTATTCTTGCCGGAGGGGAGCTTTTTGCCCTCGTGCTTTTGGAGGGTATAGCACGCCTTTTGCCCGGCGTTTTGGGTGATGAAGAAAGCATAAAAAGAGATTCCTTTAGAAGGTGGCTTGGAGCTCCGGTCTATACAAGACCTGCAGAATACAGGGGTATGAGGGTGCCAGAGGTTTTAATCTCCGGGAACCACTATTTGATAGAACTTTGGGAACTTTGGCATTCCATAGAAAGAACTTTAAGGTTAAGGCCAGACCTTGTACCGCTGGATTTAAAACAAATAGAGGCTTTAATGATAAAGGGCATAGAAAGGGGTCTAAGCTTTGAAGATTGGCTAAAGGAGGTAGGCTACCATAAGGCTATAAAACTCCTCAAAGATTAACATATTCTAAAGCTATATCCTCTCCAAACCTTTTTACCTCTCTTAGCCTTAGCCTTTTTGCCTTTAAAAGGGTATCCACCCCTATATTGCCTATCCTTTTACCCTCTCCTATAAGCATAGGAGCCAAAAAGACCCACAAGCGGTCAAAGAGGCTTTCCTTGATAAAGGTTGTGTGGGTAATAGAGCCTCCCTCCACAAGCAGGTGCATTATCTCCATAAAATAAAGTTCTCTAAGAGCCTCCCGTAGGCTTAGTTTTCCCTCTATCGTTGGAGCAAGTATAACCTTTACTCCCAAGTCTTCCAATCTTTTTATCTTTTCTTTGTTTTCCGACGAAGTTACAATAAGGGTGGGCGCCTTACCATCTCTTATTAACTTTAGATCTTCTCTTATTCTAAGCTGTGGGTCTAAAACTATCCTTGTGGGCTGCCTTTCCCAAGGGAAAGCCCTTATGGTTAGCTCTGGGTCATCTCTCAAAGCGGTATTTACACCCACAAGGATTGCCGTAGCTTCTGACCTTAGCCGATGGGCAAAATACCTTGATTCTTCACCACTTATCCATTTACTTTCTCCTTCTTTTGTTGCCATAGAGCCATCTATGCTTTGAGCCCACTTTAAGGTTATATAAGGCCTTTTTTGGCTTATGTAGGTAAAAAAGTCCTCGTTTAGCCTTTTTGCCTCTTCTTCCAAGACTCCAACAGAAACCTCTATGCCTGCCCTTTTTAACCTTTCTACGCCCTTTCCAGAAACAAGGGGATTTGGGTCAAGGGTTGCTATAACTACCCTTTTTAACCCTGCTCTTATTATGGCATCGGTGCAAGGTGGAGTTCTTCCAAAATGGGTACAAGGCTCAAGGCTAACATAAAGAGTGGCTCCCTTTGCCCTTTCTCCAGCCCTTTCAAGGGCAACCACTTCTGCATGGGGCATACCAGCCCTTTCGTGATATCCCTCTCCCACTACCTTGCCATCCTTTACAATAACGCAGCCTACGGTGGGATTGGGATGGGTCAAGCCCTTGCGCCTTTTTGCAAGTTCAAGGGCTATCTCCATAAACTTAAAGTCTTCCATTAACAACTTTCTTCCATAATCTCCTTTATTAACCTTTCCACCTCCTCCGCCACAGGTTTTAGTTCTGGTCTTTGGAAGACCTCCAACATGGCGGTGGGTGCCATAGTGCTTATCACACTCTTCCCATCCTTTTCAAAAAGGGCTATTCTACAAGGCATGGCGGTGGATATATAGGGATCTGCCGACAGCACCTGACTGGCATGCCTTGGAGAACACACTTCCACTATAATGCAGGAATAACTTATGGGAAAGCCCTTATTTTCCAGCACGTTGGATACTTCATGAACAGCCATCACTCCAAAGCCCTTGGATTTTGCCACCTCCTCAATTCTTTGCCTTATTTCCTGAAGGCTTTTCTCCGATTCCATGGTTATAAGCATATCTTACCTCCTTTTGATAAATTCCAGTATATCTAAATAGATTATCCTAAAGGCATCTTCAACTGCTTGTTTTCTTGGTAGGTCTCCAACGCCCCCCTGGGGCTGAAAATAGGGAACTACCACATGGAAGCTTTTACCCTCCCCATCTACGCTTAGGTTCAACCTTAGCTCCATGTTGTAAGCGCTAACCCTCTGCATGGGTGTGTAGGCTATGGGGGTTTCCTTTAAAAGTTCTACCCTTGGTTTTATCCTTTTGGTGCCTTCCTTACAGCTTATTCCGTGTCCGCTTTCCAAAAGGGCTTTTTCCAAGCTTTTTCTATAAATATAGTTGATATAGCTGTCTGTGTATGGATTTTGAACTTTCTCTATACAAAAATCTTCCGAAAGGGCAAGAAGGGGCATAAAAAATAAAGCAAAGGCTACAAGCATACTTTTAATAATATATCCAAAAGCCTCAATAGAGTTCGCCGTACCTTTTGATAAAAACACCCTTTACAAACTGAGCTAAAAGCAAGTACATTACAAGGGTGGGAATAAGCAGTATTACATAGTAAAACCAAGGGAGTGGATGCATGCCAAAGTATGAACCAAGGGGAGTATAAGGAAGGGTAAGTCCTACCAACATAGCTAAAAGGGTGGCGGTTAAAAGGATGGGAGATGGAAGGCTTTCTATAAAGGGCTTCTTGTGAGTTCTAAGGGTATATACCACCATGGTTTGCGTTAAAAGGCTCTCTACAAACCATCCCGTCTGGAAAAGGGATATAAAAGTTTCCTTCTGGCCGCCTGAAAGTAAAGCGTAGTGTCCTCCTACCACCAAAGGACCAAT
>JBKBNZ010000095.1:0-4600 GCA_046294875.1 Aquificaceae bacterium | reverse complement strand
CAAGGCTTAGCTCATCCAAAGTGTACTTTCCCGACATAGCCTTAGAGGTTGCACTAAAACTTTTCACCAAAAAGACCTTTGCCCCTATCTCGTCCATGGTGGAGGCTAAGATACTGGCTATGTCTTTGTTAATCCTTGCCTTTTCAAAGTGGTATGGGTCTATTTTATCCGCTTCCGTCAGCTTTGCAAGCTCTATACTCTTTTGGGCTTGGCCTATACCGTCAAGGATCCTCATATCGGGAATATCCTGCGCAAAAATTACGGTAGATCCAAAGAGTGCAAGCATTAATTTTTTCATAACTTCCCTCCTTTTCCTATTTTACAATATTCTAATCCAATGAAGGCTGTTTTACAAAGAGTAAAAGAGTCAAAGGTGTACGTGGATGGTAAAGAGGTGGCAAGCATCGGTTTAGGGCTTAACATTCTTTTGGGGGTTGGGCTTGGGGATAAAGAGGAGGATGTGTATAAGCTTGTGGAGAAGATAGTCCATCTTCGCATCTTTGAGGATGAATCTGGAAAGTTTAACCTCTCCCTTTTGGATGTAAAAGGATCTGCCTTGGTGGTATCCCAGTTTACTCTCTATGCAAACGCGAAAAAGGGAAGGAGGCCAAGCTTTGAGCTGGCGGAAAAACCAGAAAGGGCAAGGGAACTTTATGAACTTTTCATAAAAAGGATGTCTGAGTACGTGCCTACTCAAGGGGGTATCTTTGGTGCCATGATGGAGGTTTATATATTGAACTGGGGACCGGTAACCATAATCCTTGATAGTAAAGAGCTTTAAAGTTCTATCTCTACAAGCATGCTAAAGGGCACGCCAATACCACTTAAAAAGAGGTAGCCGGGCTTTAAGGTGGGTATAAGCCTAAGCTGGTCTTCTTGGGGGTATTCAAAAAACTGAGAAACAGCCTCTATGTCGTTCTGGGTTATAAGTCTAAAAAGGGCTTGGGTGTTTAACTGGGATAAAACATACTTGCTAAGGTTGGCAGGCCTCTGGGATACCGCCAAGAGGCCAAGGGAGAACTTCCTTCCCTCCAAGGCTATCTTCTTAGTCATGTTTATGGCAAGGTTTTCCCTTCCCACGGGTATGTCCGTGGCACCCTTTTCAGGGGCAAAGTTGTGGGCTTCCTCCAAAACTACAAGCCTTCTTTCTGGCCTTTGCCTTGCCATAGAGAAGATCTCCCTAAGTAAAAGACCTACTATATTGAGCCTTGTGGATATATTTACCACATCTCTTAAGTCAAAGATCACTATCTCCTTCTCCGAAAAGAGAGCCTCTTCCAGAAGCTTGAATACCTGCGGTTGGTTTTCCAAAGCCTCTTCCCCAAGTTCCTTGGTAAGCATAAGGATAAGGTCGTGCATATCCCTCCTTAGGCCACCTTTGGCGCTTTCCAAGAGTAATTCCTTCAAAGACCTTTCCCTGTAGCCTGCTAAGCTGAGGCTTGGTTTTAGATGGCTTCTCATATGTGACAAAAAAGCCTTTTCTTCTTCACTCTTTTCCTGAAGCACAAAACCGTAATCTCTAAAAAGGTCCTTTATGTCTTCTGCCCATAGGAGAAGCAAGGTGTATGGGATCTTAAGAGAATGTATCCTTTCGGGTTTAAGCTTTTGAGAATACTCACCGAAAAGGTCAAAGATAAACACCTTGGCACCGCCAGGGGGTATATTCTCTAAAAGCCTTACCACAAAGGTAGTCTTGCCAGACCCTGTTGTTCCAAGAAGGGCCATATGCATGGAGGTAAGCTTTGCCATATCCACGAATACATCCACACCCTTTCCCACAAGCCTCCCAACCCTAACAGGTATATCCATGGAGTAGCCAGACAGGTTGGTCTTCATAATCTTCTGAAGGTTTTCATCTTCACTTTTTACAGGAATAAGTTGATCTCCAAGGTTTAGGCCCCTTAAGGGAGTTCCAAAGTAGCCTTCCCTTTCTTTTCTCAACTCAAGAATCACCTTTGCCTTACCCATATAATTTGCCTTTGAAAGAAAAGCTCTTAAATAAGCCAAAGCCCATCCTTTGCTTTTGGAAAGATCCTCCGAAAGATTTACAGCAATTTGACTATAAACCCTTGTGAGCTTACACAGAAGTCTGTAATCCTCCCTTTCCACCCATAGAAAGGATTGTTCTGGAAGTCTATCAAGGAGCAAAACTGTAGCCTCCGTGGAGGATTCTACGGAAACGACCACCGCAGATACATCTTTAAGGAGTTTTACCGATTGCCTCTTGTACTCTTCAAAAAGATCCACTATCCCCTTTACCTCTTCTCCCTCAAGGAAAACCACCGCCTCAAGGTTTCCCTCCTCCCTCATGCCGGCACCTGTAAGGTTTGCAGACCCCACAAGGGCAAAAGAGTCATCCACGATAATCACCTTCGCATGTAGTCTTTCGCTTAAATAAAGGTCTCCTTGGTACTTTTCCAAAGCTTTAAAGGTGCCCTCACCCGTTATGCTAAGGTCTTTTAACTCCTGCACCCTAAGTATGACTTCAACCTTTACACCCTTTGGTAAAACCTCCAAGAGTTTTTCAAGAAGGCATAGGTCTATCCACGGTGAGGCTATCTTTAGACTTACCTTTGCCTTTGATACCTTGTCTTTTAAAACCTCAAAAAACTCCTTCATTTTGAAATTCTACCCAGTTTTTGAAAGTCCTTTTTAGCTCTAAAACCCTTCCTTTGAGTTCTTCTAAGGTGCCTTTGTTGTCTATTACGAAGTGGGCATATTTTAGCTTTTCTTCCGGCGGCATTTGCTTTTTCCATCTTCTTTCAAAATCCTCCAAACTGTAGCCTGCCTTTAGCGCCCTATTTTTACATACCTCATAGGGAGCATAGACCACCACCAAGACATGGTAGTTTTTATAGGTACCCTTTTCTATAAGTAGGCTTGCCTCCACGAGGGCTATACTATTAGGCGCTAATCTTTTAAACTCTTCCTCTAACCTTTTATAAAGGGCTTGGTGAGTGATGCTTTCCAAAAGCTTTAGCTTTTCCTCGTCGTTAAATACAAGATCTGCCAACCTTTTTCTGTCTATGTTTCCTTTATCATCCAATATTCCCATACCAAAGGCTTCTATTACCCTATGATATACTTCTCCCCCTTCTTCGTAAAAATTCCTTATTATCTTGTCTGCGTCAAAGATGTATATGCCATCCCCTTCAAAGAACTTTCCAGCGGTAGATTTACCAGAACCAAGATTGCCTGTAAGGGCTACTTTTAGCATTAGGAATATTTTAAGTTATAAGGAGATCAACCATGAGAAGACTTTTTTTAGTTTTCCTATTAACAGGCTGTGCCTTTTCCTCGGAAGGTGAGATGATCTTTAAAAACTCCTGTATGAGATGCCATACAGAAAAAGACAAAAAGCCCCTTAGTTATCTGAAGGAAAAGTACAAAAACAAGCCCGAAGAAATAAAGGAGCTTGCCAAAAGGTGCCCTTGGGGGCAGGGGCTTTCCGATATGGAGATAGAGCTTGTGAGTAAATGGCTTGCTGGAAACTAAGGAATGTTAAAATATCTCCATGCTTACTCCCTATGAAGAAGCCCTCGAACTTGTTTTAAAGGAGGTAGAGCCACTTCCAAAGGAAAGGGTACCACTCTGGGATGCCCTTGGTAGAGTTTTGGCTCAAGAAGTTTATGCAGATAGGGATAGCCCGGCTTTTGACAACTCCGCTATGGATGGGTATGGTATAAGAGCGGAGGACTTGGAGCTTTTGCCTGCAAGGCTAAAGGTTTTAGGGGAGGTGTCTGCAGGTGGGGATTGGCAAGGTACTTTGGAAAGGGGGTATGCCATAAAGATCTTTACGGGAGCTCCCATACCAAAAGGTGTGGATGCGGTGGTGCCTGTGGAGTTTGTAAAGGTAGAAGGGGATGAGATAATCATTGAAAAAGCCTTTAAAAAAGGGGCTAACATAAGGCTAAAGGGTGAGGAGGTAAAGGCTGGAGAGCTTTTACTTAAACCCGGTACTAAGCTAAGAGGCTATGAGATAGGAATCCTTGCCTTTGCCAACAAGGTTTTTGTAGAGGTCTATCAAAGACCACGCATCGCTATCCTTTCCACGGGTGATGAAATAAAGGAACCGGGTGAGCCCATAGAAAAGTCTTCCCAAATAAGAAGTAGCAACAACCATCTTATCTACGCAAGGTCTTTGGAGGAGGGATGTCAAGCCTACCAGCTTGGCATATTGCCCGACAGGGAAGAGACTATAAGAGAAGCCCTCAGGGGAATAGAAGACTACCATATTTTTATTACCACGGGGGGAGTATCGGCGGGGGATAAGGATTTTGTCCATAAGCTTGTAAAGGAGATGGGCTTTGAGGTGATCTTTCACAAGCTTAGGATAAAACCCGCCAAGCCTGTGCTTTTTGCAAAGAAGGGTAAAAGTTTATTCTTTGGCTTGCCCGGTAACCCTGTATCTTGTGCCCTTGCCTTTGACCTTTTTGTTAAGCCCGCCATTATGAAGATGCAAGGCAGAGAAAACCACAGACCACCAACCTATAAGGCAAAGCTTATAAGAGATTTTTCAAGAAAAGACGCAGAGCGTAGGGAGTTTGTAAGGGCAAAGCTTGTAAAGGAAGGGGGAGGACTTTACTGCGACTACTCCACA
>JBKBNZ010000094.1:0-4675 GCA_046294875.1 Aquificaceae bacterium | reverse complement strand
CTTAGTGCTTTGTATTCTTGAAAGTTTTCTATGAATTTCCTTAGATGTTCTACGCTGTCAAAATATAGCAAATCTTTGCCTTCTCTAACTACTCCATATTCATCCTCTGGCTTTACAAAAGCGGTGCATACAGGACATCTTGTCCCTTTTGGCGGTATAGGTGGGGGTTTTATCCTTAGTTCCCTCTTTTCCATAAAGGCGTAAAAGGCTATAGAAAGCACCACAAAGAATACAAAAACATCCACAGCAAAGGAGGCAAAGGAAGAGAGAAAATTACCCAAATAGCCAAATATAGATATCAATATACCGCCTACGGTTATAAAGGCGGTAAGGAACACATGCTTAAGGGCAACTCCCTTAAAGATGAAAAGGAGGACCATACCAAAGCTAAACATCTCCAAAAACCGGGCTGCTACTATAAGAATATGTCCAAGGGTTGTAGCATCCATGTTCATTTTGTCGGATCCTTATCGTGCTTTATATAGGGGACGTTTTTTATATTCTTTATCCTGTTTATGAAATGTTCCCTGTTCTTTTCAGAAAAGATCATACCCAAAAGCCCCGTTAAAAAGCTTGCCAAAACTATAAGGCCAACTATGATACCCGTCAGCTTTTTATTTCTCTCCTGTGCCATATAATTTACCTCCTATAGAAAAAAAAAGCCCCCCAAAGGGGGAGCAAAGATAAAAGGTGCACCACCACTTTTAGACGTGTGTATGGTATCCCTTGTAGTATGCATAGGGATGCCAGTCTTCGGGCACTTCTACAGGATACTTCTTGAAGTTGTTTGGTCCAATTGGTGTGGTGGTCATGCTCCATTCAAGAGAAGGAGATCCCCATGGATTGTCGGAAGCCTTTGGACCACTTAAGCTTTTGATCCAGTTTATAAAGGATAGGAGTATTCCAACGGTCATTATAAGAGCTCCCACTGTTTGTATTTGCATTAGCTGTACCCATTCGGGTATGGGTGGGTAGTCGGGGTACCTTCTTGGCATACCTTCTGCCATCCCCATATACATTTGGAAAAAGAACATAATGTTAGCACCAATTAGCGTAAGCCAAAAGCTTAGCTTTCCGAGGCCTTCGGAGTACATCCTTCCGGTTACCTTTGGATACCAGTAGTAGATACCGCTAAAGGCTCCAAAAGTCAATGCCATACCGAGCACGTAGTGGAAGTGCCCCACTACAAAAAGAGAATCAGAAATGCCAAGGTCTATAGAAACCATGGCGTTGGGTATACCTGTAAGACCACCGATTAGGAACATAAGGATCCCACCAAAGGTAAAGAGCATGGGTGTGTTGTACCTTATGGCAGCCTTATGAAGGGTAGCCACCCAGTTGAAGATCTTTATACCGGTGGGAACTGCAACGAACAAAGTGGTGTAGGAAAAGAGCACTCTAAGCCAGTCTGGCACGCCGGAGACAAACATGTGGTGAACCCATGTTCCAAAGCCGACGAAGGCTATGGCATATATGGCAAGAGCCATGGATATGTATCCAAATATGGGCTTTCTGGACATAGTGGAGATAACCTCAGAGAATACACCAAAGGCTGGAAGGATCATAACATAAACAACTGGGTGAGAGTAGAACCAAAGAAGGTGTTGGTAAAGCAATGGGTCTCCACCAAGCAAAGGATTGTAGAAGTTGGTACCAAGGTATTTATCGGTAAAGAGAAGTATTACGCTTCCCATCAAAGAAGGCACACCAAAAAGCTGTATCAAACTTGCTGCCATAACTGCATGCACAAAAAGGTTTAGCTTTGTCCAACCCAGACCCTTTGCCCTCATGCTAACGATGGTGGTTATCATATTCACAGAGCCAGCGGTGGAGGATATGCTATAAAGGAGAACTATAAGCACGTAAAGGGATGTAGGACCAGCGTTGTCGTTCATAGAGTAGGGGGCATAACCAGTCCAGAGCATCTTTATCCAGTTTCCGGGCATAAGGGTAAGAAGTACCAAAAGGCTTGCTCCAAAGAAAGACCAATAGCTAAAGGCGTTTAGCCTTGGAAAGGCAACATCCCTGGCCCCTATCATAAGGGGGACTAAAAAGTTGGCAAAGCCGCCCATCCAGACGGTAACAGCCCACCAAAGCAACATAACGGCACCATGGCCGGTAAGTACGTAATTATAAAGGTCTGCTCCCTCTTGTCCAAACAATCCGGGTAATTGAATGCCGGGGGCGCTTTGCTCAAATCTTATGATTAGCCCAAAAAGGCCAGCCACCACAAAGAAGATGAGGGAGGTTATGAAATACAGCATCCCCACCTTTTTGTGGTCTGTGGTAAAAATCCATTCCTTTAGTGTGGCACCGTACCAGGTGCCAGAGGGTGGTACATGTGCTACTGCCATGGTTGCACCTCCTTTAGTTTATTATTGAACCGGCTCTGCCGGTTGTTCTGCAGATGCTTGTTCCTGTCCGCCAAGCCATTTGTTAAACTCCTGCTCGGGAACCACCTTCAGGACGCTTGCCATCCTTGAGTGCCATGTTCCACAGTATTCCCTACAGAAGACCCAGTACTCACCGGGCTTGTTAAACTGGAACCAAAGCTTTGTTATCCTTCCGGGAACACAGTCTTCGGTAACCCTTGCCTCATGGACAAAGAAGGAGTGAATAACGTCCCTGGATGTGCAGTAGACCTTTACAGGCTTTCCTGCGGGTATGTATGCCTTTGCCGAATCATCTATCTGTTCTGGCATCAGATATACGTTTTTCTCGGGGTCTGCCACTTGGTTAAAGAAGGTATAAACCTTTTTGCCGTTGGGATATTCAAACTCCCAGCCCCACATGAAGGCGGCCACCTTTATCTCCAAAGCATCTTCTGGAGCATTCCTCTGTTTTACAAAGTTTGCAAAGGAATATGTGCCAAGAAAGAGAACTATTAGAGTTGGTATAACAGTCCAAACTATTTCTATGGCAGTATTTCCTTCTATATGGGCACCCTCTTCGTTTTGTCCGGGTTTATAGCGATACTTTATCATAAAGTAGATAGAAGGGACAGCTACTATGATGTATATGGCTACTGCAATCCAGAACCAAACGGTTACTGAGTTTTCCCAGTAAACCCTGGGATAAACAATAGCACCCTCACTTGCCAAAGATATACCAGCAAGTGAAAGTAAAATTAGAAGGTTTCTCATCTTAGTACCTCCTTTTTCCTCCTAACTATGGCATGCAAAAGGGTTAGGCTTCCAAGCATAAGCCCACCAAAGGCAAATACAATGGCTGGGTTTAGTCCATACTTCCCCGTGTTTGGGTCGTACCTATAGCACACCATATAGGCCACATCCACTATGGTGTTCTTTGTTATCCTAAAGGTTTCCGCCTCCGCCAAAGCTATCCTAAAGTCCCTTTCCTTTGGGGATATACCATAAAGATAGCGCACTATTTTTCCGTCGGGAGCTATAAAGATAACCACGTTGGGATGGACGAACACCCTGTCTTGGCGAGAGTAAAAGAACTTGTAACCAAGAGATTGGGTAAGCTTCTTTATATTATCTTCAGACATAATGCCAAAGGTCCATTTAGGGTTGGAAACGCCAAGCTGTGCTTTGAACTTCTTTATGTCTTCCAGCTTGTCCTCTTTGTCAAAGGATAGTACAAGAAGGTTTGCCTCTTTGCCCAAATTTTTCGTTGCCTCTAAGGCGGATTTTGCTATGAGAGGACATGCCGCATCACATGTATAGTAAGCCAAGATGAGGGCTGTGGGCTTGCCTTTAATGAAGTCATAAAGCTCGTAGTTTTTCCCATCCTCTGCGATAAAGGTTATGTTTGCCACCTTGTTACCAAGGTATCTTTCTTCCTCTATCTGCATTATGCTGGCATCAAACATGCTGGGTGTATTTTTAGGTTGTGGTGTGCCAAAGGCAAAGACCCAAATTAGGAGAAGAAGGACCATCCCCTTCATGGCTTAAAACTTACCAAAAGAACCCACTATATAGGCAGTTCCTGCAACGAGTAGCCATGCAAGGTCTACAAAGTGCCAGTAGTAACTTGCCGCCCTTGCGGGTGTCTTTTTACCCAAGGCTTTTCCGCTGTTTATCAAAAGGATAAGTTGCATACCAAGACCTACCAGTATGTGAGAAGCGTGCACGCCAGTGAGCATATAAAAGCCAGTGCCGTACATGTTAGAGCTTATGGTAAAACCCTTGTGCCAAAGGTGTAGCCATTCCCAAGCGTGCAAGATCAAGAACACAGTACCAAGGATCATGGTTGCCAAAAGCCACATCCTATAACCGCCAAGGTCTCCCTGTTCAATACTGTGTTCTGCCTTCCATATGGTAAAGCTGGAAGTCCAAAGGATAAGGGTAAGCAATGCTACAAGGGCTAAGTTCATACCACCCTCTGGTATCCATTCCCTTACCCATACGTCTGCATGGGTCATCCTTGCCATCCAAAAGCCTGCGAAGATGGCACCGAAGATAACCACTTCTGCAAAAACAAACCAAACTATGCCCTGAAAGCCAAGCCCTTCATCGTGCCCCTTTGAAAAATACTCATTTGCCCATCCTGCCAAGCCTATTGCCAACAGGGCAAACCCTATGCCACCTGTTAGCACCGCCAGAAGGGGCAAATGCCAGGTGAAATAGGCTATGGCTGCAAGGGACAAGAAAAAGCTGGACAGACCTACGGGCAGAGCCCACACGCTAGTCTCGTGGTGTACTGCGTGGCT
>JBKBNZ010000093.1:2818-4837 GCA_046294875.1 Aquificaceae bacterium | reverse complement strand
AGGGCATACCAACATTTGCCAAAGCTACTGAAGGCAGAAGGGAGTAGCTTTATACTTTAGCTATCAGTTTGCATAAGCCATGTTCGTAGATAGGGTAAAGATACACGTTAAAGCTGGAGATGGTGGAGATGGTGCGGTAGCCTTTTTGAGGGAAAAGTACAGACCTTTTGGTGGTCCTGCGGGGGGCGATGGTGGAAAGGGTGGGGACGTAATCTTGGAGGCTACAAGCCGCAAGCATACTCTGTACGATTTTAAGTTTCAGGCGCATTTCAAAGCCCAAAGGGGCGAGCATGGTAAGGGTAAAAACCAGTATGGAAAGGATGGAGAAGACCTTGTTATCTACGTTCCCGTGGGCACTGTGGTTATAGATGCAGAAAGTGGAAAGGTTCTGTGTGATCTGGTAAGGGACGGTCAGAGGTGCGTGGTGGCAAAAGGTGGAAAGGGTGGAAGAGGGAATGCTCGCTTTGCTACGCCTACCAACCAAAGCCCAAGGTACGCAGAAAAGGGAGAAAAGGGAGAGGAAAGGTGGCTTATTCTGGAGCTTAAACTTATAGCGGACGTTGGTCTGGTGGGGCTTCCCAACGCAGGCAAATCCACTCTTATATCCAAGCTGACCAAGGCAAGACCTAAGATAGCCAACTATCCCTTTACCACCTTATCTCCCGTGCTGGGAGTTATGGAAATAGACCAAGAAAGGCAAATAGTCCTTGCAGACATTCCCGGGCTTATAGAAGGAGCCAGTCAAGGAAAGGGCTTGGGACATGAGTTCCTAAGACATATAGAGCGTACAAGGTTGCTTTTACACCTTATAGACCTATCCGACACGAGGGAAGAGGAGCCTTTAAAGGCTTTTGAGATCATAAACAAGGAGATGGAAAACTATTCTCCAATCTTAACAAAAAAACCGCAGATAGTGGTAGGCACCAAAATAGACTCCTTGTCGGACAAAACATACATAGACTTTTTAAAGGAAGAGTTCAACAAAAGGGGCTATCCCTTTATAGCCATATCCGCCATCACGGGAGAAAACTTAGACAAGCTAAAATATATGATTGTGGAAAAACTGCAAGAAATAAGTGAAGAAAAGGCGGAGCTTATCCAATGAAAGAAAGGTATAGCTTTTACCTTAGTCCTCATCAGCCAGCAGAGGTAGAGGTGATGGAGGTGGAAGAGTCGGAGCAGTTTGTGGATTTTTACGAAGATCCAAGGCCTTACCAGGGCATCAAGCCAGAAGATGGTATAAGCCTTATTTTCGTGGATGGTGTAAGGAGGACGGAGAAGCTTGTGTATATAAAAGACGAGGAAACTGGAGATAACTTTGATGGCGCCTTTGTTTCTTTGGGTGCGGGCGCTCTAAGGCTTTCCCATGGGAGAGTAAACTTTTTGGAAGAATCCCTCGTAGAGAAAAGGATAAAAAGGGTGCTCTTTGTAAGGGGTAGTTTGCCTTTGGATAAGGTTCTTGATTTTCAGACGGTTTGCGTGGATGGAGAGATATCTGTCAGGGTAAATAAGTATTTGAGGGATGAGTTGGAAGCAAAGGTTGCCCTAAGTGCTTCAAAGAGGTTTTCGGAGGATCTGATAGTGTGCGATGGTGTTCTAAGTCAAAAGTTAAAAGGTACTTCTTGCATAGGCTTTGTTAAAAGTATAAGGAGGCTTTACTTTGATAAGAGGTACATGGATATACTTTATCAGCTAAAGCCCGGAGAAAGGAGCCCCATAGTGAAAGTCCATTACCAGCAAACACAAGAAGAAGAGGAAAAGGTGGACAAGCTAACTTGGTATGTAAAGCTATCGTACCAAGAGGGTCTTCACGGTATTGCAAGGGTTGAGGCCTTTCCAAGGGAAGATATAAAAAGAATTGCGGATATTTCCGCCTACCTTTTGCCCCTTTTTGCAAGCCAGCCCTTTCAAGACAGAAGGGCTCCCCAAAACCTTTTGCCCATAGGAAAATTAGAGATGATCCTTAGGAAATACCTTGGTCCTTATAGCCTAATAAGAAGACAAATAGAAAGCCACCTT
>JBKBNZ010000093.1:0-2718 GCA_046294875.1 Aquificaceae bacterium | reverse complement strand
CCAAAACCTTTTGCCCATAGGAAAATTAGAGATGATCCTTAGGAAATACCTTGGTCCTTATAGCCTAATAAGAAGACAAATAGAAAGCCACCTTTATGCTTGAAGTATTTCTTACCTTTGGCATAGCCTACTTTTTAAAAAGGTTGGGTATTTTTTCAAAGGAACAATCCACAGCCTTGGTTAACTATGTCCTTTACTTTGCCCTGCCTTTGCTTAGCTTTAAAACGGCTCACAGCTTGGGGCTTTCCAAAGAGGTTTTTTATGTAGGTGCTTCTGCATGGTTGGTTATTTTTTTCTCCTTGTTCCTTTCTTATGGTGTGGGAAAGTTTATGGGGCTAAACTCTACAGATTTGAGGAGTTTTATGATGGTTTGTACCTTTGGCAATACTGCCTTTTTGGGATATCCTTATAGCTTTGCTTATTATTCGCAAGAGGGATTGAAGTATGCCATTATCTACGATAGCGTGGGATCTTTCCTTGCGGTTTCTTCCATAGGTCTTTTTTTGGTAAGCGGCAGGCTAAGCCTTAGGTCTCTTCTTCTATTTCCACCCTTTTTGGGGCTTCTTTTGGGCTTTCTCTTAAAGCCCTATGAAATTCCTATGGCTTTTCAAAGGTTTATAGATTTCTCTACCGCTTCTTTACTGCCCGTAATACTTTTTTCTTTGGGGCTTTCCTTTGAACTTTCTCATATAAGGAAAGAAAAAAGGCTTTTAGCCTTGGCCATTTTCATAAAGATGGTTTTAACTCCCCTTTTTGCCATGTTTTTCCTTAAGCTTTTTCCTTTGGGGGAGGTTGCCTACAAGGTTTCTGTACTTGAATCCGCCATGCCTACCATGATAATGGCAAGCCTTTTGCTTTTAAAATATGGCTTAAACCACCATTTGGCCTTTACCAGTGCAGGCCTTGGAATTCTAATAAGCTTTATAACAGTGCCCCTTTGGGTTTATCTTTTATGAAAGATCCGCTTCCTCAATCTTGATTTCCGACTGGGATAAGGCTTCTATAATCCTGTCCTCGTACTCTGTTTTTGATATATTGCCCTCTTCTGCGTAGATCTCCACGTTTATAATCAATCTGTTAAACTTACTTTGGAGAAATCTCAGCACGTTTGAAACCTCAGAAAGATTTCCCATAGGGACTTTCATTCTAAGCTTTATCCTTTTATATCCCTCTACTTTCTTTTCCTCCGGTGCTGTGACAACTGCCTGTTGGGCAATGGTGCTTTGGAGTGGTTGGAGAGTTTGTGGCTTTTCCTGTGTTTGGATGGGTGCGGTATCTTCTTTTGGAGAAAGGCTACAAAGATCTCCACGGATAATAATCCATCCTTCCTCTATGCTTATGTTTGCTTCCTCTTTGAAGTACTGACAGACAGGCTTTCCATCTTGCAGCCGTCCTACTCCAAACAATCCACGTTTAACTCCTTCCCTTATCGCCTCTTTTAAAACATCATCCCTAAGTATTCTTGTCTCTCCCGGCGTGGTATAAAAGGAATCTAAAAGGTTTTTTATATCCACGTAATCCCTATTTCTTAGATATTTCATCTCTATAGATTGCGGGCTAAGCCTTTCAAGGAGTTCCTCCTCCGATTTTAGCTTTTCAAAAATCTCTTTATCTATACTTCTTCCTTCCCCGTGGATGGGCATTCCAAGGTCTATTTCTCTAAAGCCATCTTTTGTAGGAACATACACAAGGCGGTAAAGGCTTCTTATTTGGTATTTATCCTGGCTTTGAAGATCTTTTAACTTTCTTTCTACCTCTTTTCTTTTATCTTCTGTTATGTTAAGGGTTTTATCTTCCAAGATAGCCTTGTAGGCTAATTTGTCCTTTATAAATCCTTCAAAGAATATTCTTTGACTTTCCAAGGGACAAAGGAATATAAGAGTATTGCGATAGACCCTTGTCTTATCTCCGCACTTTTCAAATAGCTCTTCCTTTTTTGTTGCATCCTTTAAAACTATCAACTTAAACTCTTTTGCATCGGTTATATCACGAGAGTTGGACGGCATCATATAGACTTTAAAGTGTTCTTTACCAAAGCTTTCATTTAAAAGTCTTTCCTCTTCCTTTGAGATATCCCGCGGGTTTATGTTTTCCTTCTTTGTTAGGTGTATGCGGTTTAGGTTGGGCTGGTTTGTGAAAAATAAGCCTGTGTCCGAAAGATAAAAAAGTTGTTTCCGTAGCTTTTCTATAACCTCAATTATGACGGTGCTTGATTGTCCCAATTCTGCGCAAGAGAGTTTTATCTCTTTCTGGGTTGCACCCCTTTCTATTCCTCCAGAAAAGGAATAGAGAAAGATGGTTGTGGCAACCTTTGTACCATAAGAGTAGTGCCTGTAAGGGCTTCCAAGGTCGTCATCTACCTTTTTGGCGCCAGAATTTTCAGATGTGATGTCCGAAGATACTACGCTGTCGTACTCCCTGCCTATGTGCTTAATAAACTCCTCCCTTATATCGCTGTTATGTAGGTCAAAGTGAGAAAGTCTTATGAAAGGAACATTCTTTCCCATCAAAGAATGCACCACGAGGGCAAGGAGCCTAAGCACTCCCCTTGTTCTTTGAAAACTGGGAAAGCTTCCCCAACGTTTATACAAAACATCGATAACCTCTGGTTGGAAAGGATAGCTGTTTAGAAACCTTTGGCGGTATTCAGACCTTTGCATGCCCTCTGGAAGTATTCCCTCTCTTTCTGCATAGTCAAGGAAATTCTCTATGATATCT
>JBKBNZ010000092.1:0-4927 GCA_046294875.1 Aquificaceae bacterium | reverse complement strand
AACATTGTAATAACACCTATGACCTTTAAGCCTGTTTACGAGCTTGATGCGGAAATAGTGGAACGCAAGGGTATTGGACATCCAGACACCATATGCGATTATCTGGCGGAAAACCTTTCAAGAGAGCTATGTAAGGTTTATTTGGAAAAGTTTGGTGCCGTTATGCACCACAACGTAGATAAAGCCCTTTTGGTGGGTGGTGTGGCAAGGGCGGAGTTTGGTGGTGGTGAGGTTATAGAGCCCATAGAGATCTATTTGGTAGGCAGAGCTATCGTAGAGGGTATTGATGCCCACGCCTTGGCGATAGAAAGCGCCAAAAGTTGGCTAAGGGAAAACATAAAAAACCTTGATGTGGAAAAACATGTAAAGATACACACCAGAATAAAGCCCGGCAGTAAGGACCTTGTGGAGCTTTTTGAAAGGTTCCAAAAGAGAGGCGAAATACCACTGGCTAACGATACCTCCTTTGGCGTAGGCTATGCTCCCCTTGACAGCCTTGAAAGGGCGGTTTTTGAAGCGGAAAGTTTTCTAAACTCTCCGCAGACAAAGAAGGAGCATCCAGAAGTAGGAGAGGATATAAAAGTTATGGGCGTTAGAATAAAGGATAAGTACAGGCTTACCATAGCTTTGGCCTTTGTAGGTAAATACATAAAGGATATAGAGGATTACTTCCAAAAGAAGGAAGCCTTAAGGAAAAGGGTAAAGGAAAGGGTTGAGTCTGTCGTTGGTAAAGAGGTGGAAGTTTTTATAAACACGGCAGACAGCAAAGAAGATAACTCGGTTTATATAACTGTTACGGGGACCTCTGCAGAACAGGGAGACGATGGGCAAGTGGGAAGAGGGAACAGAATAAATGGCCTTATAACCCCCTACAGGCCTATGAGCCTTGAGGCGGCGGCAGGTAAAAACCCCATATCCCACATAGGAAAGATCTACAATCGTGTGGCAAACCTTATAGCGGAAAGGGTGGTAAAGGAGATTGAAGAGATAGAAGAGGCTTACTGCTACATTGTTTCACAGATAGGCAAGCCTATAAACCAGCCGCAGGTGCTTGATGTAAACATAAGGAGTAAAAGGGATATAAGCTCTCTCCAAGAGGCTGTAAGGAAGATAGCCCAAGAGGAGCTCGACCGTATGCCAGAGGTCTGGAAGGGTTTTGTGGAAGGACTTTATCCAGTGGCTTGATTTGCATCATAAACTTTTGCCTCCTTTTTTCAAAAGTGCTAAAATAAAAGCATGGAGTACGTGGGAATACTGCTATTCTTTCTAATAGCCCTCTTCGTTGGTCTTGCCTTTAGCTTGCTTAACGACCTTTTAGGCCCCAAAACCAAAGAAAAGATGGAAGGTTATCCCTACGAATGCGGAGTTCCCCTGTATGATCCAGAGGCAAGGAGCGTTTTCAAACAAGGTTATTACCTGCTTGGTATATCTCTTATTCTCTTTGATATAGAAGTTGCCTTTCTCTTTCCTTGGGTGGTGGTTTTTAAAGAAGTAGGGCTCTATGGCTTAGTTGGAGCCCTTGTTTTTATATTTATTCTTACCCTTGGGCTTGCCTACGAGTGGAAAAAGGGAGCCCTAAAGTGGCAGTTCTAAAACTATATTGTTAGTTTAAGGAGGTAGAAGATGGCTGTGCTTAATTCCAATGGTTTTGTTTTGACTACGGTAGATGAGCTTTTAAGCTGGGGAAGGCGTAATGCCCTTTGGCCTCTTACCATAGGGCTTGCTTGCTGTGCTATAGAGATGATGCATGCGGCGGCTTCAAGGTTTGACCTTGACAGGCTTGGTGTAATCTTTAGAGCCTCTCCAAGACAGGCAGACCTTTTAATAGTGGCTGGTACGGTGGTTAATAAGGTCGCTCCCATGCTTAAGCTCCTTTGGGAGCAGATGCCCGACCCCAAGTGGTGTATAACCATGGGCGGTTGTGCCTCCGCAGGAGGTCCTTTCCCCACCTATTCAACACTCCAAGGTATGGATAGGATAATACCCGTGGATGTGTACATACCGGGCTGTCCTCCCCACCCTCAAGGTCTTTTGTATGGAATACTCCAGCTTCAAAAGAAGATAAAGGAAAAGGGCGTTAAAAAGTACGATAAAGCCTTTGAGGAGTTTAAAAGGGATATAGAGCGTCAAGGTCTTGTACCAAGGGAAATAAGCGTGTGAGGTAGGCTATGCCCTGGATGAACAGAGTAACCGCAGACCGCATTAAGTTTGAGTTCAAGGATGTAGAAGTAGAATTCACCAAGCATACCACCAACCTACACGTAAGTAAGGAAAGGTTGATAGAGCTTCTTAAACATCTAAGGGAGAAGGAAGGATACAGGCATTTTATAGACCATACCTGTATAGACTTCCCAGAGAAAAAAGAGAGGTTTCAAGGTATTTACATCCTCTATAATCCAGATACCAACGAAAGGGTAATAGTGAAAACGTGGGCAAAAGAGGGAAAGCTGCCTTCCATTGAAAAGCTATGGCAATGCGCCCGATGGGCGGAAAGGGAAGCCTACGACATGTTTGGTGTGGAATATGAAGGGCACGAAAACCTCCGAAGAATGTTCATGTGGGAAGGCTATCCCTACCATCCCTTAAGAAAAGACTTTCCCTTGGGCGGCTTTCCAGAGGTGGAGCTTCCATCCCTTACAGAGCTATATGCGGGTAGAACAGAACCCCCAAGCCATGACTACGAAGTGGTACATACCAAAGTACCGACCCTTGAAGACCTTGAAAGGACAGAAAGGGCAAGGCTTCAAAAAAAGGCACAGCTTGTCCTAAACTGGGGACCTTTGCATCCGGGCACCCACGGTACCATATGGTTTTTGTTTGACCTTGACGGAGAAAAGGTAGTTCAATCGGACGTGATCCTTGGACAGCTCCACAGGGGAATGGAAAAGATAGCGGAGAACCTTTACTACTTCCAATTTTTGCCCTACACAGACCGTATGGATTATATATCTGCCATATGTAATGAACTTTCTTACGTTAATGCGGTGGAAAAGCTTTTGGAGGTAGATGTCCCAGAAAAGGCTCGCTACATAAGAACTATGTTCGCAGAATTACAAAGGATAAACTCCCATCTTTTGTGGCTTGGCACGGGAGCCTTGGACTTGGGAGCTTTAACCGTATTCTTGTATGCCTTTAGAGAAAGAGAAAAGATAATGGACATAATAGAAGGAAACGCCGGCTTTAGGCTTACTTCTGCCTTTCTTAGAATAGGTGGCGTGCATTATGACCTTGCGGAAGGCACCTTAGATGTTATAAAGGCTTTTATAAAGGACTTTCCCAACAGACTAAAGGAGTATCACAATCTTCTTACAAGGAACCGCATATGGTTAAGAAGGACGAAGGATATAGGAGTGATAAGTAGGGAAGATGTGTTTAACTACGGACTTAGTGGGCCTGTGGCAAGGGGTTCTGGTGTGCCTTACGATATTAGAAAGTTAGAGCCCTACGCCGCTTATGACGAGGTAGAATTTGACGTTCCTGTAGGAGAGGTGGGGGATGTGTACGATAGGTACTTGGTGCGTATGGAGGAAATGGCTCAAAGCCTTAGGATAATAGAGCAGTGCGTGGCAAAGCTTGAAAAACTTCCCAAATCTGCCCCATATATAAACAAGGAGCATCCTGCAGTTATGTCTCCAAAGGAAGAGGTCTTTAACGCCCTTGAGGATATGGTTAAAAACTTCCGCATTGTGGTTCACGGGGCGCCTGCTCCGCCGGGAGAGGTCTATTCCAGCGGTGAAAATCCAAGAGGAGAGCTTGGCTTTTACATATACTCTGTGGGTGAGTCAAAGCCCTACAGGCTTAGAATAAGGTCTGGTGCCCTTTATAATCTTTCTATCTTTCCAAAGCTTATAAAGGATGGTAGTATTGCGGATGCCATAGCTCTCTTGGGTAGTATCGACCCTGTGGTGGGAGAAACGGATAGATAAGGAGGTTATAGATGGAGCTTTGGCTTTCTGTTTTGATAACCCTTATAAAGATCCTTGTGGTGCTTGGGGTTTTTCTTGGCATAGGTGCTTACCTTACATGGTTTGAAAGAAAACTTGCAGGCCATATTCAGGCACGTATGGGACCAAAGCTTGTGGGACCTTTTGGTCTATTGCAACCCCTTGCAGACGGCATAAAGCTTTTAACCAAGGAATCCATAATCCCCCAAAATGCAGACAAGGCTGTTTATTATTTGGCTGTGGTTATGGCGGTGGCTCCCGCTTTGCTTTTGTTTTCTGTAATACCCTTTGGACCCAGTTTTACCTTGTTTGGTTATGAGATAAAGCCTATAATATCCGACGTAAATATAGCTCTCCTTTTGGTTTTTGCCTTTGGATCTTTGGCAGTTTACGGTACCATCTTTTCGGGGTGGGCTTCCAACTCCAAATACGCCTTTCTTGGCTCTTTGAGAAAGTCTGCGGTGATTATCTCTTATGAAGTTGTGCTCGGTTTTTCTGTTCTTGGTGTTATCCTTTTGGCGGGCACCATGAGTACAACGGGAATAGTGCAGGCTCAGATAGAAAGGGGCGTTTGGTTTATTGTCTACCAGCCTGTGGCTTTTGTTTTGTACCTTTTCTGCATGTTGGCAGAGTCGGGCAGAGTTCCCTTTGACATCCAAGAGGCGGAAGCGGAGCTTGTAACGGGCTATAACGTGGAGTATGGAGGTATGAGGTTTGGCGTTTTTCCCTTGGCGGAATGGTATTTAAACGTTATGGCTCTTTCCGCCATTGCAGTGGTGCTTTTCTTTGGTGGTTGGTCTGGACCCCACATCTTTGGACCTTTGTCTCCCTATCTTTGGTTTTTGATAAAGATGTTTGGGCTTGTCTTTTTTGTTCTATGGCTTCATTGGACCTTGCCAAGGTTTCAGGCAAAGGATATAACGGAAATAGGCTGGAAAATTATGCTGCCTATATCCATAGTTAATGTGGTAATAACAGCCATC
>JBKBNZ010000091.1:0-4985 GCA_046294875.1 Aquificaceae bacterium | reverse complement strand
CCCGTAGATATAAAGGCTATCTTCATGGCATTTTAAAAAGGAAATTTATAAGGTATCCCGCCACTATAATGGAAACTCCCACAATGGTTGCAAACATGGCTATCAGCCTTGGCTTCATGATCTGCTTAAGTATTATAAACTCAGGCAAGGAAAGGGCTGTGGTTGCCATCATAAAAGCCAACGCGGTACCAACAGGTACTCCCTTTGATATAAGCGCCTGTATTACCGGCAGAACGCCAACGGAGTTTGAGTATAGGGGTATGCCAATAAGGGTTGCAAGGGGTACCGCAAGGAATCCACCACTTTTTACAACGCTTTCCACAAGATCCCTTGGAACGTATCCATGGATAAAGCCCCCTATGAATATGGCAACTATTATGTATATCCAAACCTTTCCAAGTATTTGCTTCACGTTGCTTAAACTATAGTCTATCCTTTCTTTAACGGTCATGCTTTTAATATCTTGAGAACCCAATTTAACCTCAAAAACATAGCTTTCTATCAGCCTTTTGGGATCAAGCTTTCCTATGAAAAACCCCGAAAAAAGGGCAACCAACACACCAAAGAAAAGATAAACTAAGGCTATCTTTATACCAAAAAGGGATAAAAGCATCCCCAAAGCTATCTCATTTACCATGGGCGATGCCACCAAAAAAGTAAAGGCTGCGCTTAGGGGTATTCCTGCTTCAACAAACCCAATAAACATAGGCACAGCAGAGCATGAACAAAAGGGAGTTAAAACTCCCAAAAAGGCTGCAAGAGGCAAAGCTATGGCCTTGTTTTTTGAGAGAATACTCCTCGTTCTTTCTATAGGAAAGTAGCTCCTTATAAAGGATATAACAAAGATGATAAGGGTAAGTAGGGTAAAGATCTTTAGAGTGTCGTAGATGAAAAACTCAAGAGCCATAGAGAGCCTTGCCTGTTTTTCCAATCCCAAGAGAGAATATACAATATAGCTGGATATACGCTGGTAGATTTCAAACATTCATTAGTCCTTTGTTAAAAGCTCTTCTATCTTTTGGGGTGCAGGTATTGGTGATCCGTAGTGCTTTAACTTTCCATCTACCACCAAAAGGGGAGTGGTCATAACTCCGTACTTTAAAACCTCCTTTATGTCTATCACCTTCTCCACCATTGCCTGTATATTCTTTGCCTCCACAATCTTGGAAACTACCTGATAAAGCAGCTCACAGTTATTACAGTTGGAAGCGCTTATTATCTGTATTTTTCTCATAAGGATATTATTATAGGCTAAAAAGCTGAAGTTTCAATCGGCACTACCAAAAGGGTCTGGTACCTGCCGGCCTGCTTGCAGTTCCTTTTCACAGTATTGTCCGTCAATAAGGTTATAGTGCAAACTTGTTTATAATCTTATACCATGCGTGTGGGAATACTGGGCGGTGGGCAACTTGGCTGGATGACCATCCTCGAAGGCAGGAGGTTTGGCTTTGGTTTTTTCGTTCTTGATCCAAGCCCAAAAGCTCCCGGTAGTAAAATAGCAGATAAATGGTTCCCACCGGAAAGGGTAGAGGAGTTTATAAAGGAGTGCGATGTTATAACCTATGAATTTGAGCATATTGAGGAAAGAGTGCTTGAAAAGGTCTACGACCTTACAACACCCTCTTTAAGCCTTTTGGAGTTAAAAAGGAGTAAGATCAAAGAAAAGGAATTTTACAGGAAAAATAACTATCCCACGGTGGATTTCGTGGTTACCGATGGAAAAACCTTAAGGGAAAAGGTAAAGACCTTCGGATTTCCTTGCGTGATAAAAGCGGAAAGGCTTGGTTATGATGGCAAGGGACAGTATAGGGTCTATTATGAGGAGGATATAGAAGGGGTTCTTAAAAATCACCCTGAGGAAGATAGATTCTTGGTGGAAAGACTGGTAGACTTTAGCTTTGAGTTTTCCCTCATAGGTGTAAGGGACAAAAAAGGCAATAGGCACGTGTATCCTTTAACCATAAACCACCACGATAAGGGCATACTTCTTTACAACCTCACAAGAAACCTATACATAAAAGAGGCGCAAGAGGTACTTTTTTCCCTTATGGAAGATCTAAACTTGGTTGGCTTGTTGGCGGTGGAGTTTTTCTATACTTGGGATGGGAAGGTTTTGATAAACGAGTTTGCACCAAGGCCCCATAACACGGGACATTACACCCTTGATGGATGCTATACTTCCCAGTTTGAAAACCTTTTGAGGGCTATATGCGGTCTTCCCTTGGGTTCTACAAAGCTAAAATCTCCGTCGGGCATGGTGAACCTCCTTGGCTTGTCCCTTGAGAACATAGACCTTGAAAGTCTCCTTTCCATAGAGGGTACAAAGCTTTACTGGTATGGTAAGGAGAAAAAACCAAGGAGAAAGATGGGACATATAAACCTTGTGGCAACGACAGAACAGGAGTTGGAGGAAAGGATTGAAAAGATCCTTAATTTAATATACTCCCATGAGCCTTCTTAAGGATTTCCTCAGCAGGGTAGAAGAGGGTTATCTACTTATAGACAAGGAGGGTAGGATAGTCTTTGGAAACGATTTTCTTCTTAAAAGGGGGATAATAAGGGAAGGTTCTGAGGGAAGGCCTTATTACGAAGGGGTAAAGAATCTCACCGTCGTTAGCTGTATAGCAGAAGCCTTGTCAGAAAACAAAGAAAAGGTTTGCCATTTTGACCATGAAGGAAGGGAGTATTCCCTCTACCTTTTTGTGGGTAGTGAGCTAAACGTGGCGAGGTTTTCCGACATAACGGAGTTAAAAAGGTACGAAAGGTCTAAAAAGGAGTTTGTGGCTAATGTGTCCCATGAATTGAAAACACCTATAGCGGTTTTAAAAAGTCTTTTGGAAACCCTCTACGAAGAAGAAGAGAGGGAGGATAAAAAAGCCTTTCTTGAAAAGGCTCTAAAGCGTGTAGAAGATATGAAAAGGCTCGTAGAAGACCTTCTTATAATCACCAAGTTAGAATCGGGAGAGGAAAGGGTAAAAAGAGAACCAATAAAACTTAGACTTCTCATAGAAGAGGTCTTTGACCTGCTTGAGCCACAGGCCCAGGAAAAAGAGGTTTCTTTAAATAATTTGGTAGATGAGAACTTTGAGATAAAGGGAGATTGGGACAAGCTCTTTCTTCTGTTTAAAAACCTTGTGGATAACGCCATAATATACAACAAAAGGAGAGGAAGTGTAGAGATAAAGGCCCACACAAGGGATAACTATTCTGTTATTGAAGTTGTAGACACGGGTATGGGCATTCCAAAGGAACATATCCCCTTTATCTTTGAAAGGTTTTACAGAGTTGACCCTTCAAGGTCAAAGGAAATGGGAGGCACAGGCTTGGGACTTTCCATAGTAAAACACATAGCCCTTTCCCATGGGGGAAAGGTGGAAGTGGAAAGCAAAGAAGGCCAAGGAAGTATCTTCCGAATATACCTACCTTTACAGTAGATGGCCGAGCTTTGACTTTTTGGTCTCCAAATATCTTTGGTTGTGTTCGCAGGCGGGGGTCTTTAAGGGGACCCTTTCTACCACTTCAAGTCCGTAGCCTTCAAGGGCTACTATCTTCCTTGGATTATTGGTAAGCAATCTCATCTTCCTCACGCCAAGGTCAAGAAGTATCTGTACGCCTATACCATAATCCCTCAGGTCTGCGGGGTATCCCACCTTTTCATTGGCCTCCACCGTGTCATAGCCCAAGTCTTGAAGATGATAAGCCTTTATCTTATTAACGATGCCTATTCCCCTTCCTTCGTGTCCCATTATATACACCAAAACACCTTTTCCTTCCTGGGCTATGGCTTCCATGGCAGTTTCAAGCTGAGACCTGCAGTCGCACCTAAGGGACTTAAAAACGTCTCCTGTCAAGCATTCTGAATGAACCCTTACAAGCACGGGCTCGTCCTCTTTCCATTCGCCCATGGTAAGGGCTACCTGTTCTTCACCAGTAAGCACATGTCTGTAGGCATGTATTTTAAAAAAGCCGTACCTTGTAGGTAGGTTTGCGGTAGCCTCCCTAACCACAAGCCTTTCTCTCTTTAACCTGTACCTTATAAGGTCTGCTATGGTTATTATCTTTAGATTGAACCTTTTCGCAAATTCTATAAGGTCGGGCAACCTTGCCATGGTGCCGTCATCTTTCATTATTTCACATATAACACCGGCAGGATACAAGCCCGCAAGCTTTGCAAGGTCTACGCTTGCCTCTGTATGCCCTGCCCTTTCTAAAACGCCCCCAGGCCTTGCCTTTAGAGGGAAAACATGGCCGGGTCTTATAAAATCGGAGGGCTTCGCGTCGGGGCTTACCGCCAGTTTTATGGTCATAGCCCTGTCAAAGGCAGATATACCCGTAGTTGTCCCAAACTTGGGATGGGCGTCTATGGAAACACAAAAGTAGGTACCCTTTGGGTCTGTATTTCTAACGGCCATGGGATAAAGGTCAAGCTCT
This sequence comes from Aquificaceae bacterium, assembly GCA_046294875.1. GTDB lineage: Bacteria > Aquificota > Aquificia > Aquificales > Aquificaceae > Pampinifervens. The sequence continues at coordinate 554 of JBKBNZ010000091.1, read as the reverse complement.
TCGCATCTTTGGGGTGTTAAAGCCAAACATATAAGGCCTCTTGCATACTTTGCCATAAAGTTGATAGCCTCGGGAGTTATCTTCTCCGCAGCCATAACCAAATCGCCTTCGTTTTCTCTGTCGGGGTCATCCACCACTATCACCATCTTACCCTGGGCTATATCCTCCAAGGCCTCTTCAACGGTGTTAAACTTAAACTCCATCATTTACCTCCTTCTTCGGACTTTTTAGCCTTTTGGATTACCTCTTTGGCCTTTTCCCATAATTCGTCCAGTATACTCTTTTTATAAGATTCTTGAAGCTCTATAGTTTCGTTTCCTGTAGCATTCTTCAGCTCCTGTCTATACTCACCCCTTAGCCTATCAAGGTAAGATTTTCCAACATGCACCCAAAAGTGGTCTATAAGCAGGAAGATTATTAAAATACCTACAACCCACCTCACCATCCTTAGTCTAATAAAATAGTTTATTCATGGAAAATATCAAGTGGGTTCTGCAACGTTTAAAAACCTATTGGCATTACATTCTTTTAAGCCTTTTGGGTTCTTTCTTTGA
>JBKBNZ010000090.1:0-5153 GCA_046294875.1 Aquificaceae bacterium | reverse complement strand
ACGTATGAAAATGAAAAATGGGCTGTGAATGTTTTTGTCAAGAGTCTAAACGGGAAAAACCTCGAAGTCTTTATAAAATCCAACTACAGCCTTATGGCTATTGAGTTTTCCATAAGAAGGATAGTAAGGGAGTTTTTAAGGCGGGGCACTGTCAGCGTGCAGATAAACATAAAAAGAAAAGACATCATCGAGCCAGTAAACCTTGAAGACCTCCTAACCAACATAAAGTTTTTCAAGTTAATAAGGGACAAATTAGAGCTTAACGTAAGCGATGATACGGTGCTTCAACTGGCAACCAAGTTCTCGGAAGCACCCCAAGAGGAGATAGACCCTTCCCTTGAAGAGGCCATATCTTGCGCCCTTAGCGATGCCCTAAAGGAGCTTTTAAACAGAAGATTTCAGGAGGGAGAGTACATAAGGGAAGATATGGAAAGCAGGATACGAAGGATAGAAAGCCTCCTTGAAGAGATACTGAAAAAGAGGGAAGAAGTTTATGAAAAAGCTAAAAGAAAGATATTAGAAAAGGCACAAGAGTTGGGTCTTGTAGAAGACAAAGCCCTTGTGATTAACGAGATCTCCTTGGTGTTATCCAAGATGGACATAGAGGAAGAAATAACAAGGTTTAAAAGCCACCTCCTAAAGGTAAAAGAATTGATGAAGTCCAACGAAGATGTAGGAAGAAGGCTGGAGTTTTTCTTCCAAGAAATGCACAGGGAAATTACCACCCTTTCTAACAAACTGCCCGACATGGCTTCTATAGGCGTTGAGATAAAGACAGAAATAGACAGGCTTAAACAACAGGTAGCAAACGTGGAGTAAAGTGATATAATATATTAATACAGCGGGCGTAGCTCAGTGGTGGAGCGGCTGCTTGCCATGCAGCAGGTCGCGGGTTCGAGTCCCGTCGCCCGCTCTTAGGCAACGTGGCCGAGCGGCTAGGCGAGGGACTGCAAATCCCTTTTACGGCGGTTCAAATCCGCCCGTTGCCTTAAAAATCATTTTTTTCGGAGGTAGAAGATGCCCAACACAAGGCAAGCAGAAAAACGTATGAGAAGAGACGCCAAAAGGAGGTTGAGAAACAGGTATCATCTATCAAGGATGAGGACATACATAAAGAAGTTTAGAAAGATGGTAGAAGCAGGACAACTCCAAGAGGCGCAAGAGTTTTTACCGAAAGTAGTAAGCATCATATACCATACTGCCTCCAAGGGAGTTATACACAAGAATGAGGCAGGCAGAAGAGCCTCAAGGGTTACCACCCTTCTTAACAAAGCCCTTCAAAAGGCTCAAAAGGCTCAAAGCTAAGGGCTCTTTGAAAAGTAATAAAACAAACCAGTAGATTATGGAAGCCATTGGTATTATATATAGAAGTTGGTAAGGGGAGGGTTTTATTACCATTAGAAAAGAGCACATAACAAAGGTTGCCAAAAGGCCCTTAAGCAGAGTGCTTGTATAAGCCCTTAGGTCGATGCTTCTTTCCTTCCAAGAGTAAAAAAGATAGCCAAAGCCCACCAAAGAAGAGCTTGCAGTCCCGAGGGATAAGCCCACAACTCCCAACTTTAAAACAAAGGCAAAAAGAAAGGCAAAGATGCCCTCCGAAAGGACTGCAAACAGGGAGGAAAACACAGGCCTTTTAGTATCCCCCTTTGCAAAAAAGACGCTGGATAAAACCTTTTGAAGGGAAAAGAAAAGAAGTCCCAAGGAATAAACGGCAAGCACACTACCGGCTATATAAACATCCTCCTGAGAAAACCTTCCCCTGCCGTATAGCAGGGCTATGATATCTTTTGAAAGGACTATTAGCCCACCGGTGGCTGGCAGAGCAAGAAGAGTTATAAACCTAAAGGCCAAAGTTATATTACTCCTTGGGTCGCTTCCTCCAGAAAGAAGGGAAAGTAAGGAGTTGGCAACACCCACAGAAAGAGCTCCCAAAGGTAGCTGAAAGATCCTGTTGGCATAGTAAAGGTAAGATATGGCACCAAGGGTAAGGAAAGAAGCCAAAAAGGTATCAATAAAAAAGGAAAGCTGGGCTACTCCAAAGCCCATGAGGGCGGGCACAAGCCTCTTTAGGAGAAGATTTAAATCTTTATCCCTTTCCAGAGTGGGCTTTGGGAAGAGCCCCAAGGATAAAACCGAGGGAAGGTGAAAAAGAAGCTGAAAAAGACCCCCAAGCAACACACCCAACACAAGGGCAAAGTAGCCAAAGAGGTTAGCACCCAAAGCTAAACATAAGGAAAAAACCATATTGAAAACTGCCTGAGCAAATGCAGGGATAAAAAAAACCCCCCTTGTGTTCAAAACTGCCATAAAAAAGGCACTAAGGCCTACAAAGAAAAGGTAGCTAAAGAGAAACCTTGCCATAAAGACCGCAAGGTCAAAGTAGTTCTTTGCCACAATACCCGGCGCTATAAGCCTTATTATCCATTCTGCAAAGAGGATACCTATAAGGGATGTGATTAGGTTAAAAAGGGTGTAGTAGGTAAAGACGGAATTTAGGAAGCCTTTTTCTGTTCCTTCCTTTGACCTTTTTGCGAATATGGGTATAAAGGCTGCATTAAAGCCTCCTTCACCAAAAAGCCTTCTAAAGGTGTTGGGAAGCCTAAAAGCAACGAAAAAGGCATCGCTTATAGAAGAAACGCCAAAGTAATAGGCTATAAGGGCATCCCTTACATAGCCAAGTACTCTGCTTATTAAGGTGGCTATAGAAAAGGATAAGGAATGTTTAAGTAGTCCCATGGGCTTTTTTATGCCGGAGGCGGGAGTCGAACCCGCACGCCCTTTCGGGCGGGGGATTTTGAATCCCCTGCGTCTGCCAGTTCCGCCACTCCGGCTGATGGTAAAATTATATAACAAAGGAGAAAAATATGATAGGAATAATAGGCGGAAGCGGGCTTTATAAACTTGATATTTTCAACGTCCTTGAAAGGATAGAAATAAGAACGCCCTTCGGAGAGCCTTCTTCTCCCGTAGTGGTTGCAAAGGTGGGGGATAAAGAAGTATTTTTTATATCAAGGCACGGAGAAGGTCATATATACCCGCCCCATAAAGTTCCCTACAGGGCTAACCTTTGGGCTTTTAGAGAGCTTGGAGTAAATAGAGTTTTGGCCATCTCTGCGGTAGGGTCTATAAACAAAAAGTTTCACCCGGGGGATTTTGTTCTCGTAGATGACCTTCTGGACTTTACCAAAAAAAGAGAAAATACCTTCTACGAGGGCAAGTACTCTATTCCTGTAAAGGGCGAGGACAAGGTAGCAAAGCTTCTCAAAGAGGGTAAAGTAGTCCATATAGATTCAACTCAGCTTTACTGTCCTCAAATGAGAGCTGTTATGATGGAGGTTCTTGAAGACCTTAAGCTACCTTATCATCTTTCCGGTACTTATGCTTGTACAGAAGGACCAAGGTTTGAAACCCCTGCAGAGATAAGGATGATAGAAAAACTGGGTGGAGATGTGGTGGGTATGACGGGTTATCCGGAGGTAGTCCTTGCCCGAGAGCTCACCATGTGTTATACAAGCTTGTGTATTGTGGCAAATTTTGCCGCCGGCATTGCTGGCTACCCACTTACAAGCGACGAAGTTATAAACCTTATGAAGCAAAAGGAGGAAGAGATAGGGAAAGTTATACTTGAGTTTTTAAAGAGAATTCCCCAAGAGAGAGTTTGTAGATGTGATAACATATTGGAGGGCGCGGATATTTAAAGGTTTACCTTTTCCTCCACTATGAAGGGCTTTTCTTCCTTGGTTCTGTAGTATATCCTAACCAAAAGCTCCGCCAGTATTCCCGTGGATATAAGCTGTATGCCCGCCAAGATAAACAAAACGCTTAATATCAGAAGGGGCCTTCTTCCAATACTTTCATCAAGGAAAAGCTTAATAAAGATAAGATAGAAAAGAGTTAAAAGTCCAAAGGAAAGCAAGAAAAAGCCCATAGTTCCAAAAACGTACATGGGCTTGTTGAGATATTCATTGAGGAACTTCACAAGGAATATATCCAGTATAACCCTTACCGTTCTTCCTATCCCATATTTGGATTTTCCGTAGATCCTTGGATGGTGTTTTACAGGGATCTCCGTGATCCTTGCCCCCAATCTTTTGGTAAGGGCTGGCAAAAACCTATGCATATCTCCATAAAGCTCAAGCCTCTTTATAATGTCAGACTTATAAGCCTTTAAAGTACATCCATAATCGTGCAATTCTACTCCCGTAACCTTTGATATGATCCAGTTGGCAACCATTGAAGGAAGCTTTCTTGAAAGGAATGGGTCTTTTCTATTTTTTCTCCATCCGCTTACGATATCATAGCCCTCTTGAAGCTTTTCTAAAAGCTTTGGAATGTCCTCCGGATCGTTTTGAAGGTCTGCGTCCATGGTTATAATAACTTCACCCTTGGCGTGTTGAAAACCCGCATACATGGCGGCAGTTTGCCCGTAGTTTTTTCTAAAGCGTATTAGTTTAACCTTTTTATCTTTTTCCGCTATTTCCTTTAACCTTTCCCATGTAGAATCCTTGGAACCATCATCCACAAAGATTATCTCATAGTGCCTGTCAAGGTTTTCAAGAACTGCCTTTAATTTTTCGTAAAGTATAGGTACGTTTTCCTCTTCATTGTAAGCGGGTATAACTACCGATAGATAAACTTCAGAGCTCATACTTACCCTCGGATTTTAGGATTATAATCTTTTCTTCTTCTTTATCCACAACTTCATGTACCTTATAATCGTAGAAGTTTATCTTATGAAGCTGGGAAAGGTCTACGTTTTTCTCAGCTATATACCTAAGAGTGTAAGCATAATGCTTTTGTGGGTTTTTCACCTTTTCATCCCTTCTATAATACTCAAACCTTACTATTCCCTCCGCAAAGGAGGTATCAAACAGGGAAAGGTATCTTTTAGAAACAAAGGGAATAAGCCATTTGCCCTTTAGGAGCCTTTCCGATAGATTCCTTATATGGTTTTTCCAAAAATTAAAAAGTTTTTTTTCTTGGTAAAGCTCTTCCCAACCTATGGGTGCATAGGGGACGCAAGCGTCCGCCTTTATTAGCCCATATATAGGGGAAAGCACCCAAGAGTTATCCACGATGTATTTGATAACAGCAGGCGGCATAACCCACAATTCCAAGTTTTCCCAAAAACTATTCCCAAACCTTCTATAAAG
>JBKBNZ010000089.1:0-5246 GCA_046294875.1 Aquificaceae bacterium | reverse complement strand
TCTCCAAGCCCTGCAAAGGCTATAAAGTTGTAGTCTTTGAAGTTTTCAAGGTTTTTACCGTCAAGGTACCTTACCACTCTCCAGTTTTCCCTTACCATCCTTAGGGTTGGCTTTTTTGTGTGTTGCCAGTTAAAATCCTCAAGCTCTGTGTAAGAAAGCACTATTATATGAGCCCTTTCTATGCTGCTTAGTGGTTCTCTTAATCTTCCAAAGGGTAAAAGCCTGTCTTTTAGGTCTCTTTTCTTCAAAAGAAGCAAGTCTATATGGCGGTGGATTTTCCTGTGTTGGAAGCCATCGTCAAGGACTATAAGGTCTGGTTTTAGCCTATTTATAGCAAAAAGGGCGCCCCTGCATCGGTTCTCGTCCACAACCACGCTTGCCCTTGGCAAAAGCTTTGCCAACATATAGGGCTCATCCCCGCAGGCTTGCCAATCTACCATTATCTTCCCCCTTTCAGAAACCAAAAGGGTACCCTTTGTTTTGCGGCGGTAGCCCCTTGAAAGGATGCAAAGGTGGAGCTTTTCCTCAAAGAGCTTGCCTATGTACCTTACCAAAGAGCTCTTACCACTGCCTCCCACCGAAAGGTTTCCCACGGAGATCACCGGTATAGAAAGTTTACACCTTTCTATAAAACCCTTATCATAAAGCCAGTTTCTTATCTTCACGGCGTATGAGTATGGATTTATAAGGTCAAGCATTTTTTAGCCTCTTGGAATCTTTAAAGATTAGGAAGATTAAAAGAAAACCTCCCATAAGGGCGCTAAGGTATTGGGTTATAAACCTCCAAAGGATAGAAAAGCCTCCAAGAAGACCCACATCAAGGAATACATCAAAGGCATAGAAGGCTCCCACCTCTCCCACACCGCTGCCCCCCGGCGTTGGGCTTAGGAATATGGCATAAAGAAGCATAAGTTGGTGCTCCATAGCTTTAAAAAAGCTTGCGTCCGCATTTAATCCCTTTACCAAAAAGGCACCGGAAGCCAAAAAACACACATAAAGAAAGATACTACTAACAGAAGCCATCAAAAGGCTAAACTTTTTGTCTTTTAAAAACATCCTTGAAACTACTACGTATCTTTTTAAAGTGTATTTTATCTTTTGGGTAATCTTTGAGTTTTCTACAGATTTTCTCTTTGACAGCACTTTAAAAACTAAGTAAAAAGCAAAAAAGGCAAGGAAAAACAGTACCAGTATTGTAAGTATCCTTAAAGATGTTTTGGGATGTTTGTAAAGATAAAAAAGTACATAGGGAAAGGCCAATAGAAAGAAGGCCATACCTGTTAAGGTTTTCATGGTTACTATACTCATCACCTTGTGGAACCTACCGCCCTTTCTTGATAAGGTGTAAAGGGACATAAACTCACCGCCCATATGGGCTGGCGTTATGGTGGCACCAAAGGTGTTTATAAGGGATATAACATAACCGTAAAAAAAGGAATATCTAAGGTTCATAGCCCTTGAGAGGACAAAAAGCCTAAGGTTATCAAAGGTATGGTAGAGAAAAATGGCAAACACGGAAAGGAAAAGATACCCTTTGTCTATGTGAAAGAACACAACTAAGATATCCTTGCTTACGCTTTTTTTGAGTATGTATATCAAAGAAGCTACCACGAAGAAAAGGGTAAGGGCTATACCATAAATAAGACTTCTTAGCATAGAATGGATTATATTTTAATCCTTATGAAAGTTTTGATGATAGATAACTACGACTCTTTTACCTACAACCTGGTTCATTATCTTCAGATGCTGTCTGCGGATGTGGCGGTGCGCAGGAACGATGAGATAAGTTTGGAGGATATAAAGAGGGCAAAGCCCGATGCCATTGTGATATCTCCGGGTCCGTGCACCCCAAAGGAGGCGGGCATCTCGGTAGAGGTGATTAAAAACTTCTATAAGGATATACCCATATTGGGCGTATGCCTTGGCCATCAGTCCATTGGTTATGCCTTTGGTGCCAAAATAGTTAGGGCGAAAAGGCTAATGCATGGGAAGACTTCTTTGATATACCACACTCAAGAGGGTATCTTTGAAGGGCTTAAGAACCCCTTTACCGCAGTGCGCTACCATTCCTTGGTTATAGACAGGCAAACCTTGCCAGACTTTTTGAAGATAACCGCATGGTCTGAGGATGAGGAGATAATGGGTGTCCAGCACGTGGAATATCCCCTTTTTGGAGTACAGTTCCATCCAGAATCCATACTCTCCGAAGAGGGCATGAGGCTTTTGGAGAACTTTCTTAAAATAGCGAAGGAGTGCGTTCTTTCAAAGGCTTGAAGGAAAAAGATAAGCCTTTGGCCTGATGTGTATTCGTGCTATAATTTAAAAGGTGAAGGTTCTTGTCGTTGGAAACGGTGGAAGGGAACATGCCATAGCTTGGAAGCTGTCCCAAAGTCCTTTGGTAAAAGAGCTTTATTGCGCCAAGGGTAATGGAGGTACTTCAAAGATAGCCAAAAATGTACCCATAGATCCTACACACGTACAAGCCCTTGCAGACTTTGCCCAAAGGGAAAGTATAGATTTCACAGTAGTGGGGCCAGAGGCACCGCTGGTGGCGGGCATAGTGGATGAATTTGAAAAAAGGGGTTTAAAGGTTTTTGGTCCCAACAAAAGAGCATCCCTTTTGGAAGGAAGCAAAGCCTTTGCAAAGGAGTTTATGCAAAGGTACCAAGTTCCAACGGCAGAGTTTCACATCTTTGAAGACCCCCAGAAGGCAAAGAGCTTTATAAAGGATTTTGGTCTACCCGTGGTTATAAAAGCCGATGGGCTTGCCAGTGGTAAAGGTGTTTTCATCTGCAAAAGCTACGAAGAAGCGTACCAAACCATAGACAAGCTTATTGTAAAAAAGGCTTTGGGAGAGGCAGGTTCAAAGCTTGTAATAGAGGAGTTCTTAGAGGGTGAGGAAGCCTCTTACATAGTTATGGTAAACGGCGATAGCTATGTTCCTTTGCCCACTTCCCAAGACCACAAGAGGCTGTTGGATGGAGATAAGGGTCCCAACACGGGTGGGATGGGTGCCTATTCTCCCAACCCCTTTGTGGATGAAGATACGGAAAGGTCTATAAAGGAGCTTATCATAGAAAGGGTTATAAAAGGCCTTAAAGAGGAAGGGATAAACTACAGGGGCTTTTTGTACGCCGGGCTTATGCTTACCCAAAAAGGACCAAAGGTCTTGGAATTTAACGTACGTCTTGGAGACCCAGAGGCTCAACCCTTGCTTATGAGAATAAAAGGGGACTTTTTGCAAGCCCTGCTAAACTTCTACGAGGGTAAAAGCATAGAGTTTGAAATAGACCAAAGGCATACCCTTTGTGTAGTATTGGCAAGCAAGGGCTATCCAGAAAAGCCAGAGGATGGCAAAGAGATAAAAGGGCTTGAAGAAGTGGAAAGTATGGAGGGTGTGCTGGTTTTCCACGCGGGTACAGAGATAAGGGAAGGCAAAGTTTTCACTAAAGGGGGAAGAGTTCTAAACGTGTGCGCATGGGGCAAAGACCTAAAAGAAGCCCAAGAGAAGGCTTATGATGTCATAAAAAGAATACACTTTGAAGGGATGCACTATAGGAAGGATATAGGCTACAGGGCTTTATTACATTTCCAAAGGTAATTTCAAGGCTACTATTTCCCTATTAGTCTTTCCATAATTTACCTTATGCTTGATTACGCAGTCGTGGGTGGTGGCATTGGTGGTGTTTTGGCTTCCTCTTTGCTTTCCCATATGGGCAAGGATGTTATCCTCTTTGAAGCTTTGGATTATTTGGGTGGGTGTGCGGGTACCTTTGAAAGGGATGGCTTTTACTACAACGTGGGGGCTGCCACTTTTGTGGGAGCGGAGGAAAACCTACCCGTTGGCAAGATAGCCAAGTTTTTAAAGGTTGACCTACCCATAAAGCCCATAGACCCTGCCATGGTGGTGCATGTGGGAGAAAATAGGATAAACCGATGGAGGGATAGGGAAAGGTCTTTGGAGGAAATAGAAAAGGCTTTTCCGGGGATGTTTCACAAGGGCTTTTGGAACAGGGTTTATAAGGTAAGCCAGTCTATGTGGAACCTTTGGTGCCATACTCTACCTTACCCAAGCCCCCTCTCTCCCATAAAAGCCTTATCCCAAAAACCCTTTGACTTTTTGTCTACTCTCCTTTGCAACTTCTTTAGTGCCAAACGGGTGGCAAGGTTGTATTTAGGAGACTTTAACTCCTCCTATGAGCTTTTTTTAAACCACCATACCCTAATAACCGCTCAGGGATTTATGGATAAGGTGCCCTTTTCGGTGGCTTCCTTGGGCTTAACCTATCCCAATCTAACCAATTACTACGTGGTGGGAGGTATGGGAAGGCTTTTGGATAGCTTTGCGAGAAAAGTGAAAAGGCTAAGCCTACGTACGAAGGTAAAAAGGATAGTTAGAAAACCTTGGGGCTATGTGCTTTATACCAACGGGGGCATCTACGAAGCGAAAAGGGTTATTCTAAACACCACCCTTTGGAAGGCTGGAGACCTTATAGAAGAGCTAAAAGCCTTTTCTGAAAAGGCAAAGAAGACCTATAAGGAGCTTTGGGGCGCCTTTACCATATACATGACGGTGGAAGGAGAAATACCGCAGGACGTAAAACACCACCATTTTTTACTTCTTGAAAAGCCCATCCCTTACACGGGCAGCAGGTCTTTGTTCGTATCTTTCTCCGAAGAAGATGACCCAGTCCTTAGCAAAGAAAAGACCAGAAGCATAACCATATCTACCCATACAAGGCTTGAACTTTGGGAAAACCTATCAAGGGAAGAGTACATAGAAAAAAAGGAGAAGGCCCTTGAGTATTGCCTTGAGGTGCTCTACGAGCATATCCCATCCCTTAAAAACCTCAAAAAGCTAAAGGTCTTTGCAGGCACACCAAAAACCTTTGAGAGGTATACAGGAAGATACAGGGGCTCTGTGGGTGGAATACCGGTAATAAAGGATTACTTTCCCTTTTCTTACCCCTCTGCTTTTACACCTTTGGAGGGCGTATACCTTGTGGGGGATACGGTTTTTCCCGGGCAGGGCTGGCCTGGTGTTAGCATGGGCGTTATAAATCTTTTAAAGTTTATAGAAAAAGACCTTAGGCTATGCTGAAGATAAAAGCAAAGGAATGGCTTTATATCCTTGTCTTGGCTTTGGTATTGGGGCTTTCTATAGCTGGCTTTACCTCCTCCCTTTACAACTACGACCCCTTTCCCTTTGTCCTTTTGGGCTTGCTAACCTCCTTTTATATATTTCT
>JBKBNZ010000088.1:0-5348 GCA_046294875.1 Aquificaceae bacterium | reverse complement strand
AGATGGTATAAGCACCAAAGAAATCCAAGAGCTTCTTATACGCACCGCCGCAGAGAAGATATCTCCACAAGCTCCACAATGGCAATATGTAGCTGCCAGACTTCTCCTATATGACCTATACAAAGAAGTAGGGCACACACGAGGCTACAAGGTAAAGGATAAGATAAACGGCAAATACAAGCCCTACAACCCCGATAGCTTCTATAGACTGGTAAAAACCCATGAGGGCATATACGGAGAATATTTATTACAAGCCTACACAGAGCAAGACTTCCGAGAACTGGCACACTATATAAAGCCCGAAAGAGATTTACTTTTTAACTATACAGGCATAAAGATACTTACCGATAGATATTTGGTAAGAGATGAAGAGGGGCGGATAATAGAGCTACCACAGGAAATGTATATGCTTATAGCTATGACCTTGGCCATTCCAGAAAAGGAACGCCTAAAATGGGCTAAAACCTTCTATGACCTGCTTAGCAACCATGAGATATCCTTGGCAACTCCTACCCTTATGAACGCAAGGAGAACTCATACACAACTAAGCTCTTGCTTTGTGTTGACGGTGGACGACGACCTTTATGATATCTTTGACAACGTGCAAAAGGCAGGTCAGATCTCAAAGTTTGCTGGTGGATTGGGGATATATCTTGGCAAGATAAGGGGAGCAGGAGCTCCCATAAGAAAGTTCAAAGGAGCAAGCTCTGGAGTGTTACCCGTAGTTAAAATTCTCAACGACGTGATGGTATACGTAGACCAGCTTGGTATGAGAAAGGGCTCCGCCAGTATTACCTTAGATATATGGCACAAGGATGTATTGGACTTTCTTGAGGTAAAAACCAACGTGGGCGATGAGAGAAAAAAGGCGCACGACATTCATCCTGCAATTTCCATACCAGACCTATTTATGAAAAGGTTGAAAAACAGGGATAAATGGACTTTGCTCGACCCTTACTATTGCAAAAACGTAAAGGATGGGAAAAACTTAGAAGATTTCTATGGAGAAGAGTTTGAAAAACTCTATGAAAAGTTAGAAAAGGAATTGCCAGCCCATGCTAAAAAAGAAATTCCAGCTTTTGAGCTTTGGAAAAGACTTCTCACAGTGATCTTTGAAACTGGGGAACCTTATATCTTTTTCAGAGACACCGCCAACAGACTAAATCCCAATAAACATTGCGGTATGGTCTACAGTTCTAACCTATGTCATGAGATAGTCCAGAATATGTCTGTAACTCAACATGTGGAAGAAACTCTTTCCGAAGATGGTACCATAACTCACAGGAAAAAGTCTGGGGATGTGGTAGTTTGTAATCTTGGTTCTATAAATCTGGGAAAAGTTTATACAGAAAAAGACATGGAAAGAGTAGTACCTATATTGGTTAGAATGCTTGACAACGTAATAGATATGAACTTTTATGCCATAAAGGAGGCGGAAGACACCAACAAAAGATACAGAGCTATAGGCATAGGCGTTAGCAACTACCATTATTGTTTGGTAAAAAACGGCATCCAATGGGAGACACAGGAGCACCTTGAATTTGCAGATAAACTCTTTGAAAGGATAGCCTATTACTCTATAAAAGGCTCTATGGAACTTGCCAAAGAAAGGGGAGCCTATCCTTTGTTTAAAGGCTCCGATTGGAGCAAGGGTATATTCTTTGGAAGAACGCAGGAAGAAAACCAAAAGATGTCAAAGAATGGCTTTGACTGGATAAGCTTAGCAGAAGAAGTAAAAAAACACGGCATTAGAAATGCCTATCTAATAGCCTTAATGCCAACGGGCTCCACTTCTCTAATAATAGGTGCCACACCATCCATAGACCCCATCTTTGCCAAGTTTTACAAGGAAGAAAACATGTCGGGAATACTCCCCCAAGTGCCACCAGAGATAGACAAATACTTCTGGCACTATAAAAGCGCCTATAACATAGACCAAGAGTGGATAATAAAAGCTGCCTCTGTGAGGCAAAAGTGGATAGACCAAGCCCAATCCTTGAACCTTTTCATAGACCCAGAACAGGTAGATGGATATAAGCTATCCAGACTTTATGAGCTTGCTTGGGAGCTTGGATTAAAAACCATCTATTACATGAGAAGCAAAAGCCTTACGGACATAGAAGAGTGTGAAAGCTGCTCCGCGTAGGAGGTGATACAATGGAAAGAACCATTATTTTCAATCCACAGGGAGATAGAGAGCCATCAAAGAGAAAGATAGTCTTTGGTAATCCTACCAACATAATGGAGCTTAACAACGTTAAATACCAGTGGGCTTTTGACCTTTATAAAACAATGGGCTTTACCAACTTTTGGATACCAGAAGAAATTCCAATGACCGAAGACCGAAAGCAATACGAAAAGGAGCTATCCGAGTATGAGAAAAGAGCCTATGAAATGGTGCTTTCCTTTCTAATAGTTTTGGATAGCTACCAAGTCAATATGCTAAAAGAATTTGCCCGTTATATCACAGCACCAGAGCTTGTTATGGCTTTAACATCCCAAGAATTCCAAGAAGCCTTGCATTCCTATTCCTATCAATTTATTCTGGAAAGCGTAGTAGAGCCCACCATCGCCGATGAGATATACAACTACTGGAGACAAGACCAGGTTTTGATGGAGCGCAACTCTCTAATAGCGGAGCTTTACAATGAGTTTATCCGAAAGCCCACAGAGGAGAATTTTATCAAAGCCGTTTTTGGCAACTATGTATTAGAAAGCCTATACTTCTATTCTGGCTTTGCCTTCTTCTACACCTTGGGGCGCCAAGGCAAGATGAGAAACACAGTCCAGCAGATCAAATACATAAACAGAGATGAATTAACGCACGTGAGCCTGTTTAGAAACATCATATTAACATTAAAACAAGAAAGCCCAGAGCTGTTTACTCCGGAGATAGAAAAATGGGTATACGAGTTTTTCAAATTTGCCACTTCAAAAGAGATAGAGTGGGGGAAATACGTAACCCAAAACCAAATTCTGGGCTTGAACGATTATTTAATAGACAGATATATAAAATACCTTTCCAACCTAAGACTTACGCAGCTTGGATATAAGCCACTCTATCCAGATGTAGTGGACAATCCTATGAAGTGGATAGACCAGTTTAGAACCATAAACGACACAAAAACAGACTTTTTCCAAGCCAAGCCACAAACCTACGCAAAAAGGAGTGAATTAAAGTGGTAGACTAAGAGTTTTCTTCCTTGCTCTCTTCTTCCCTTTTACCCATTTTTTCTTCCAAAAGGCTTTTTATATACTCTATGTCCTTTTGTAGTTCTATAAGCATATCCATAATCTCATCCACTGTCTCTCTTATTTTGATGATCTCCAGCTCCATCATAGTATTAAAGATTATACACACAAGCATAGGGTGTAAGGCTGCTTTTTAAAGCTTTTGCATACTCTTTTAGGCTTTTCTTTGTTACGGGATGGACGAGGTCTGGATTTATCTCCAAGAGGGGAAATAGAAAAAAGTCTCGGGCTGTCAAGTAAAGATGTGGGATCTGCAAAAAGCTAAACCTAATTATGTGGTTTTCGTAGAGAAGTATATCAAGGTCTATCTCCCTTGGTCCCCACCTTTCTCTTGGCTTTCTGCCCACCTTTTCCTCTATATACTTTAAAGTCTTTAAAAGGTTTATGGGATCCAAGACGGTAAAAAATTCCAGAACTCCGTTTAAAAACTCTTCTTGTTCCGTATTCCCCCAAGGTTGGCTTATGTATATGGTGGATATACGCTTTATTTGGCCATAGCTTTTTAAAAGGTCTATGGCTTTTAGGATATAATCTATCCTGTTTCCTACATTACTGCCAAAGGCTATATAGCATAGGGGCATAAGAAAAGATTAATACATGCCACCGTTTACGTGGATAACTTCTCCTGTTATATAATCGGCGTAAGCAGAACAAAGAAAAAGCACTACGCCGGCCACATCTTCGGGCTTTCCAAACCTTCCCAAAGGTATGTTCTTTAAATAGCTTTGCTTTATCTCCTCGTTAAGCACTGCGGTCATATCTGTTTCTATAAAGCCCGGTGCTATGGCGTTTACGGTGATATTCCTACTGGCAAGCTCTTTAGCAAGGCTTTTTGTAAAGCCTATTAGGGCTGATTTGGTAGAGGAGTAATTTACCTGCCCTACGTTGCCCATAAAGCCCACCACGGAGGATATGTTTATAATCCTTCCCCACCTTGCCTTTAACATACCTTTTACACACAAGGAAGTTATCAAAAAGGTGCCCGTTAAATTCACCCTTATAACCTCTTCCCAATCCTCAAGGGACATTCTTAAAAAAAGCTTATCCTTTGTAATACCTGCGTTATTTACCAGAATATCCACACCACCCCATTCCTTTTCTATCTTTGAGTAGGCTTCTTTTATGGATTCTTGGTTAGCCATATCCATGGCAACTCCAAGGGTTTGAACTTGGAACCTTTCACCTATTTCTTTTGCTATCTCCTGCGCCCTTTGGGAGTCCCTTCCTGTTATAACCACCTGGGCGCCAGCCTTTGCCAAAAATTCCGCTATAGACCTACCTATGCCACGGGTTGAACCTGTTATAAGAACCTTTTTCCCTGTTAAATCTATACATAGCATGTTAAAATTTTAGCATATGGAACTCTTCTTTGGTGGAAGCTTTGACCCAGTCCATATAGGACATCTTTTGATAGCCAGAGATGTAAAAGAGGCAATGGGCTTTGAAAAGGTTCTTTTTGTGCCTGCCTTTCAGGCTCCCTTAAAGGATCCTCACCTTGCAAGTCCCGAGGACAGATTTAACATGCTTGAGGTTGCCCTAAGGGGGCTTGAGGGCTATGAAGTAAGTAGACTGGAGATAGAAAGGGGCGGTATATCCTACACGGTGGATACAGTAAAGCATGTATACAAAAACTATGGCTACAAGCCCTTTTTTTTAGTGGGTGCAGACAGCTTCCTTAGCCTACATCTCTGGAAAGACCCCCTTGAACTCATATCCTTGGCACGCTTTGTGGTGGTAGATAGAGAAAACAAGGGGAAAAGGCTTAAAAACTACATTAAGGAAAACTTCCCCATGCTAAAGGAAGAGAAAGACTTCTTTCTTATTCCCGTAAGAAGAATAGACATCTCCTCTACGGAGATAAGGGAGAGGGTAAAAAGGGGAAAAAGTATAAGGTGGATGGTACCCGAGGGTGTGGAAGAGTACATAAGGACTAAGAGCTTATACAAAGCTTAAGCAACCTTCTCCATCGGTTTAAAATCCTTTTCTTTAACAGTCCAGCATTCTTTAAAAACGGCGTAGGGGCATTTTCTCCTGCAGTATTCATGGTCAAGCCTTTTAAAAAGCTCCACTATGGACTGGCCTTTTGAGTTGAAGAT
>JBKBNZ010000087.1:0-5380 GCA_046294875.1 Aquificaceae bacterium | reverse complement strand
CCGGCCCAACAGCAACCTGCCCAAGAACAACCGCAGGCTGAGCAAAAACCCGCCCAAGAGCAAGCACAACCACAAGCAGAACAAAAACCAGAAGAGCAAAAACCAGAAGAGGCTCCAAAGCAAGAAAGCCAAGCTCCAGCAAAGGATATGCAAGCCTTTGCCCAACAAAAGGGCTGTTTTGCCTGCCACGATATAAACAACAAGAAGGTTGGCCCTGCCTTTAAAGAAGTAGCCAAAAAATTTGCCGGGCAAGCAGATGCGGTAGATGAACTTGCAAAGCGTACTAAAAACGGTGGAGTTGGAACATGGGGTAATGTACCCATGCCACCTCAAAATGTAACAGAAGAGGAAGCAAAAGAGCTTGCCAAGTGGATACTCTCTCTTAAATGAAAGAGCTCTTTAAAGGCTTTATAGAACTACACTTTAAAAAGCCTGTGGAGGTCTCTCAATCTTACCTGAGGGACCTCCTTATAATTTCCCTTTTCCTTGATTACTTTGGTTTGGATAATCCTTTGGGTATATATGCCATAGATTTATACCCATACATGCTTCATGAATTCCATCTTTGGCACAAAGGCCTTGGCATAGAAAGGAGTGGCTTGGACTTTATGCCGTGTTGTTAAAAGCCCTTGTCTTTTTTGGTGGTAAAGGAGGTGTAGGTAAAAGCACCCTTTCCTGTACCACAGCCTTAAAGCTATCTGAAAAAGATAAAACCCTTTTGACCTCAATAGACCCAGCCCATTCTTTATCGGGCATATTAGGAATGCCTATAGGTCCAAAGGTAAAGCATGTGGAGGGACAACTTTACGCCTTGGAGCTTTCTGCGGAAGATTTGGTAGAAGGCTATACAGAAAGAGTTCTCTCTAATCTTGGAGAGCTTTTACCCCATGTAAAGTCTGGACTTGGGGAATACGCTAAGTATCTAAGGCGTTCGCCCACAGCCCTTGAAACCGCAGTGTTAGACCATCTTTTGGACTTAACAAGGGAATACCCCTATATTGTGGTGGATTCTGCACCCACCGGTCAGATGTTAAGGCTTTTTGAAACCGCCCATATGGTAAAGGGATGGTTTATGTTTTTGTATAAATTGGCAAAGGATAGGGAAAGGCTTGAGGCCTTTATGGGAAGGAAAGACAGCCTTTTGGAACTCATAGGAAATAGAAAAAAGAGAATAGAAAAGCTTTTAGACCTTTTGAAGGAAAAAAGTTTAATCTTTGCAGTTGCCAACGAAGAGCCCTTGTCTTTGCAAGAAGCAGAGCACATAGAGAAGGCTTTAGAGTTTGTAAAAGTTTATAAAGTTATCAACCGCTGGAAGTCTATAGAAGGGGACTTTATAAAGATCCCGGAGAAAAAGGGGCTTTATGGAATTCAAGCCCTAAAAGACCTTGACGTGGAGCCTATAACAAAGCTTATCTTTGCCTTATCCACTTCCTAATCTCTATTCCAAAGAAGGTAAGCACAGGCACCAAAAAGACATAAGGCAACATTTCTAAAGATATGCTAACCGTGTGGAAATAGTCGGAAAGTACATAAACAGCCAAGGCTTGTAGAAGAGCACCTATAGATATTCCCAAAAACACGTAGGGATTTAACTTTATATGTTCTATAGGATTTCTTAAAAAGGGCCTTTCTGAGATCTCTTGAATACCAACCGCCCATTGGCTTAAAACCGCCGAAGTAAAGCTTATAGTAAGGGATAACTCGTAGGGATATTCTTTAAGGAGATATAGAAAAAGTAGATAATGGGCTATTGCCATAAGGATGCCGTTATAGGCTATTATTAGGATCTGTCTTTTTCCGAGGAAGGTTTGTATAGGATTTTTGGGTTTTTCCTTCATAGGGTTTCCTTCGTACTTAGTAAAAGGATAAGCCTTGTCTTGCACGCCATCGGTTACCAAGTTTATCCAAAGGATCTGGGTTGGGTATAGGGGTAGGGGTAGCCCTGTTAGTATGGCAAAGGAGTTGTAGAAAATCTGAAAAGAATTTGCAGAAAGGAGGTACCTTATCACCTTGGCTATGTTGTTGGTTATAAGCCTTCCTCTCCTTATGGCATTTACTATTATGGCAAGGTTATCGTCCAATATAATCATCTTCCCCGCATCCTTTGCCGCCTGAGAGCCAGAGCCCATGGCTATACCTAAATCGGCAACCCTTAGCGCTGGGGCATCGTTGGCTCCATCTCCCGTTACTGCAACTATCTCACCCTTGGATTGTAAAATTCTCACTATCCTATACTTATCCTCGGGCGTAGCCCTTGCCACCACGCTAACTCTTTTAAGAAGCTGGTAGAGTTCTTCGTCCTTGTATTTTTCAAGATCCTTGCCCTCAAGGGCTACATCTCCCTCTTGATAGATATCCACCATCTTGGCTACTGCCTTTGCAGTAAGAAGGTTATCACCCGTTATCATGATGACCCTTATGCCTGCCGACTTTGCCATTTGGACTGCTTCCTTTACCCCTTCTTTTGGAGGGTCTAAAAAGCCTACAAGTCCTATAATCTCTATCTTTACCTCATCCACCTCTTTTGGAATCTCTTCAAGCTTGGCATAACCAAAGGCGAGAACTCTTAGCCCCCTCTCCGCCATCAGATCATGGGCTTCCCAAACCTCCTTAGGGCATTGCTTTTCACACATAGCGGATAAACTCTCAAGGGCGCCCTTCACATAAAAGTCAAAGCGATCGTTGCCATCGGGCACTATAACCGCCATTAATCTTCTCTTTGTATCAAAGGGATGTTCCCACAGCCTTTCATAAGATCTTCTCAAAGCTTGCCAATTCACCCTTTCCTTCTCTAACCAGTTAAGCAGGGCTATTTCCAATGGGTCTCCCTTTAGACCATCCGCATCGTTGCAAAGGGCAGAGGCCAAAAAGAGTCTTTTTTTATCGTAAGCCACGTAATCCTGTACCGTTAACTTTCCAAGGGTTATGGTACCCGTTTTATCGGAACAGATAAAGGTGGCACTTCCAAGGGTTTCCACAGATGGAAGATATTTTACGAGGACCTTTTCCCTTGAAAGCCTTACAGCGCCTACCACAAGGGCTATGGTAACCACTATAGGAAGCCCTTCGGGCACTGCAGAAACAAGCTGGGCAACGGCAAAAAAGATCAAGGTTTTTGCAGATCTTCCCTGCAACATACCCACCAAAACAAGGAAAGACAAAAGTACCAAGAGAGTAAAAATCCATTTCTTTCCGAAAGAACCAAGGGCTTTGGTTAATGGGCTTTCTGGGGATCTTTCTTGAAGCCTTTGAGCTATCTTACCAAGCTCCGTGTTTTTACCCGTGGCAAACACCACACCTATCGCCTTGCCACGAAGAACCACAGTACCCTTAAATAAGCAATTAGACCTGCTATGAAGAGGAGTATCCTCAGGAAGTGTTAAGCTTGCATCCTTTTCCACAGGCAAGGATTCACCGGTTAAGAGAGCTTCATCCACCAAAAGACCCACGCTTTCTATAAGCCTTATATCCGCAGGAACCACATCCCCCTCATTTAGAAGAACTATATCGCCCGGCACAAGGTAGCTACCCTCTATCTCCCTCTCCATGCCCTCTCTTATCACCCTTACCCTCAAGGCGGTCATCGACCTTAAAGCCTCTATAGATGCTATAGCCTTTAGCTCTTGATAAAAGCCTAAAAGGCCGTTAAGGACTATAAGCCCATAAACGATAATGGCATCCTTGACATCCCCCAAAAAGAGGGCACCAAGCCCAGCGGCAAGGAGTATAAGGATAAAGGGACTGGTAAATTGCCGGATAAAGACCTTTAGCTTACTCTCCCTTTCCTCCTCAAGCACATTTTTACCATACACTCCAAGCCTTTTTTGAGCTTCTGTTTGAGTTAAACCCTCAGAGCTTGTGTTTAGCTCTTTTAGTACTTCTTCGGGTTTTTTGTAATGCATTGAGTAAAATTTTAACCATAAAGGAGGAAAGTATGAGTATCATGCACTTAGTAGAGAGCCTTGTTATAAGAGATAAAGAGGATAAATCTAATTACGAGCTTGGTGAAATAATCAATAAGGTTATTCTTGGCGATGCCTTTAAAGTCTTGAGAAAGCTACCAAAAGAGATATTTGATATGGTTTTTATAGATCCACCTTATTTTTTACAACTATCTAAAAAACATTAAAGCGTTGGAAGGTTAAAAGTGTGGTAAAAGGTGTAGATTATGATTGGGACAAATTCTCATCCTTTCAAGAATACGATGAGTTTATAAAAGATCTACTAATAGAGATTAAAAGGGTAATGAAGTCCTCTGCAACCTTGTGGGTTATTTCCACACAATAGGAAAGATAATGCAGGATCTGGAATTTTGGATACTTAACGATGTGGTTTGGGTAAAAACTAATCCCATGCCTAATTGGTTGGAAGTTAGGTTCACCAATGCTACAGAACATCTAACTTGGGCTGTAAAGGATAAAGAGGTTAAGAGCTTCACCTTTAACAAAAGAATATGCAAAGGCTTTTGGTATTGGAAAAGTGGGGGTGAATGTCTGGCTATTACCTATATGTGGCGGTAAGGAAAGGTTAAAAAAAGAAAACGGAGAAAAACTTCATTCAACGCAAAAACCAATAGAGCTTTTAAAAAGGATAATACTTACATCAACGAAAGAGGGCGACCTTATCTTAGACCCAATGGCAGGCACCGGGACAACGGGATATGTGGCTAAAGCTTTAAAGAGAAATTTTGTTATGATAGAGAACAACCAAGAGTATGTAGAGGGTATAAGGGAAAGGTTTAAACATCCTTTAAGCATGGATGATCTGCTATATACGTTGAGTGAGAAATTATTCGTAAATTTCGTTTATGCTGCAATACCAGATTTTAATATTTTTTTGTAGGGGCAATTCATGAATTGCTTGGGGCATATTTCCATGCGCCCCACAAAAAATAATTGGGCGCATCATAAACCGCCCCTACAGAAGAATTTCTCACCCAGCGTATTATCGGCATAATTTACTTTATAGATCCAAGTCTTTCAAAAAACAAAGCATACTACTTAGAGGAGCTTTAAAAACTTAAGAAAAAGTATAAACTTGAGCTTTTCCTTTTATATGGTAAAGAATTATTTGACTATTTAGAGCATACAGGATATTGGGAAAATATTATTTAGTGGTTAGAATCTTGGAAAGAAGAAATTCCAGAGCTACCAGAGATTAATTTGGATAAAAATCCAGGGAAAAGCTTTGAAGAAATAAGGGATTTAGATTTAGATATTTGGCGTAAAATTTTAGAAAACGATACACTATGGGATGAGGGAGTGTTGAAAGCATTGTTTCCTACGGGAAAAGCTTTAGAGAAATTGGCCGAGCATCTGAAAAGCAAAGACCAGAACTTAGCAGGAAAGCTTCGTGATAGGATCAAAAACTACTATCCAAG
>JBKBNZ010000086.1:0-5487 GCA_046294875.1 Aquificaceae bacterium | reverse complement strand
AATAGGGAGCGGTAGTCTGTGGGAGACAGAATGAAACAAAGAGAACCTTAAGAACCCTTGGGTTTGGTATATGATATTAAATTATGAAAAACTACCATGTGGTAATAGTTGGTGCTGGCGGTGCTGGGCTTAGAACTGCCATAGAGTGCGCAAGGGATCCTTCTATAAGGGTAGCTGTGGTCTCCAAGGTGTATCCTACACGTTCCCACACAGGTGCAGCACAAGGTGGTTTAAACGCCGCTCTTGGCAATGCAATGCCGCAGGATAAGCCAGATGTTCATGCCTTTGATACCATAAAGGGCTCCGACTTTTTGGCAGACCAAGAAGCTGTTTACTTTATGTGTAAAGAGGCTCCAGAAGTGGTCTATGAGCTTGATCGTTGGGGTGTGCCTTTTTCAAGGATGGAGGATGGCAGAATAGCCCAAAGGCCCTTTGGTGGAGCGTCCTTTCCAAGGACTGTATATTCTGCGGACAGAACAGGACACGTGCTTTTACACACCCTTTTTGAACAAGCCTTGGCAAGGGATAACATAGACTTCTTTAATGAGTTTTTATTGCTTGATCTGATACACAACGGACAAAGAGTTAAGGGGGTTGTTTTATACGATATAAAAAACGGTGATGTGGTAGTCCTTAGGACAAAGGCGGTAGTTTTGGCAACGGGTGGCTTTGCCCGCATATACTGGCAAAGAAGTACCAACGCCATAGGAAACACAGGAGACGGTGTGGCGGTAGCCCTTTTAAACGGAATACCTTTAAAGGATATGGAGTTTATTCAATTCCATCCCACAGGCCTTGCCAAAACGGGCATTCTTCTATCCGAAGCCTGTAGAGGAGAAGGAGGATATCTTATAAACAAACTGGGCGAGCGCTTTATGGCAAGGTATGCTCCTCAAAAGATGGAGCTTGCTCCAAGGGATATGGTGTCAAGGGCGATAGAGTATGAAATAAGGGAAGGAAGGGGCTTTGGAGAGGGCACAGGTGCTTATGTACTTTTAGACCTAAGGCATCTGGGAGAGGAAAAGATAAAGGAAAGGCTTCCGCAAGTGCGCCAGCTTGCCATAGACTTTGAAGGAGTAGACCCCGTTTACGACCCTGTTCCCATAAGGCCCTCTGCCCATTACTGCATGGGAGGAATACATGTAGAAAACTACATGACATCCTCCACACCTTTGGAAGGTCTGTATGCAGTGGGTGAATGTGCTTGTGTATCGGTACACGGAGCCAATCGTTTGGGAGGAAACTCCCTTATAGAGCTTTTGGTTTTTGGTAAGTTCTGTGGCATTGCCGCAAGGGAGTATGCAAAGCAGGTAGATTTCTTAGAGATATCCCAAGGAGAAGAAAGAAAAGGCGTAAAGTTTATAGAGGAGCTTATGAACCGCCAAGGCTATGAAAAGCTTTCGGATGTAAGAAAAAGAATGGGAGAGATCACGTGGGAAAAGGTTGGCATTTTTAGAGATGAAACATCTTTAAGAGCTGCCTACGAGGAGTTGTCGGAGCTTATCCAAAGATGGGAAAAAATACCGGTGATGGATAAAAGCAAGGTCTTTAACACAAACCTTGTGGAAGTTATAGAGCTAAGAAATATGCTGCATTTGGCAAGGGCTGTTGCCTACTGCGCCCTTCATAGGAGAGAATCAAGGGGGGGTCACTACAGGGAAGACTATCCAGAAAGGGACGATGAGAACTTCCTTAGGCATACCCTTTTAACACAAGAAGGGGACAGCTTACGCATAGAATATATACCAGTAGATACCAAATACCACCAACCTGCAGAGAGGAAGTACTGATGGACATACAGGATGCAGTGGTAGCCATACCAGCTCTTATGATGGCGGTTATACTTCACGAGTACGCCCACGGTTGGATGGCTTACAAGATGGGAGACCCAACTGCCAAAGAGATGGGAAGGCTTACTTTAAACCCAGTGCCCCACATCGACCTCTTTGGAACTATAATACTTCCCGGTCTTCTTCTTTTGATAGGGTCTCCCATACTCTTTGGGTGGGCAAAGCCTGTTCCCATAAATCCCCTCAGATTTAGAAACCTAAGATTGGGTACCTTTTTGGTTTCCATCGCAGGCATCTCTATGAATATCCTCTTGGCTCTTCTTTTCGCCCTTGTGTACAGAGTTATAGTAAATGGCTATCTGAACTTTTTGGGGGAGGCGGTGCTTGTACCCTTGGGATTGTTTGCTGCAAAGGCGGTGCTTATAAACCTTGTGCTTGCCTTTTTTAACGCCATCCCCATACCACCCTTGGACGGCAGCAGGGCGCTGATGAGCCTCTTCTCTCTTAGGTACTGGGAGCTCTTTTACAGGTTTGAGATATATGGCTTTTTGCTTATAACAGTGCTTCTTTTTACGGGTGTATTGGGGAGAATCATATTTCCCCCCATTTTATTCCTCTTCAACTATCTTATTAGATCATGAAGTCCTGGATCTATTACGTGGAGCTTTTGGGGCATTATGAAGATGGAAGCGTGGAAAAAAGGTCTGCTGTCTATGTGGTGGCTTTGCCCTTGGAAGGGCTAAACCCTGTGGATATGGAATGCTATGCAAAGGAGTATGCCCCTGCAAACCTCGCCATAGACCATGGAAAAGCCTACGCCGTTGGCGTGGATGAAGAGATAAAAGACCTTGAAAGGTACTCTTTGATAGGCTATAGAGAGGATTTAGAACTCTACCTTTTCAAAGAAGGCCTTGGCTTTGAAAAGGGTCTTGAAGAGGTTTTTAAAATACTCCTTGAAGGCTTTGACAAGGAAAGGTTAAAAGGCCTTGTGCCCCTTGTGGATGTGGGCAGTCCGCCAGAAAGTCTAATGGTGAAGTGTCTTAAAAGGATTTTATCAGCTTAGCCCCTTTTCAAAGTCTTCTGGCTTTAAACCCTCAAGCCATTCTCTTAGCTTTTTCTTTTCTTCTTCCTCTTCTTCTGGTAAAGAGGCTTTTGATTTTTCTAAAACCTCTTCTTCCACGAAAAGGGGAACTTCAAACCTAAGGGCTAAGTTTATAGCATCGCTGGGCCTTGCGTCTATAATTATTAGGTTATTTCCTTGCATAAGATGAAGCTCTGCGTAGTAGGTACTATCCCTTAAATCGTTTATAACCACCTTTTCAAGCCTTGCTCCCATTTGCTCTATTATGCTCTTTGTAAGCTCGTAGGTCATAGGCCTTGGTGGCTCAATACCCTGAAGCTGGCGAACTATGCTGTCCGCTTCAAAAATACCTATCCATATGGGTAAAATAACCTCTTCCCTATCCTTTGCCCTCAGAACTACTATAGGCATCTGGGAAACAGGATCCAGGGTAATACCATGAACTACCATCTCTATCATTTTGCCACCTCCACCTATTTAAATTTACTCCCTTAGAGGAAAAGCTTCAAGCTAATACTTGTATAAGTTCTCCCCTCATGTTAAAGGGTTTGGAATCTGTTATTTTTACCCTTACTATCTTTCCTAAAAGGCTTTCGTTGCCTTCAAGGCTTACCCACCGGTTTGTCCTTGTCCTACCCACAAGCTTCCCTTCCTCGTAGCCTTCTACAAGAACTTCTTGCTCTGTGTTTTCATAGGCCTTTGCTATCTCAGAAAGTATCTCTTTTTGCAAGCTTAGAAGCTTTGACATCCTTTGTGTTTTTACCTCATCGGGTACTTGTCCCTCCATGGAGTAGGCAGGTGTGTCTGGCCTTGGTGAGTACTTAAAGGAAAAGACCTGTTCAAACCTTACCCTTTTGAGTACGTCAAGGGTTTCTTCAAAGTCCTCCTCCCTTTCTGTGGGAAAGCCCACTATGATATCTGTGGAGAAGGTTATACCCTTTACATAGTGTTTGAGCATCTCTACCTTTTCAAGGTACTCTTCCTTTGTGTAGCCTCTATCCATGAGCTTTAAGATCCTTGAGGAGCCTGCCTGCACGGGTAGGTGGATATGCTCGCAAACTTGGGGAATTTCCCCCATAGCCCTTGCTATGCTTTCCGTTAAATCCTTTGGGTGGCCTGTGGTGAACCTTATCCTTTCTACACCCTTTATGCTTGCCACTTGATATAGGAGTTCTTCAAAGGGTATTCCAAGGTCTTGTCCCCAAGCGGTCACATTCTGACCTAAAAGATGGACCTCTCTAACACCGTCCTCTACCAGGGCTTTTACCTCCGAGAGGATACTCTCTAAGCTTCTTGACCTTTGCCTACCTCTTGTTTTCGGCACTACGCAGTAGGTACAATTTTTATCACAACCCTTCATAACGGTCACATAGGCACAAAACTTGTTATCTCTAACGGTAGGATAATCCCAGAGTTTGTCCTCGTCTTCCGGTGGATTTTCTAAAAGGGCTATGGCTTTGTATCCTGCTTGGGCTTGCTGGATTAACTCTGGTAGTTTGTGCATGTTAAAGCTTGAAAACATAATATCCACCACAGGTGCCTTTTGGGCTAACTCCTGCCCCATTCTTTGGGCAAGACATCCACAGATGCCTATCAATGCCTTTGGGTTTTTCTCCTTTATCTTTTTGTACTCCCCAAGATGGGAATATACCTTTTGGTCTGGTTTTTCTCTGATGGTGCATGTGTTTATAAGGATCAAGTCTGCCTTTTCCCAGCTTTCTGCAGGCTTATAGCCCATGCTTTGCAGTATCCCCTTAATTCTCTCCGAATCGTTAAAGTTCATCTGGCAGCCGAAGGTTTTTATGAAGTACTTCATAATGATAAAATTTATCACATGGAGGAGAGAAAGCCAGAAGTTGTAGAGGAGAGTATATGGGTGGCTGGAGAAGCCATAAAAAAGGCGCCTAAGCTCTACGGAATACCCACAGGTATAGAAGGCCTTGATGAACTTTTCTACACCTCAGAGATTGAAGATGGGAAAGTGGTGAGAAAAAGCCTTGGTGGAATACCTTCTTATGCGGTGGTAAACATAACAGGTGTTTCTGACACGGGGAAAAGTTTAATGGTGGAGCAGTATGCGGTAAAGCAGGCAAGCAGGGGAGAGGCGGTGGCCTTTATAACCGTTGAATCCCCCGCTCCCTTTGTAGTGGTGGGACTTAGGGAAAGGGCAAAGGCTATGGGCATAAACTTTGAAGAGATAGAAGACAGGATAATCCTCATAGACGCAGCAAGCCATGGAAGACTAAGGGAAAACATCCCAGACCTGCTAACAACCCTCTCCCATGTTATAAAAACTTACAAAGTAAGACATACTATCATAGATTCTGTAACAGGCTTGTACGAAGCAAAGGAAATGCAGGCAAGGGTGGTGGTACGTCAGCTTTTCAACTTTATGAAAAAGTGGTATCAAACTGCCCTTTTTGTTTCTCAGAAAAGAAGCGGACACGAAGAACTGACAGCAGAAGCCGCAGGCGGCTATGCTATAAGCCACATAGTTGATTGCTCCCTTGTACTTTCAAAGGATATTATTCTAACGGGAGTTCAGGCAAAGCTATACAAAAAGCCAATAGGTGAAATAGTTAGATTTTTCCGTATAGACGGTTGTAGGCTTTGCGG
>JBKBNZ010000085.1:0-5506 GCA_046294875.1 Aquificaceae bacterium | reverse complement strand
ACCAAGTATTTAGCGTTTCCTCCACTTATCTGGGAAGACTGTAAAGATCGCCCTGCAAGGATAAGCCTAAAATCTCCATTGGAAGAGACATTTATCGTAGTTGGTGAATTACAGTAAAAGTAACTACCTTGCAAACTACAACCCTGGGCTTGGATGTTGCCACCCCTTATATAACCAAAGAAACTGCTGGAATTTACATAAATGCTTTGATTTCCATTCCCCCAAAGGGCATAAGAAGAGTTAAAGCTTATATCATCTTTGAGTTTAAGCCTCTTTGGAGCTTCCACATAAACCACATCTTTATCCTCTACAAGGCTTTTCAAAGAAACCCTTGAAAGGTCTACTACTTCTACCCTTCCATCCCTTTTTAGCACCAAGACCTTCTCTACTGGTCTTGCGGATAAAGTCTTTAATTCCCTCTTCTGGAAAAGCTGATCCCTCAAAAGGGGATCCACCTTGGATAGGTCGTAAGCAAAGGAAAGACCTAAAAGGAAAAGGAAAAGAATCTTTTTCATTACGCCTTCTCTTTAAATTGATTATAAAATATCCACAAGCCCATGAAGGAGACTCGCATAGTAAAGTATATAAAAGGCTTAATTAGAAACCACAGATACTTGACAACGGAAGAGATAATGCTTATGCTACGAGAATACTACAAGCTACCCATCCATGTTCCCTCTGTCTATTACAAGTACAAAACCATAATAAGACAATGCAGACAGGCAATATACAAAGAAAGGAGGAGAAAAAGGGATGTATGACCTTGTTATAGTTGGAGCTGGAAGCGGTGGATACGAAGGAGCCCTATACGCCCACAGGAGAGGTATGAAGGTGGCCATGGTGGAACTAAGCCCCGATATGGTAGGGGGCAACTGCCTAAACAGAGGGTGCATTCCCTCAAAGTATATGAGGCATGGCGCCTATATGTTGGATAAGTTTGAAAAATTGAAAAACTATGGCATCTTTTTAAAGGACTACCATCTAAGCATGAAGGAGCTAAAGGAAGGTAGGGACCGGGTGGTTATCACCATTAGGGAAAACTTTAAAAAATTCGCCCAGCACTTGGGCATTCCCATCTTTTACGGCAAAGGAGTGCTAAAGGATAAAAACACAGTGCTTGTGGAGCCTTCTGGAGAAGAGATAAGGGCTAAGTATATCCTTTTGGCAACAGGTTCTTCTACCACTTGCCTTGGTAATCTTGTGCCCGATGGAAGGTATGTTTATGATACAGACCAAATTTGGAGCCTTGAGGACTTTCCCAAGAAAATTCTAATAGTGGGCGGTGGTGCCGTTGGCGTGGAGTTTGCCTATATATTCAAAATGTACGGCTCGGAAGTAGTCCTTGTGGAGTTAAAGGACAGACTTTTGCCCTCTCCCGATATACCCGAAGAATCCTCAAGATACTTGGCAAGGAAGTTAAAAAAACTTGGGGTGGATATAAAGCTAAAAAGTACGGTGCAAAACTGGGAGCCTTCTGAAGGAGGCATAAAAGTCTTACTTTCAAGCGGAGAAGAAATAAAGGCAGACTTTATACTCCTCGGAGTGGGAAGAAGACCAAACACAGAAGGTATTGGCTTGGAAGATGTAGGCGTGGAAAAAGATCAGAAGGGCTTTGTAAAGGTAAACGAGTTTTGCCAAACCACAATACCCAACGTATACGCATGTGGAGACATTACCTCCCCCCTTATGCTTGCCCATAAGTCCATGTACGAGGCAAAGATAGCCATAAGCCATATGCTTGGAGAAAAAGATATGAAAAGGGATGAAAGGATAGTTCCAAAGATAATATATTCTGCCTATGAGGTTGCCAGCGTTGGACTAACAGAGGATCAAGCAGAAGAAGAAGGCTACGACGTAAAGGTAGGCGTTGTTTCCTTTGTTCCCAATCCAAAGGCTATGGATGATGGAGAAAACGAGGGCTTTGTTAGAGTAGTGGCGGATGAGGAAGGGAGGTTTTTAGGCTGTCATATACTTGGACCTCATGCAGGTGAGCTTTTGCATCAGGTAATACACGTGATGAAGGCAGGCCTTAAGGTGGATTTCCTTTCCAAGGCCATGTACTCCCACCCTTCTCTATCAGAAGCAATAGGGCAGGCAAGCATGGAGATACACTTTGGTTCCATAACTTGGGCAAAAAGGCATTAAATCTGGGAAAGGGCTTCATCCACTATAACCCTTCCCTTCTTTAAATCTACCTTTTTCACCAAAGCCCCTACAAAAGGTATGTAAAGCTTTCCTTCCTCTATCTCCAAAAGGTCATAGGGCTTTTGCTCCCACACTCCTGTTACCTTCCCCATAAACTTCCCACCTTCCGTATATACATCAAGGCCATAGAGCTCAAAATAGTAATACTCATCCTTTCCCCTCTTGGGAAGCTCCTTTTTGGGAAGAAATATCTTGGCACCTTTAAAGCCTTCTACCTGACTTATATGGCTATATCCTTCAAAACGCAAAATTATGTCCTTACCATGGGACTTTACAAACTCCAAGGGAAAGGGTACATAATCCCCGCCCTTGCGTTTTAAAAAGACCCTTTTTAACTTTCTCCAATGTTTGCCCTCCAAATAGGGTTCCACTCTTAGCTCGCCCCTTAGCCCGTAGGTATCCTTCACCTTGCCTATGATAACATGTTGATCTTCCTCATGGATTGCCCTTTTCTCTTTCATAATATTTATAGTTTAAGACTTAAAAGGAGGTTAAAGATGGCGATGCCTACTTGGGAAGAGATAGAGGCCGTATTGGACGAGATAAGACCCGCCCTTAGGTTTGATGGCGGTGATGTGGAACTTGTGGACATAAAGGAAGATGGCACCGTGTTGGTTAGGATGATAGGTGCCTGTTCAGGTTGTGGCATGTCGGTATTAACCTTGAAGGCAGGAATAGAAAGGGCTTTAAAAAACAGGTTCCCAGAGATAAAGGAAGTAAGGGATGTTAATATGGATATTCCCATGACCTTTGGCTTCTGATGTGATAAAATCTTAATAAATGGAAAGTTATTTAGTAACAGGCTGTGCAGGTTTTATAGGCTGGAAGGTTTCCCAAAAGCTCCTTCAAAGAGGCTATAAGGTAATAGGCATAGACAACTTAAACGATTACTATTCCGTAGAGGTAAAAGAGTACAGGTTAAAGGACTTACTTAACTATCCCAACTTTAAGTTCTACAAGGGGGACATAGAAGACTTAAACACGCTAAAGGGGATCTTTAAAGAGAATACTTTTGACTGTGTTATAAACGAGGCAGCGAGGGCAGGCGTTAGGTATTCTATGGAAAACCCCCATGTCTATTTTACCACCAACCTTTTGGGAACCCTTAACCTTTTGGAGCTTTGTAAAGAATACGGAGTGAAAAAGTTTGTACTCGCCTCTACCTCTTCCCTTTATGCAGGTCAAAAAATGCCTTTTAGGGAAGATTTGCCTGTTAATACTCCCATATCTCCCTACGCAAGCTCCAAAAAATCCGCCGAAGTTCTTTGCTACACTTATCACTACCTTTATGGTATAGATGTGTCTGTGGTTAGGTACTTTACCGTGTATGGTCCTGCTGGAAGGCCCGATATGAGCGTTTTTAGGTTTATTAAATGGATCTTGGAAGACAAGCCCTTGGAAGTTTTTGGAGACGGTTCCCAAAGCAGGGATTTTACCTACATAGAAGACATAGCAGAAGGTACCATATTGGCAACCAAGCCTTTGGGATATGAGATAATAAACCTTGGCAACAATAAACCCCATAGCCTTTTGGAGATGATAAGCCTTATAGAGAAATATACTGGAAAGAAGGCAAGGCTTGACATAAAAGATTTTCACAAGGCAGATATGAAGGCAACTTGGGCGGATATAACAAAGGCTAAAAGCCTTTTGGGCTGGGAGCCAAAAGTAAGTCTTGAAGAGGGTATAAAAATAACGGTGGATTGGTTTTTTGAAAACTGGGAATGGCTTAGAAAAGTAAAAATATAACAAGCTTTATCTCACATAGCACCCCTCAAGGTATCCTTTTAGTTCTTCTACAAAGCTTTTAAACTCCTCTTCTGTATATGTGCCTTTTCTGACAAAGACTGAGTCAGTGGTTCAAACTTATAATCCACGCCTGAGTTCTTTACGATTTCTATACTTTCCCTCAGCCTATCCACTTCAAGCTTTGACCTTGTTATTTCTTCGTGCCTCTCCAGAGGTACCTTTTCTAAACCATTGATTGTAGCTCTTTCCAGAATTTATACACCAACACCGGCAAGGCTTGTAAAATTTACAGTAAAAGGTTCCCACAAAAGGACAAAGGATGAGGAGGAGAGAAATCTGTATATCTACGACGATTCAGGAAAAGTGGAAATAGTCATAGATGAGCATAGTCATAAACCTTCCCCTTGAAAAGGGCTACAAGGAGGCTATCATATACATAAGCAAACTTTAAAAGGAGGTAGTAATATGCAGAAGACCGCTTTTAACTTCTTT
Organism: Aquificaceae bacterium; assembly: GCA_046294875.1. Taxonomy (GTDB): domain Bacteria; phylum Aquificota; class Aquificia; order Aquificales; family Aquificaceae; genus Pampinifervens. The sequence continues at coordinate 1,060 of JBKBNZ010000085.1, read as the reverse complement.
GCCACGGAGAAGGCTGTGCAAGAGGTTCTAAGGATAGCCCAAGAGAACAACATAACGGAACCTATTTTGAGGATAAGGGTTGTACCCGGCGGATGCTCGGGCTTTCAGTATGCCATGGGTTTTGATGACGCCATAGAAGAGGGCGACAATGTTTTTGAATTTGGAGGGCTAAAGATAGCCATAGATCAATTTTCCATGCCCTACGTTAACAACGCAGAGCTTGACTATGTGATGGACTTTATGGGTGGTGGATTTACCATAAGGAATCCTAACGTAACCGGTTCTTGTGGTTGCGGCAGCTCCTTCTCCTGCGGATAAAACCTAACTGCCCCCTTTGGGGGCTTTTATAACTTTTACCCTCACGTATTCGGGTTCTATCTTTTCTACAGATATGATAAATCTCGTTATATTCCTAACTTCCACCTTTAGAGTGTATTCTCCCTCTTTAAGGCCTTTTACATCCACGCCAACCTGTATTTTTTCTAACGCCTCCTCTGGTACAAATCTTTCCATAACCTGCAATCTCACTATTGCTCTCTTACTTTCCAATCGGTAAGTATATCCCTCTTCCTTATTAAATACATCTATGTGTCTTTCAAGCCTTACGGGCACTCTTGCACCAAGGTTAAGGGTCAGCCATAAAGATATGCCCAATAATAAAGCCAAAAGCTTATACTGCCAATCGTTAATTAGAAGATCTTTAAGACCTTTCAACCTTTAGCTCCTTTAAAAGTAATTCTTTTAATATCTCCGGGTCAAGGTTTCTTTGTAGCTTACCGTCCACCGCCATGGATATCTCTCCCGTTTCTTCGGAAACTACCACGCAAATGGCATCGCTCTCTTCGGATATACCAAGGGCAGCACGATGTCTTGTACCATACTTTTTGGGTATATGGGTAGACTTTGAAAGGGGGAGAATACAGGAGGCATACAAGACCCTATCTCCTCTTATAACCACCGCACCATCATGAAGGGGTGTAAGGGGGTTAAATATGGTAATAAGGAGCTCAACGGACACAAAGCTATCTATTAACACACATCCCTCTACCAATCCTTCCAC
>JBKBNZ010000084.1:0-5507 GCA_046294875.1 Aquificaceae bacterium | reverse complement strand
AACTCAGCCATCTTTTTCCTGTTTTTCTCAAGGATTTCCCTTACTATAAGCTCCATTATTCTCTCATCCAAAACTGGAAAGTTTTCAAACCTTTGAAGTTTCTTCTTTACCCTAAACACCGGGGAGCTTCCTGTCTTTAAATGGATATCGGAAGCACCCATCTCTATAGCCTTTTTAAGTATCAACTGTAGCAAGGCCGGCAACCTCCCTTACTTTATTTTCAACTTCTTTAGCAAGCTCTGGATTTTCCATAAGAAACTTCTTTGCTTGTTCCTTTCCTTGTCCAAGCCTTATCTCTCCATAACTGTACCAAGCACCGCTCTTGTTTATCACCTTTAGCTCGCTTGCTACATCTATAAGGTCGCAGAGCTTACATATACCTTCTCCGTACAGCACGTCAAACTCTGCCTCCTGGAAGGGGGGAGCAAGCTTATTCTTTACCACCTTTACCCTCACCCTGTTTCCCGTTTTCTCTCCACCTTCTTTTACCTCTCCCACACGCCTTACATCAAGTCTCATGTCCGCGAAGAACTTGAGAGCTCTACCACCTGGCGTTGTTTCTGGGTTTCCAAACATAACCCCTATCTTTTCCCTAAGCTGGTTTATAAAGATTATGGCGGTGTTTGCCTTGTGAGCCATTCCCTTAAGCTTTCTTAGGGCTTGAGACATGAGCCTTGCTTGCTTACCCACATGGGCTTCTCCTATTTCCCCTTCTAATTCATCCTTTGGTACAAGGGCAGCCACGGAGTCTATCACTATAACATCCACTGCATTGCTAGCTACAAGGCTTTCCGCTATCTCTAAGGCTTGTTCCCCATAATCGGGTTGGGATATGTAAAGGCTTTCCGTATTTACGCCTATCTTCTCCGCATACTTAGGGTCGAGAGCATGTTCTGCATCTATGAAAACTGCAATACCTCCCCTTTTTTGGGCTTCTGCTATTATATGAAGGGCAAGGGTGGTTTTACCAGAAGACTCGGGACCGAAGATCTCAACTATTCTACCCTTTGGTATTCCCCCTATGCCTGTGGCTATATCAAGGGCAAGGGAACCGGTGGGTATAACTTCCACCGCTACCTTTTCTGCGTTCTTTAAGGGCATTATAGAGCCTTTACCAAAGCGCCTTTCTATACTTGTTAGCGCATTTTCAAGGGCCTTTCTCTTTTCCAATGTTTCCTTCTGTAACTCTTCCATCATATTAATATTCTACCACTCTTGGCACCACAAAAAATGCGCCCTCACTACCGGGTGCCTGTTTAAGTATCAAGTTGGGGTCAAAATCCCTTATAGGCGCGTCTTCCCTCATGGGAGTCTCTTCAAAGATTGGGGTGTAGGGCTCTACCCCTTCCGTATTTACCTCTTGGAGCTGCTGCACGAAGGATAGTATGCTTTGAAACTGACTTTCAAAATACTCCTTTTCTTCCTCTGTTAATCTTATCCGTGCCAAATGGGCTACCTTTTCTATCATAGGATTATAAATATAGTGAAACTTTTAAGCTTTTCCAGTCTTCATACCTCTCAAGATAAAAATAAACAGGGCGATGCTTATGCTGGCGTCTGCTATATTAAAGGCAGGCCATGAGAGACCACCGTAGGAAAGATAGATAAAGTCCCTCACATAGCCCAAAAAAAGCCTATCGTAGAAGTTTCCCAAAGCACCACCACCCACCATACCCATAAGGACAACGTTAAAAAAGTTCTTTGACCTTAAGGCATAGATAAAGGTTATTACCAAAGCTATTATAGGCGTAAGCAACAGTATGGGTATGCGCACAAAGGAAGGTGCATCAGAAAAAAAGCCAAAGGCTACTCCTTTGTTATAAACCAACACAAGGTGTAAAAAGGGCAAAAGTGTTATATCCCTGTTTTGTAGATAAGCTTGGGCAAGTTCTTTACTTATCAAGTCCAAAAAAAGGACAAAAAGAGCGCATAGTATATACACTAAAGCATATTTTCCAAAGCCTTTTCCCATATTCCTCGTAGTTCCTTTAAAGGTATCTCAAAAACCTTCTCCTCGTTGTTGTTAAGGGTAAAAAGGCCATCCTCTTTTACCTTTCCAAGGAGCAGCCAATCTATATCATAGGCCTGTGCCAGATCTTTTAGGGCTTGTGCCTTTTCCCTCTCCACGCTTACCACTGCAAGGGTTGGATTTTCCGAAAAGAGAAAGACATCAAGCCTACCATCTACATAAAGGTTTATCTCCATTCCAAAGTCTGTGTGGAAAAGGCCCTCAAGAAGAGATATTAAAAGACCACCCACAGAAACATCGTGGGCTGACCTGATAAGGTCTTCCTCAATAAGCTTTAAAAGGAATTCATGTAGCCCTTTTTCCTTTTCCAAATTGACCTTTGGTACATCTCCTGCAACTTTTCCATGCACTACCTTTAGAAATTCACTACCTCCAAGAGAAAACTCCCTTTTTAGGTCTCCCAATAAAAAGACCAAATCACCTTCTTCTTTAAACTTGTGGTCTATAAATTTACCCCCCTCTACGAAGCCTACCGCCACGAGTATAGGAGTTGGGTATATGTTCCTTATCTCTTCCCTTTCCACCGTTTCGTTATAAAGGGATACATTTCCACTAACCACGGGCACACCAAAAAACTCGCACGCAGAGGCTACGCCTTCTATAGCTTTAACCAGCTGCCACATTATCTCAGGCCTATCTGGATTTCCAAAGTTTAGACAGTCGGTTATACCAAGGGGCTTTGCGCCCACACATGCTAAATTCCTTAGGGCTTCCGCCACTATGTATCTACCGCCCTCGTAGGGATTTAAAAAGACCATCCTACCGTTGCCTTCGGAAGTTATAGCTATAAGCTTGTCGCTTTTCAACTCGGGCTTTACAACCCATTTAATCCTCAACACCGCAGCGTCGCCACCGGGTTTTAAAACTGTGTTGGTACCCACCTGATGGTCGTATTGGCTGTAGATCCACTCCTTTGAGCATACGTTGGGAGAAGAAAGGAGCTTTCTTAAAGCTTCTTCTATATCCACCTGAGGCAGGCTGTCCTGTTGGAAGCTTTGTAGGTCCTTTAGATACTCTGGCTCTTTATAGGGCTTTGCATAAACAGGGGCTTCTTCCACTATAAGGCTAACGGGAAGCTCTGCAACAAGTTCTTGGTTAAAATAAGCCCTGAAGAGGCCATCTTCTGTCAGTTTACCTACAACTTCTCCTTCAAGGTGGTAATACTTAGCAAGTTCTTTTAGCCTTTCTATTTTATCCTCTTGGGTAACCAAAAGCATCCTCTCTTGGCTTTCTGAAAGGAGAATTTCAAAGGGGGTCATATTTTCCTCTCTTAAAGGCACTTTATGAAGCCACAACTCCACACCACACTTGGATTTACTTGCCAATTCGGAAGCAGAGCCAGAGAGCCCTGCGGCACCCAAATCTTGAAGTCCAGATATTAGCCCTTCGTCAATTATCTGTAAAAGGGCTTCTATGAGCTTTTTGCCAAAGTAGGGATCTCCCACCTGTACATTGGGAAGTTTTTCATGGGAGTCTTCACCAAACTCCCCAGAAGCCATAACAGCACCATGTATACCATCTCTGCCCGTTGCAGAACCAAGCAAAAAGAGAAGGTCGCCCGGCTTTCCCCTTGCCCTTAACATCTTTCCAGCTGGTATTATCCCAAGGCAGAAGGCATTCACCAAAGGGTTCGTTTTATAACACTCTTCAAAGTAGGTTTCTCCCGCCACCGTTGGGATCCCCACGCAGTTGCCATAATGGGATATACCTCTTACCACACCCTTTACTATCCTTTTATCCACAGGCAGACCGAACCTCAAAGAGTCCACCAAAGCTATAGGTCTGGCGCCCATAGATAGGATGTCTCTGATTATTCCACCCACCCCCGTGGCAGCACCGTGGAAAGGCTCTATAAAAGAAGGATGGTTGTGGCTTTCTACCTTAAAGGCAAGCCAAACCTTTTGATCAAGCTCCACAACTCCTGCATTTTCTCCGGGACCTTGTACCACCCATTGGGCTTTTGTGGGGAATTTTCTAAGGTGCACCTTTGAGGACTTATAGGAGCAATGCTCCGACCATAAAGCTCCTAAAATACCAAGCTCCACCTGATTTGGTTCTCTACCAAGTTTATTGAGAATTCTATTGTATTCTTCCTCCTTCAGACCGAAGGCTTCAAAGTGTTCCATTACTTTTCTTCTCCAAAGATCTCCTTCTTTATCTCCTCCTCCCTTCCAAAAACGCCCATAATATGATAGCCGTTATCCACGTGGATAACCTCCCCTGTTATAGCCCTTGCCCAAGGACTACATAGAAAAACCGCCGTATCCCCTACCTCTTCTATGGTTATAGCCCTTCCAAAGGGGTTTACCTTTATGGTATGTTCCATAAGAAGATGAAAGCCCGTTATACTATAAGCGGCAAGGGTCTTTATAGGACCGGCGGATATGGCGTTTATCCTGTGTCCCTTCTTGGCTATATCGTAGGCAAGGTATCTAACGGTACACTCTAAGGCAGCCTTTGCTATTCCCATTACATTATAATGGGGCACTACCTTTTCTGCACCGTAATAAGAAAGGGTGATTATAGAGCCTTGTCTTCCTTCCATCAAAGGGATCAGCTCCTTCGTAAGGGCTATAAGAGAATACACGGATATATCCATGGCTATTTTAAAGCCTTCCCTTGAAGTATCTATAACACCGCCCTTGAATTCTTCCTTTGGTGCAAAGGCTATGGAATGTACCAAAATATCAAGGCTGCCCCACTCCTTTGAAAGCCACTGGACAACACCCTTTATATGTTCGTCCTTTGATACATCGCACTCAAAAATAAGGCTTGAGCCAAACTCTTGAGCTACCTCTTCCACCCTCTTTCTAAGCTTTTCGTTGGCGTAGGTAAAGGCAAGCTCCGCACCCTCCCTGTAAAAAGCCTTTGCTATGCCGTAAGCTATGCTTTTTTCGTTGGCTACACCGGTAATTAAAGCCCTCTTACCTTCTAACAAGCCCATGCCTGCCTCCTCACTCAAGGATTTTTAAGGCTTCTTCTACTCCTTTACCCTCATGCACTATAAGGCCAAGAGCCCTTACCATCTTTATTCTATCTTTTGCTTGAAACACGTTTCTACCTATGGACAAACCCTTGGCACCAGCCTTTATAGCCCCATAAACCATTTCAAAAACTTCCCTCTCCGTTTTCATCTTTGGCCCCCCCGCTATTACAACGGGAATGGGACACCCTTCCACCACCTTTGAAAAGCTTTCCACATCTCCCGTATAGGGCACCTTTACAATGTCTGCACCTAATTCTGCACCAAGCCTTGCGCAGTGGGCTACCACCTTTGGATCGTACTGGTTCATATCCTTGCCCCTTCCATAGACCATGGCAAGCAAGGGCATACCCCACTCTTCACAAACCTTTGAAACATAGCCAAAATCTCTCAACATCTCCCTTTCCATATCCGCTCCCACGTTCACGTGTATGGATACACCGTCCGCACCGAGCTTTATAGCCTCTTCCACCGTGCATACCAAAACCTTGTCGT
>JBKBNZ010000083.1:0-5606 GCA_046294875.1 Aquificaceae bacterium | reverse complement strand
AGGCCCTACTTTTGTACCCCCTCCTTCCTTGGGAGGTTGTTGATATTCTTGAGCTAGAAGGGGCGATAAAATAAGGGACAAAGAAAGCAAGGTTGTTAGCAAAATGTTCATAATAAACCCTTCTTTATTTAACCCTCCCAGAGGTTTATTTCTAAGGGGTAATGGTGATTAATTTAGCTTCTTTTCCTTCAGTTGACAAGCCTGTTTAAATCCTCCTCAGTGGGTACGCCTGAGTGTATCTTTCCGTTCATACCAACAAAGGTGGGAGTTCCTGCAATACCCAATTTATTCATAAGTTCAAGGTTTGCATCTATCGCCTTTTTACCATCTTCGCATTGGTTCTTTGAGGTATATCCTTCTGCATACTCTTTAAAGCCTTTTTTATCGCATATTAGGGCTACTGACTTTCCAAAAGCCTCTGGGTGTATGGGAAGAGGGAAAAGTATAACTCTTACCTCTACGTTGTTTTTCTTTGCCCACTCTTCTATTATGGGATTGCTTCTCTTACAGAAGGGGCAATCTGGATCTGTTATAAAGTAGATATATTTTGTCCCCTCTCCAAGCCTGATATTCACATGCTTTTCAAGCTCCTTTAAAACATCCTGAGAAACCTTCATAAACTCTTGCTGACGATCCCTAGTAATGTTACGCTTATCCTTTAAACTTATAAGATTTCCCGCCATTAGGTATTTGGCTTCTGGGTCCATGTAAAAGACAAGGGGTTGTGTTCCTACCTTTACCACAACTTCACAAAGTCCCTTTATATCTTGTAACTGAGAAACAGACTCCACAGTAAAATCCTGTGGTATAAGGTCTTTTACGCTCGCTTTAACAGTATCCTTTGTAGGACACTTTGCAGAAGACTGAGAACATGCGCTAAGGGTGTATATGGAAAGAGCCACAAGGGATAAAAATCCAAGCTTTTTGTACATTATCCTAACCTCCTTTCCGTGGTAATTATAAGATATCCTTAAAACCTTTGCAAGTTTCAAAGAATTTTTGCACAAGCTCCTTAGGGTTTGCAGTGCTGTCAAGGATCAAAGAAGCCTGTTTGTATACCTGAGACCTTTTTTCAAACAACCTTAGGAGTTCCTCTTTTCCCCTTTTCAAAAGAGGTCTTGAAGGGTCTTGCCCGCATCTTTCCAAAAAGGTTTCAAAGTCTATTTTTAGCCATACCACAAGCCCTTTTGTTTTCATAAATTCCATAGCTTCCAAGCTTGCTCCAAGACCACCTCCAGTGCTTATTACAACCTTCTCTTTTTCAGCCATAGAGCGCAATATTTCAAACTCCAACCTTCTAAAATACTCCTCACCCTTTTTCTCAAAGATATCCCTTATGGGCATGCCCTCCCTTCTTTCCACCTCTTGGTCTATGTCTACAAAGCTCCAACCTAAGCTTTCGGAAAGTAGCTTGCCAAAGGTGGTTTTTCCACTACACATGAAACCTACAAGGAAAACTCTCTTATAGTGCATGTCTTACAAAAAGGAGGCCTACTAAACTTAAAAGGGCACCCGCTAAAACACCGTAGGACAAAGTCTTTGGCTTTATTTTCTTCAGTATATTCAAATGTACCAACACTGCATAGTAAAACCATAGGAAAAGAACATATATAAGCTTTGGATCTTTTATCCAATGAGTTCCAAAGAAGCTCCTACTCCAAAGGCTTCCAAAGATTAAAGTTAAAGTAAAGAATAAAAAGCTTAGGTTTATGGAAAGTCTTTCACCAAACCTAAGAAGAGAGAGGGGAAGAAAAAAACCTTCTAAACTTTTGTGTTTTAACTTTTTTTCCACCATGAATTTTACTGCGGAGAAAAGACCGCCCAAAAGGGAAAAAACATAGGAAAAGAGGGCAGAAGCTATATGTAAGGAATAAAGGGGATTTTTATAGGGAGAAGGCTCTGCGGGCATAGCCAGCACGGTTGATAAAATACCCAACAGAGAATAGAAGGCGTAAAAGCTTTGAAGCTGCGCTTGTTTGAGAGATAAGAAAACCAAAAGAATTAACATACCGTTTCCAAGTAGAGAGTAAAAGCCGTAGGGGTCGGAAAAAGGGAAGCCTCTGAATACAAAGGCCAAATTAGCTATATGAAAAAAGTAAAAAGCCATACCAACAACCAATAAACCAAAGGCTAACCTTTTAAAGGATGGATAAAAATAAGAAATTAACGAGAAAATAAAAGATAAAAAGTAGGCGGTGATACTAAACAGCAACATAGGCATAGTATTACATTATAGTACGCCATTTAAAAATTATCTGCGGGGCTCATCAGCATACTTTCAAAAAAGGAATTTAGAATTTTGATAATTCATTCTCTCAGGCTAAGTGCTTTTTCTCATTCAATAAGGCATACCCTTATAATAAAGAGTTAAGCCTATGATAGGGATAGATATAGTTAAAAACCAGCGGATAAAGGAGGCGGTGGAGAAGTTTGGTGAAAGGTTTTTGAAGAGAATATACACAGAGGAGGAGCTAAGGTACTGTAAAAACCAGCATGCCTTTTATGAATGTCTTTCTGCCCGTTGGGCTTGTAAGGAGGCGGTTCTAAAAGCTTTTTATCAGGCTTACGGTGTAGTGTTAAAGTTTTCTGAGATTGAGGTTTTGGGAGATAGGGGGAGACCTGCAAGGGTAAGGGTCTTAAAAAAGGGCTTTGAGGATTGTAAAATCCTTGTTTCTTTGTCCCACGAGAGGGAGTTTTCTGTAGCTGTGGCTTATGTTTTGAAAGTGTAAAAGGGCCACATATGGTTCAAAGGTCCATGCCCTTTACCTAAGGGAAGAGAGTTTTCAATGGCTAATTGTATGTATTCCTTTGCCTTTTTTACAGATTCTTTTAGGTCAAAGCTCTTTGCCAAATAAGAAGTTATAGCGGAGGAAAAGGTGCAACCAGTACCATGGGTATTCTTTGTATCCACATACCTTCCAACAAGGTATTCAAAGCTTCTTCCATCAAAAAAAACATCAATGACTTCCTTACCTTCTCTGTGACCTCCCTTTAGAACAACCGAAGAAGCCCCAAGGGCGTATATGTCTTTGCATGCCCTTTCCATATCTTCAAGGCTTTTTATTTCATACCCACATAACTCTTGGGCTTCGGGTATGTTGGGCGTTATAACGAGGGAAAGGGGAATAAGCTCCCTTATTAGAGCTTCCTTTGCAGAAACTTTTAAAAGAGGGTCTCCAGATTTTGCCACCATAACGGGGTCAAGGACATAGTTTTTAAGGTTAAAATCCCTTATAGCCTTGGCAACCGCCTTTATTATGTCTTCGTTGGAAAGCATACCCGTTTTAAAGGCATCCACTCCAATATCTTCAGCTACCACCTTTATCTGGTTATAGACAACCTCCGGCGGCATATCCACCACACCGTACACACCAAGGGTATTTTGCACCGTTACGGAGGTTATAGCGCTCATACCATATACACCAAGAATGGTAAAGGTCTTTAGGTCTGCCTGTATGCCAGCACCACCACCGCTATCAGACCCCGCTATGGTCAAAGCCCTTGGTATCATCAGAAAAACACTCCTAAAACAAAATGTATTCTGCTCCTTGAGGTATCACCGGGAACTTTTTTCGTTTTAAAAGCCCAGTCTAACTTTATAGGTGCAACGGGTGTTACGAACCTTATACCTACACCATAACCTCCCCTTAGGTTTTGGGCCTTTAGTTCCTTCCAGTCGTTAAAACCAAGTCCCACATCATAAAACACAGCTCCGTAAAGTATGTTTTTGTAAAGGGGATAATTGGCTTCTGCGGAAAAGAGTACCTGTCTTTTGGCACCTATCGGGTCGTTAGTGTTTGGGTCAAGGGGACCAGCATAGCCATACTTATAACCTCTAACAGAAAAATCTCCTCCCACAAAGAACCTCTCATCAAGTGGTACTCTTTTACCTCCATAGGGCTCAACAAAGCCCACCACGCCCTTTAGGGAGAAGATAAAGCCCGTATCAAACAAGGTATCTTTAAAAAACTGCTGGTGGGAGAGTGTTATCCTGTTAAACTTCTCGTTACCACCCAAAATAGGCACCGCAACCGCATAGTCCAGCTCCGATAGGGCTCCTTTTGATGGGAAAAGGTAATTATCCCTTGTATCTCTGCTTAAACTAAAGAGTAGCTTTCTTGACTGTCTTGTTCCTTCCTCTCCCTTGATTAAAGGAGAAGCGTCAGGAGATATATCCTTATACCTAACCCTTTGAACACTGGTTCCAAAGGCGACCCTCCAGAATTCTGCAAACTCCTTTGAAAAGATAAAATCTAATCCAGTCCTTTCAACGGTATAGGTGGTGTACTCTATCCTCCTGTCGTACACAGAGCCCGTTAGGTCTATAGGTTGGTTTAAAAACCATTTCTTTGTATAGGAAAGAGAGTTATCTCTGTATTTGCTACCGTAAGAGAGGGATATGCCCGCTATGTCGCCCGTACCAAGGAAATTGCCTTTACGCAAGGATACAAAACCGGAAACACCCGTGACTTGGTTATAACCAAGACCTATAGAAAACTGTCCTGTAAATCTTTCCCTTACCTTTGCCACAAAGTCCCAGTTTTTACCCTCCATGGGGAAAGGCTCTATGGATACATCTTGATAATAACCAAGGTTAAAGATCCTTGTTCTTGACCTTTCTATCTCTCTTAAGTTTGCTAATTCACCCTCTTGGAACCTTAGCTCTCTCCTTATCACATAGTCCCTTGATTCGTAGTTTCCTCGAACCTCTATCCTATCCACATAAACAGGCTCACCTTCATCAACCACAAGGACTACGTTGACTTTTTTGTTCTCTGCATCTATCTTTTCTTCCTCCTTAACAGACACACCAAGAAAGCCTATATCCGAGTATTTCCTTCTTATGTTTTCCTTTATCCTATCAACTACTTCCCTTCTGTAATAACCTCCCCTGTTTTTCTTAAGGATGTTTTCAACTATTTCCCCATAAGCAAAAAGGTTGTTGCCCTCTATTTTTAAATCCCCCAACCTATAACGCGGTCCCTCTTGAATGTTTATGGTTATATCGTACCTATTCCCTTCCCTTTTGATAGAATAATCCACCTTTGCCTCAAGGAAGCCCTCAGATTTATAAAAGTCCCTTATCTTATTAACATCTTCCTTTAGAACTTCCTCACTAAAGGGAGGCTTTAGCCTAAGGGCTAACAGGCTAATGGGTTTTGTCTCCATAAGGTCAAGGAGTCTTCCTCTTCTAAAGGTCTTGTTTCCTGTGAAGTTTATACTTTTGACGTACTCTGGTTCTCCTTCTTGTATGGTATAGACCACCTTTGAAGCACCCTTTTTGGGCACAAGCTCGTAATCCACTTTTACATTAACATAACCCTCCTTCCTGTAAGCCTCTATTATCCTCCTTTTGATAAACTCCAACTCCTCTCGTGTAAGCACTCTACCAAGCCTAAGTTTTCTCTGTATTTCAAGCTTTTCCTCTATGGCCGGAGAGGAGGTGTATTCTCTTAGTATCTCTTCTGGCTCTATCTTCCCCACCTCTGTTTCTATGCCTATCTTCTTCTCAAGCTCATCGGATTTTATCCTTCTGTTGCCCCGGAATTCAATCTTATATATAACGGGCAGGTCTTCTACCCTGTATACAAGAACCACATTTTCTC
>JBKBNZ010000082.1:0-5627 GCA_046294875.1 Aquificaceae bacterium | reverse complement strand
TTCATACAGCCTTCTTGTATTCCCGCTATTTTTACCACCGATTATTAACATCACATCCACCTGCGGAGCCAAGCTATAAACATCTTCTTGGCGCTCGGAGGTGGCGTTGCATATGGTATTTATAACCTTTAACTCCCTCGTCCAAAGGGCAAGCTCTCCCACCACTTCTTTGAAAAACTGCTCGTTTTGGGTGGTTTGCGCCACCATACCCACCTTGTCTTTTCCAAGAATTTCCCTTAGGTCTTCCTTATTCTCCACCACCACACCCTTTCCACCACATTCCTGTAAATATCCAAGGGTGCCCACCACTTCTGGATGGTTCTTTTCTCCCACTATCACCACAAAGTAGCCCTCTTTGCAAAGCCTAATCACCGCCTCGTGCACCGCCTTTACAAAGGGACAGGTAGCGTCTATGATCTGTACTCCCTTTGAAAGTAGCTGCCTTTCCTTTTGAGGAGGTATGCCATGGGAACGTACTATAACCTTATCACCTTGGGAGAGCTCCTCTTCATCTTTTAACAGCCTTAAGCCCTTTTCCTCGAGCCTTTTTACCTCTTGGGGGTTGTGTATCAGGGGGCCCATGCTAAGTATGTTGCCATCTTTATCCTTTAAGGCTTCTTCCGCAAGGCTTATGGCTCTCTTTACCCCAAAGCAAAAGCCTGCATGCTGTGCCACTATTATCTCTGCCATGCTGAAAATTATACTTTCCAAAGAGATCCTATCCCTGAGTTATCTCATACAAAAGGCCTCTTCTGTAAAAAAGCCATCAAAAACCTTACAAACTCCACCCTCAAGGAAAACCTCCTCCATGTTATGGTCGAAGTCTATTCTTAGAAGCTCTCCTCCTTTTGTGTAAACTTCGACGGGCTTTTCCTTTACCAAACCTTTGAGGTATGCCACTAAGGCGCTTGCCGTCGCGCCAGTACCACAGGCAAGGGTTTCCGCTTCCACGCCCCTTTCATAGGTTCTTATCTTCAATGCCTTTGAGGATAGGAGCTCTATGAAATTTACGTTGGTTCCCTTGGGCTCAAACTCTTTATGAAACCTTATAGCCCTCCCAAGCCTTTTAACCTCTACCTTGTCTAAGTTTTCCACAACCGCCACGAAGTGGGGCACTCCTGTGTTTATAAAACTGCCAGAAATAAGGCTGCCATCTACCTCAAGCTCTATTTCTTTGTAGCCAAAGGGCTTGGTAAGCTGCACCTTTACCCTTTTTCCACCCTCCAAAACCCAAGCCTTTATTACCCCTGCCAAGGTTTCAAACCTTACCTCTTGGCCAACTATACCCTTTTCGTAGGCAAACCTTACCGCACATCGTGAGCCGTTACCGCACATCTCAGCCACAGAGCCATCTGCGTTAAAAAAGCGCCATTTAAAGTGGTTTTCTTTGCTCTCTGGTTCCTCTATGAGTATAAGGCCGTCTGCACCTATGCCCGTATGAGGCTTGCAAAGGCTTATTACAAAATCCTTTATGTCAAGCCTTAGTCTTTGCAAAAACTCTTCCACTTTGTGGTCTCTGTTGTCTATTAGTATAAAATCGTTTCCAGATCCTTGCAATTTTGTAAATTCCATGTTATATTATTATATCCCAATCCCAGCTAATCCCCATGGCTCACCTCCTCCTACCCCCCTCCTCGGAGGGGGGTAAAAATGTGATATCATATTTAACCCATGCTTCTCCTTGATAGCTTAAAGGGAAAAAACATACCACGCTTTCCCGTATGGCTTATGCGTCAGGCGGGCAGATACATGCCCCAGTACAGAAGCCTTAGGGAAAAGGAAAGGGATTTTCTAAGCTTTTGTAAAAATGTGGACTTGGCCGTAAGGGCAAGTCTTTTGCCCATAGAGCTTTTGGACGTGGATGCGGTCATCATCTTTTCCGATATACTGGTGCCTTTGGAGCCCATGGGTGTGGAGGTACGATTTGAAGAAGGAGAAGGTCCAAAGCTAAGCTGGGATGGTAGAGTGGACAGCTTAAAAAATATAAGCTTTAGTCAGGTGGAGTTCGTGGGTGAGATAATAAAGGGGGTGAAAAATCAAGTAAAGGAAGTACCTGTTATAGGCTTTTGTGGTGCACCCTTTACCTTAATGGCGTACATGTTAGAGGGGGGATCCAGCAAAAGCTACAAAAACACCAAGCTTTTTATGTGGAGTAAAAGGGAAGACTACAAAAGGCTTATGGCATTGTTGGTGGAGAACCTTTTAGAGTATCTAAAGGGACAGATAAGGGCTGGAGCAGACCTTTTACAGGTTTTTGACAGTTGGGCTATGTACCTTTCTTATGAGGACTTTGAAGAGTACGCCCAAAGCTATCTAAAGCTTCTCTTTGAAGAGTTAAAGAAGTTTTCATCAGTTCCCCTTATATACTTCTTTAGAGGTCCCTCAGACTTTTTAAAGGCTTTGGAAGGGCTTTCTGTGGATGCCTTTTCTGTAGATTGGACGGTGGATATGGTGCACGCCATGAGAAAAAGCGAGAAGGCCTTTCAGGGAAACCTTGATCCTACCGTGCTTTATGCAGAGGAGGAGGTTATAGTAAAAAGGGCTATAGACTTTTTAAGATGCATACCAAGAAGGTCTAAGTATATTTTCAACTTGGGGCATGGGCTTATGCCCGACATGGACCTGAAAAAGGTAAAGCTTTTGGTGGATACGGTTAAAAGCTACAGACTTTTATGATAAAGGAAGGGAAGGTCCTTTTAGATATCAAGGTGCCCGAGGTTGTCTCTTCTGATATGGAGGTTTTTTACAACCCTTATATGAGGGAAAACAGGGATCTTAGTCTTTTGATCCTTTTGGCTTACTTTCAGGGAGACGTAAGGGTGTGCGACCCTATGGGCGCAAGCGGTGTAAGGCTTTTAAGGATGCTTTTGGAGACTTCAAGGGTCAAAAAAGCCATATACAACGACCTTAGCCCCAAGGCTGTGGAGTTTTTCAAAGAGCTTATAAAAAGCCATAACATTCCCCAGGAGAAGGTGGAAATATACCAAGAGGATGCTTGCCTACTATTAAGAAGGTTTAGAAACCTTGACTATGTGGATATAGACCCCTTTGGCTCTCCCGTGCCCTTTTTGGAGAGCGCCCTTTTGCCCCTTTCAAGGTATGGAATATTGGCAGTAAGCGCCACCGACACTTCCGTGCTGTCTGGCACCTATCCCAACACCTGCCAAAGGAGGTATAGCTCTTTGCCCCTACTTTCTGCAGAGTTCTACCACGAGGTGGGCATAAGGATACTCATAAAAAAGGTGATAGAGGAGGGTGCCAAGTTTGACTTTGCCCTAAAGCCACTTTTTTCCTACTCTTATAGGCATTACTTTAGAGTTTTCTTCAAAAAGGATATAGGTCCCAGGAGGACAGACCAGGTTATAAAAAACATAGGCTATTTACTTTACTGCGATGTTTGCCTTTATAGACAGGGTGTTTTTCTTGAGGGCTTAAGGGATAAATGCCCCCACTGTGGCAACCGCCTGCTTTGGGCTGGACCCCTTTGGTTGGGAGAGCTTTGGGACGAGGATTTGATAAGGAAGATGTGGGAGATAAGAGGTATGGTGGAGATTTCCAAAGAGACCAACAAACTTTTAAAGACTATACTTAAAGAAGCAAAGCATAAGTCTGTGGGCTTTTATAGTGCGAGCTCCATCGCAAGGGCTTTCAAAATAGGGCAAGTGCCACCTATGGAAAGGCTTTTGGAAATCTTTTCTGCAGAAAGAACCCACTTTGTGGGAGAGGGCTTTAGAACAAGCTTGCCTCATGAGGAGGTTTTAAAAAGAGTCCATGAGCTACTACAAGGAGCTTAAAGACTTTATACTGGAACTCAAAGGCGAGGGCTTTTTCCTATCTCCAAGGGACAGATGGTTTTTAAAGTTTTTGGAGGAAGAGGGCTATCCCAAAGAGGTGGTAAAGGAAGGCATAAGGAAGTTTTTCCTCTTTTTCCCTCCGGAGAAAAGGGCTAAGCTTCCCCTGTTTATGAGCTACAAAGAGATAGAAAAGCTAAACAAGTACCACATTCCCAAAAAAACCTTTGATTGGAAAGAGAAGTTTTACAAAAAGCTTGAAGTTGCGAAGAAATTCCTTGATATAAACCCCTTTGAGCCCGAGGATATTAAATCCGCGGAGGAGTTTTTACAAAGCTTAGAAAGACAGATAGCCCAAAAGCTTTGGGATGGTTTAAGTAGGGAGGAAAAGGCAGAAATTATGAGGAAGTTTTCCCTTTTTAAAGAGGATAAGGAGCTTTTAAAGGCTATGATAAAAAGGGAGCTTTTGAAAAGGATAGGATTAGGGGGACTGTCCCTTTTCCTTGAATGATTCTGCCATGCTTACGGCTTTCATAAGTGCCTTTGCTTTGTTTACCGTCTCAAGCCATTCTCTTTCTGGGTCTGAATCTGCCACGATGCCAGCCCCTGCCTGCACATAAATTTCCTCTCCCAGAACCACCGCAGTTCTTATGGCTATGGCCATATCCATGTTTCCCTCAAAGGATATATAGCCCACAGAACCTGCATATATGCCACGCCTCTGATTTTCAAGCTCTTCTATTATCTGCATAGCCCTAACCTTCGGAGCCCCGGACACAGTGCCCGCGGGGAAAAGGGCTTTTAAAACATCCACCGCAGACAAGCCCTCCTTTAATTCCCCCACCACATCGCTAACTATATGCATAACGTGGGAATACCTTTCAACCCTCATAAAGTCCTCCACCTTTACACTGCCGGGCTTGCTCACTCTTCCCACATCGTTCCTTGCAAGGTCTACGAGCATAAGATGTTCAGCCCTTTCCTTTTCATCCCTTAGTAGCTCTCTTTCAAGCTCCCTATCCTCCTCCTCCCTTTCTCCCCTTTTCCTCGTGCCCGCTATAGGCCTTGTTTCAATCCTTTTACCCTCAAGTCTTACGAGCACCTCTGGAGAGGAGCCTATTACCTTTAGGTGGCCTAAGTCCATGTAGTACATGTAGGGAGAGGGATTTAGATAACGAAGTGTTCTATATATGTTTTCCGCAGGTCCTGTAAATCTCCTTTTAAAGCTTTGAGATAAAACAACCTGCACCACGTCCCCTTGGGCTATGTATTCCTTTGCCCTAAGGACTGCTTTCATAAAGTCCTCTTTTGTAAAGTTGGAAGTCCATTCCCTTAAATCCACTTCTCTGTGGTAGAAATGTATGGGATACACGCAGCTCTTAAAGACCTTTTCCTTTAGGCTTTCTATTAAAGCCTGTGCCCTTTTATACTCTTCCTCTATCCCTCTTTCCCTATGCAGAGGAACTATTATCCTTATGCTACCGCTTAGGTTATCGTGCATAACCACCAGGTCGCTCATAAGCATAAAAAGGTCAAAGGTGCCTATGGGGTCTGGGTTTTTATCCTCTACGGGCTCGTAGTACTTTACTATGTCGTAGCCCGCATAACCCACAAAACCACCCCAAAAGCGTGGCAACCTTGGGTCTTTATAGGGCTTAAAAGACCTTAAAAGGTCATCAACAGGCTTTAAAGGGTCTTTTGCCTCAAAAAGCTTTACCCTACCCCTGTCGTATACGTAGCCAACGCCCTTTTTCCAAGCGTAATAAAAATCAGAGGATAGTACGATAAAGGAATACCTACCCCATTTGGCACCACCCTCGGCACTTTCAAGAAGTA
>JBKBNZ010000081.1:0-5803 GCA_046294875.1 Aquificaceae bacterium | reverse complement strand
GGCTCTCTTTTGCACAGTTCTTTTACCCCTTGCGATTCTACATCCTCGTCAAGCCCACAAACATTATCCCTCCACATCATAAGCATCTGGTCTGAGCTAAAGGGCGGAGGCTGTATAATCCTCTCTACCAAAAGCCCACCTAAGTACATAAGACCTTTTGGAAGTGGCAGGAAAAAAACTCTTCTTTTCCAATAGGCAAATATGTCTTCAAGAAGCCTTTTAAAACTTACCCTTTTGTTAGCGCAAAGTTCATAAATTTTATTTTCTTGAAGCTCCAAGGCCTCTACAAAAGCACAAGCAACATCCCTAACATCCACCGGTTGAAACAGGTAGGAGCCACCACCGGGTAATGCCATCACCCTTAGGTATTTAGTAATACGCCACATATCATAAAAAAGCCTCTGCTCGGGGCCCAGTATAATAGAAGGCCTCATGATAGAGTAGGAAAGGCCCGACTTTTTTAACTCCTCCTCCGCCATATACTTGGTGCGGTGGTACATGGAAGGGGCATCCTTGTGGGTGCCAAGGGCACTCATATATACAACCTTTTTAATCCCGCCATACTCCTTAGAAACTTCGTAAAGGTTTTTTGAATAAAGATAATGCACCCTCATAAAGCTCTGACCACGCCTTTTATCTTCAAAGAGTATGCCTATAAGGTGTATAAGATAATGGGGCTGGAACTCTTCAAAGGCTTTTTTAAGAGAGTCTGGGTTTTCAAAATCTACCTTGTAAGCCTTTACCCTTTCGCCAAAAAGCTTTCTTGTCTTTTCCACACTCCTAACAAGGCATCCCACTTCGTAGCCCTTGCTTAAAAGCTTCTCCACCACATACCTACCCACAAAACCCGTTGCTCCTGTGATAATTACCTTCATTCCTTTACCACCTGAAGAGATTTTTCCTTCTTTCTTCCAATCTTACCCGCAAGAAGAGATATTTCATAGAGTAGTATCAAAGGGATTGCCATCAAAATCTGAGTGGTCACGTCTGGGGCGATCAAGGCACCCGCCACAAAGGCAAGCACTATAAAGTATTTTCTAAAGGCTTTTAACTGCTGATCTGTTACAATACCAGCCCTTTGCAAAAGGTAGATAACCACAGGAAGTTCAAAAGCTATACCAAATCCTATGATCATCTTTAAAAGAAAGGATATGTATAGGTTTACCGACAAAAAGGGCGTTGCCTGAAGTTGTGAAAGGCCTATCCCCAAAAGAAATTTAAGAGCCATGGGGAGGGCTACAAAGTAAGAAAAGGCACCGCCGAGCAAAAAGAGCACTATGGAAAACAGGGTAAGGGGTATTATGAGCCTTTTTTCATTGGGATAAAGGGCAGGCTCCACAAACCTCCAAAGCTGGTATAGAATAACAGGTAAAGAAAGGATAAAGCCAAAAACCACAGAGATTTTAAGGAGTATAAAAAGGGGTTCGGTGGGTGACAAGGTAATTAATTCTACCTGTGGATAGGATCTTTTTACAGGCTCCTTTAGTATTTCAAAGATATAACTGGCAAAGTAGAAAGCTATACCTGTTCCCACAAGAAAGGCTATTATGGATTTAATCAGCCGGCTTCTTAGCTCCCTCAGATGCTCCGTTAGGGGCATCTTGGGAAGTTCCCGATTTTCCATCCTTTTCTTCTACCTCCTCCGTCTGGTTGGGGCTCGAAGTATTATAGTCTATGTCTTTGGTCTCTTCCATGATCTTCTTGTTGATACTTTCTAAATACAGTTGGTATCTTAGTTCATCCCACGTTTCTCTTATTTTTCTTAGAAACTCTCCGAGCTTGGTGGCTACTTCCACCATTTTCTCGGGACCTAAAAATATAAAGGCAACGGCAAGTATAACCAAAAGTTCGGGAAAGTCCATAGGTAATAATATATACCACTAACTACCCATGATTTCCTTTTCCTTTGTCTGCGCCAGATGGTTTATCTCTTCTATGTATTTGTCGGTTAGTTTTTGAAGCCTTTCTAAAGCTCTTTTCTTTTCGTCCTCCGATACCCCCTCAAGGTCTTCTAGAAGGTCTTTTGCATCCCTTCTTATGTTTCTAACAGCCACCCTTGCCTCTTCCGCCATTTTGTGAAGCATCTTAGTTAACTCCTTTCTTCTTTCCTGTGTAAGGGGCGGGAGGGTGATCCTAAGGATGTTGCCCTGCCTTTGGGGAGTTAGGTTTAGGCTTTCCATGATGGCCTTTTCTATGCTTGGAATGGCGTTGTTGTCCCAAACCTGCACCGTTATTTGATTTACATCGCTTACGCTAATGCTACCAAGCTGTTTTAAAGGTACCCTTGAGCCGTAGTAATCTACCTTTAACTCTTCTACGAGGGATGTACTTGCCCTACCGGTTCTAATACCCGCTATTTCGTTTCTAAAGTAATTTACCGCCTTTTTCATATCCTCTTCTGTGCTTTTGAAGATGTCCTCTATCATCTTGTCACCTCCCTTATCTTACCAAAGATCCTACCCTTTCACCTCTTAGGGCTCTTAAAAGGTTGCCGGGCTTTTTTATATTAAGTATAAGTATGGGTAGATGGTTCTCCTTGCATAGGGTCATGGCGGTGTAATCCATAACCCTTAAGCCCATGTTTATAGCTTCAAGGTAGGATATCTCTTCTATAAACTCTGCCTTTGGGTTTTTTACGGGGTCATCTGTGTATATGCCATCCACCTTTGTTGCCTTTATAAAAAGGTCTGCGCCTATCTCTATAGCCCTTAGGGCTCCCGCTGTGTCTGTGGAGAAAAAGGGATTTCCCGTTCCTGCGGCAAAGATAACCACCCTTCCCTTTTCAAGGTGCCTTATGGCTCTTCTCCTTATATAGGGCTCTGCCACCTGTCTCATATCTATGGCAGACAGTACCCGAGTGGGGATCTGTACTATCCTTTCAAGGGCAGACTGTAGGGCAAGGGCGTTTATAACCGTCGCCAGCATGCCCATATAATCACCGGTAGCCCTGTCTATACCTATCTCCATTCCCTCCACACCCCTAAAGATGTTTCCTCCGCCTATTACAATAGCCACCTGAACGCCGAGGTCATACACGCTTTTTATCTCATGGCATACATAGTTAAGAAACTTTGGATCAATACCAAATTCTTGATCCCCGGCAAAAGACTCCCCAGAAAGCTTTAAAAGTACCCTTTTGTATAAAGGCGCCTCCTCCATTAGGCACCACCCACCTCAAACCTTACAAACCTTACTATTTGGATGCCACTACCACTTTCCTTCAAGTATTGGCCTATTGTCTTCTTCTCATCCTTTATAAAGGCTTGTTCCAACAGCACCTTTTCTTGGTAGAACTTTCTTAGCCTGCCTTCTACTACCTTTTCTATGATGTTTTCGGGCTTGCCTTCTTGTCTTGCCTGTTCGGAAAGGATCCTTCTCTCCCTTTCAAGAATCTCTGCTGGCACGCTTTCTATACTTACAAACTCCGGCTTCATCGCAGCTATCTGGAGAACCACATCTTGGGCTACCCTTAAAACCTCTTCTTTGATCTCTGGTGTCTTGTATTCAAGGAGAACACCAACCTTTCCTACCCCATGCACGTAAGCATGCACAAAGCCTTCTGCGTCGTACCTTACAAACCTCCTAAGCTGTATGTTCTCACCTATCTTTGCTATATGGGATTTTATAAGGTCTCCCACCGTGGTATCAAGGTATTTTTGTCCCGCTATGTCTTCTCCAGTGCCGGACCTGTTGGCGTTTTCTGGAGTTTCCGCTATGTGCTTGGCAAGGGTTAAGGCAAGCTCCACAAAGTGTTCGTTCTTTGCCACAAAGTCTGTCTCACAGTTTAGCTCCAAAAGAACTCCCTTTTTCCTGTCCTCGGAAACATAGGCGTAGATTATGCCTTCCTTTGTTTCCCTCCCCGCCTTTTTATCCGCCTTGGCAAGACCTCTTATACGGAGTATCTCCTTTGCCTTTTCAAGGTCTCCGCCCGCTTCCTCAAGGGCTTTTTTACACTCAAGCATTCCAGCCCCAGTCATCTCTCTAAGAGTCTTTACCATCTCAGCGCTTATCATCCTTTAACCTCCTTTTTTTATTCTTCCTCTTCCGCCCCCTTGTCTATGTACTCGTACTTGTCGGACATTTCCATAGCCTTTTGGAACAGCGCCTTTTCTTCCTCTTCTACAGTTATTACCCTTCTCTTTGGCACTTCAATGGCACCCTCTCCAAGGCTTTCCCTTCTTTGCTTACCTTCTATTATGGCATCCGCTATCTTTGAAGTGAGGAGTTTTATAGACTTTATAGCATCATCGTTTCCCGGCACAGGATAGTCTATTAAATCTGGGTCGCAATTAGAGTCTGCTATGGCAACCACCGTAATACCAAGCTTCTTTGCCTCTTGAATCGCTATAGCTTCTCTAACCGTATCCACAACCCAAAGAATGTTTGGAACCCTTTCCATGTTTATAATGCCACCGTATAGCTTCCTAAGTCTTTCCCTTTTCCTCTTTAGCTCTCTAACCTCTTTCTTGGGCAAAACGTCAAAAACACCCTCTGCTTCCATCCTTTCAAGAGTAAGAAGCTTTTGAATACTTTTGCGGACAGTCCTAAAGTTGGTAAGAAGCCCACCAACCCATCTTTCATTTACGTAGGGAACTCCTGCCCTTTCCGCCTCTTCCTTTATCACGTCTTTGGCTTGCTTTTTTGTTCCCACGAAGAGAACCTCTGCACCTTGGGCTACACTGTCTGCCACGAAGTGATATGCTTGTTCAAGGTAGATAACCGTCTTGTTTAGGTCTACTATGTGAATGCCGTTGCGAACCCCATAAAGGAAAGGAGCCATCTTGGGGTTCCATCTTCCCTTTGAGTGCCCAAAATGGACACCGGCTTCTAAAAGGTCTCTCATAGATATTACAGCCATCTTAACCTCCTTGGGTTTTGCCACCCTTTCCCAAACCCTTGACGGGCAACCCAACGGGGAAAGGTGCGGACTTAAGAAAATTATATCATAAGTTGTTCCTTATCAAAGCGGTATACCCTCTTGCAAAACTTACATACCACCTGGGCAGGTCCCTCTTTTAAAAGGTCTTTGAGCTCCTCCTCTTCCAAAAGCAAAAGGCTTGCCCTTGCTATCTCCTCCGAACAAGGACAATAGTAGCTTACCTCCTTTAAACCTATAAGCCTTGGCTCCATATCCTTTAAAATGGCTGTGGCTATATCTTCTGGCCTAAAGCCTTCAAGATCAAGGCTTTTTATGTTCTTTTCTATTTTGCTAACAGAGTCTTCTTTCGCACCTCCCAAAACCTGCACCAAATAAGCTAAAGCTTCTTTGACCTTTTCATCCTCAACCTTTACAAACATATCTATGTAGGTCTTTGTCTGCTCCGACTGGTCGAAATAAAAGGAAAGGGCTTCTTTTACGTCCCTACCCACCACGGGCACTATGCTGGTGTAAGGCGTTCCAAGCCTTAGCTCTTTTACCACCGTGATAACCCCAGAACTCCAATCTTCCAAGGGATAACCCTCTATAAAGCCCCTTACCCTTCCCATCCCATCCGCCTCTGCGACCGCCACACCTCCTTGGTTTTGTATCTTAAAAAGTACCTTTTGGTTGGTGGCATGTTTTACCAAAGAAGTCAAAAGCAAAGCAGAAAGAACGCTATAAGCCATAAGCTTTAGCTCTTCTCCTTCCAAAGAATGCACCCTTCTTGCCGTCTCCACCGTATTGGTAGCCCTAAGGGCATAAACCCTTATAAGGTCTTCTTTTGGAACAGCCACCACCATATAATCTTGGTTTTGAAAGTACTCTTTTAGATCCTTCTGAGTCTGCGCATCCAAGTCCCTATACATAGGATATAAATATAGG
>JBKBNZ010000080.1:0-5818 GCA_046294875.1 Aquificaceae bacterium | reverse complement strand
CATACTTGGTAAGCTCCGACTTTCAACTTGTTTCTCACAGACAAGGAAACTTCCACTGGGCTTAATTCTCATCTGTGTTATATTAAAAACTTATAGAAGAGAGCCATGAAAAAAGATTTAAGCAATTTAATAAAAAATCACCAAGAGGGCGTCTTTACTTTGGAAAGTTTCAAGGAATACCTATACGCCTCCCTTGTGGAGATAATAAAGCTGGAGCTGGAAAGCTTGCCAAAGGAGGAATGGCAAAGCACTTTGCAAACATGGGTAAAGATCTGTGTCTTTTGTAATGGCTTGATAGATAAAGAAGATGAGGAAAGGCTTAAACTTTATAAGAATTTCTCCTTTGACCAGCTTATGATAAACCTGTCGGAGAGTATTATAGAGAAGTTAAAGACTGCTTATGGTATGGGCTTTTTAGAAAAAAAGGAGCCTCCGCAAAACTTAATAAAGCTTGGACTTGAAAAGGCAAAGGAGGAATCGGAAGCAATAGAATTTATGAAAAAGTTTTTCGGGGTTTAAATTTATCCTTTATGAGAGTTGCCGTTGGTATGAGTGGTGGTGTAGATAGCAGTGTTTGCGCCTTGCTTATGAAGAAAAGGGGAGTGGAGGTTATAGGTATTACTCTTAGATTTCATACAGATTCTTGTGATACAGAAGACCTAAGGGTTTGTTGCTCTCCGCAAGATGTAAAGGATGCAGCAAGGGTTTCTCAATACCTTGGCATACCCCATATAACTTTGTCTTGGGAAAAGGTTTTTGAAGAGAGGGTTATAAACTATTTTCTTAAAGAATCTTTGCTTGGAAAGACTCCAAACCCTTGTGCAGTATGCAATAGAGAGGTAAAAACGGGCTTTTTGGCAGAATATTTAAACAAGGTGGCTTTGGTGGATAAGTTGGCTACAGGCCATTATGCTAAATTTGTGGAGTACAAAGGAGAAAGGCTTATAAGCAAGGCAAAAGATCCAAAGAGAGATCAATCTTATTTTCTAAGCCTTGTTAAAAGAGAACATCTATCCCTTTTGGAGTTCCCCTTGGGCGACCTGACCAAAGAAGAGGTAAGGAAGATAGCAAAAGAAGAAGGTCTGCCCGTTTGGGATAAAAGGGATTCTCAGGATGTTTGTTTTTTGATGGGGAAAGAGCCCGGTGAGTTTATAGAGGAAAGGGTGGGTAAAAGAGAAGGCTTTTTCTACTTTGAAGGCAAGCCTGTAGGAAAGCATAGGGGCTTTTTCCATTACACCATAGGACAAAGAAGGGGGCTTGGCCTTTCTTTGGGCTTACCCATCTATGTGTGTGGTGTGGATCCAAAGGAGAACGCCGTTTATTTGTGTAGAGAGGAAAACTTATACAGAGATTGGCTTTTGTTGGAAGATATAAACTTTCACCTTGATCTAAGCAGGTGGGAAAAACCAAAGGCTCAAATTAGATACAAAAGCCAAGAAGTACATGTAAAGGACATAGAAAAAGGGCAAGAGGGCTACCTTGTAAGGTTTGAAAAGCCCGTGAGGGGCATAACTCCCGGTCAGGTGTGTGTCTTTTACGAAGGTGATGTATTATTAGGTGGTGGAGTAATCAAGGGATGATAGTTTATGGGAAAAATCCTGTGATAGAAGCCCTTAGGGCTGGCAGGTCGGTGGAAAAGGTGCTCGTGGCTCATGATTCTCATCCCCCTTATCAAGTGGTAAAGCTTTGCAAGGAAAGGGGTATAAAGATACAAAAAGTACCAAGACAAAAGATAGAAGAGCTTGCGGGCACGAAGAAAACTCAAGGAATCCTTGCCGTGCTTAGCCCAATAGAGTACGTGGATGCCTACACCCTTTTTAAAAATACCTTAGACAAGGGCTCCTTTTTTCTTGTGTTAGACCATATAACAGACCCCCAAAACGTGGGTAATCTCCTTAGAACCTGTGAAGTGTTTGGTGGTGTGGGTGCCCTTATGCCAAAGGATAGGTCTTGCCCCATTAATGAGACGGTGGTAAAGGCTTCAGCGGGAGCGGTCTTTTATCTAACCTTGGCAAAGGTAAGCAGTCTTTCAAAAAGTTTAAGGAGTTTTAGGGAAATGGGTGGTTGGGTGGTTGTGGTAGAAAGGGGGGGAAGGGATATTAGAGAGTTTGAGTTTCCAAAGGGATGTGCTCTCGTGGTTGGCTCGGAAGGAGAAGGCGTTTCAAAAAGTCTATTGGAAATAGCAGACTTTGTGGTTTCCATTCCCATGTTTGGTAGAATAAACTCCCTTAACGTTTCTTCTGCAGGTGCCATTGCCATGTGGCAACTAAAAGCCTTTCAAGAATCCCACCATACAGGTATGAAAAAGGAATAAAATTAATTCTATGCATCAACTATTGATAATAGGTGGAGGGCCTGCTGGTATTTCTGCAAGTATATACGCCCAAAGGAAGAGGATGGATTTTCTTCTTATAGCTAAAGAGATAGGAGGTCAGGTTCTCAAGGCGGGAAACATAGAAAACTACCTTGGTTATGCCATGGTGGATGGTATAGCCTTTGTGGAAAGAATGTTGGAACAAATGAATAAATTAGGGGTAGAGCCCATAATAGATGAGGTGGTGGACGTAGAAAGATACAAGGAGGGCTTTTTAGTAAAGACTTTCTCGGGTAGGGAGTTTGTTTCAAAGACTTTGCTTTTTTGCACTGGTGCGGAGCACAAAAGATTACAGGTGCCGGGGGAGAGGGAATATACGGGCAGAGGGGTTTCCTATTGTTATACCTGTGATTCTCCCTTTTTTAAAGATAAGGTGGTTGTAGTGGTTGGTGGAGGCAATTCGGGCTTTGAAGCGGCAGAACAGCTTATAAACTACGCAAAGGAGATATACCTTGTGGAGTTTAGCAACCAATTTAAAGCGGACGAGGTTTTAAGGGCAAAGGTACTTTCAAATCCAAAGGTCAAGCCTCTACTTAGACATAGGGTTGCTGAAATCTTTGGAGACGGCAGAGAAGTTAAAGGCGTTGTGTTAGAAGACCTTGAAAGGAAAGAAAGTTACAAGATTGAAGCGGAAGGAGTGTTCGTAGAAGTTGGTCTAAAACCCAATTCGGAGCTTGCAAAAAAGCTTGGCGTTTTAACAAGTCAAAGGGATGAAATCATCATAGATTGTAACAATAGAACTTCCGAAAGGGGTATTTATGCGGCAGGAGATTGCACAAACATCTTTGCAAAACAGATAATAACCGCAGCGGGTGACGGCGCCAAAGCTCTTTTATCCATATACCACGACCTTACCTACGGTGTATCTTCATGGATATAGCAAAGTTTATAGACCATTCCCTGCTAAAGCCCAACCAAACTATAAAGGATCTTGAGGAGCAAATAAAAAGGTGTATTGATCTTGGTGTTTATAGCATATGTGTGAACCCCTTTTGGGTAAAAAGATCTGTGCAGCTTGCAAAGGGCAAGCTTGTGGTATGTAGCGTTGTTTCTTTTCCCTTTGGGCTTGAAAGAAAGGAGGAAAAGATATACCAGTCGGTAAAGGCTTTGGAGGAAGGCGCCAAAGAGTTGGACATAGTAATGAATATATCCGCCTTTAAAAGCGGTCTTTTCAAGTACGTAGAAGAGGAGCTAAAGGCTATCGCAAGGAATACGGAAGGAGCGGTTAGGAAGGTTATAATTGAAACTGCCTACCTTTCGGAAAAAGAGATGGCCTTTGCTATTGAGCTTATAAAGGATGCAGGTATGGAGTTTGTAAAAACTTCTACAGGCTATGCACCAAAGGGAGCCACAGAAGAGGATGTAAAATTTCTTTTGGAGCTTTCAAAGGGAAAACTAAAGGTAAAGGCATCGGGAGGCATTAGAACAAAGGATCAGGTTTTAAGCTTTTTGAAGCTTGGGGTTCATAGGATAGGCACCAGTAGTACCTTTGAAATACTTGGAGGAGAAGGATGATAAAAAGATACACAAGGAAGCAGATGGGAGAAATATGGTCGGATTTAAACAAGTTTAGACTTTGGCTTAGGGTAGAGTTGGCTGTTTGTAAAGCTTGGCATAAGCTTGGTAAAATACCCGCTTCCGCCTTGGAGGAGATAGAAAAAAAGACATATGTGGATGAGAAGGTTCTCGAAAAGATAGAAGAGTATGAGAAAAGATACAGGCATGATGTTTTAGCCTTTGTTTCCGCCATAAGCGAGCAAATACCCCAACACTCCCATTATTTCCATATGGGATTAACCTCTTCCGACGTTGTAGATACCGCTCTTGCCCTGCAGCTTATAGAAGCGTTAAAGCTTATCCTCCAAGATATGGAAAAGGTATTAGAAAGGTTAAGAGAACTTGCCATAGAACACAAGGATACTCTTATGATGGGAAGGACTCACGGTGTGCATGCGGAACCTATTACCCTTGGACTTAAGTTTCTAAGTTGGTACGAGGAATTAAAAAGGAACAGAGAAAGGCTTTTGCAAGCCTTGGAGAACATATCTTACGGCAAGCTATCGGGAGCGGTTGGCACCTATTCCAATCTACACCCAGAGGTGGAAAGGTTAGCTTTAGAAGAACTTGGCTTAAAGGTAGAGCCTGTATCTACACAAATAGTGCCAAGGGACAGGCATGCCCAAGTTGTGTATGCCCTTGCTTCCACAGCCTGCGCCCTTGAAAGGTTTGCCACAGAGATAAGACATCTTCAAAGGACAGAGGTTTTGGAATTAATGGAGCCCTTTAAAGAAGGACAAAGGGGCTCTTCCGCCATGCCCCATAAAAAGAACCCAATACATGCAGAGCGTCTTTGCGGCCTTGCAAGGCTTATAAGGGCTAACCTTTTGGTGGCACTTGAAAACATACCTCTATGGCACGAAAGGGATATATCCCACTCCTCCGCAGAGCGTATCGTCCTACCCGACTCTACCATAGCCCTTGATTACATGTTAAATCTCTTTTTAGAGATGTTAGAAGGTATTGTGGTTAACAAGGAAAGGATAATAAAAAATTTAGAACTTTCCCATCATCTTTACGCTTCTTCAAAGGTTTTGGTAAAGCTTATGGAAAAGGGTTTGCCGAGAGATAAAGCTTACGATATGGTACAAAGATGCGCCATGAGAAGTTGGCAGGAGGATATACCCTTTGAAAAAGCTCTATTGGAAGACGAGGAAGTAAGCCAATATATAACTTCCCAAGAGATAAAACAAGTATTGGATCCTAAAAGCTTCCTAAAACACGTAGATACAATTTATCAGCGGTGTCTGTAGGTATGCACTAAAACTTATGTTCTTTATTTATTCTTAAGTATAAAGTATAAGTGGGGTAAGAAATTATCCTTAAATCTCATATAGCCAAAGGCATGGATGCATGCGCCACCAGGTTTTTATTTTTTTTCTGAGGTTCTTAAACCGTCCCCACAAGGGTATTTTTCACTCGGCGTGTCTATAGTCCTATATTTATAATTATGATGCAAAAATCCATAACGAGAGAAGAATTAAAAGAACTCTATGACAAAGACTTTCCCCTATGGGTTGAGATAAATCTACAACTTTTAAGAGAAAAAGCTTACGATCTTGTAGACTGGGAAAACTTGCTTGAGGAGATTGAAGATATGGGGCTAAGGCACCTTGAAAGTTGTATTAGTCATCTGGCGGTCATATTAGAGCACCTTTACAAATGGGACAATTTTAGGGGACTTACCCATGGAAGGGAAAAGGCTGGTATGGGATGGATAAAAAGTATTAGGAACGCAAGGACAGAGATTGAGATCCTTTTAAAGAGATATCCAAGTTTAAAAGGAAAGCTTCCTCTGGAGCTTCAAAATGCATGGGAAATAGCCTTAAAGAGAATAATAAACTGGGCTGAAGATAACAAACTAAGCCTTTCTGAAAGGGATTTACC
>JBKBNZ010000079.1:0-6000 GCA_046294875.1 Aquificaceae bacterium | reverse complement strand
GTGCTATCCCACATACACTTGGATCATTCTTCCGACGTAAATGCGGTGATTGAATCGGCCACCGATGGTGGCAAAATAAAAAACGTAGCCCTTTTTGCTCCAAGGCCTGCCTTTGAAGGACCTCAAAGGGTAGTTTTACCCTTTATAAGGGAAAGGCTTGCAAAGGAAGGCTTCTTAGAGGAGGGAAAAGAACTTGCCTATAAATCCATTAGAGTAAAGGCTGTGATGAAGCATACCCATCACGAAGCGGAAACCTATGCCCTTTTGTTTAACGATAAAGTCCTTTATGTTTCCTGTGCCCTTTATGAGGATAAGATGCTCCAAATGTACCCAAAGGGCGTGGAGCTTATGATAATAAACACAACTTTGTATGAAAAGACCAAGCCCATAGACCACCTTACCCTAAAAGATGCAGAAAAACTCATATCAGAACTCAGACCCAAAAAGGCCATACTTACCCACTTTGGCTATGAATTTCTTACCCAACACAACACTAAAAAGATAGCTCAGGAGCTATCTCAAAGATACAATCTACCGGTTCTTGCCGCAGAAGACTTTATGGAGGTTCCTTTATAGTGCTTGAACACTTTTTCCCAGGACTAAAAAGGTGGGCAGAGGAGTTTGTGCAAGAACACGGATATACCGCCTTGTTTCTTCTTTCTTTTTCTGAATCCATAATCCAACCTGTCCCACCTTATCCCTTTATAGTAAGCGCTCCCTTTTTTGGTTTAAGCGCTCCTATGGCGGGCCTTGTGGCCTTTCTTGGTAATATTCTTGGTGCTTTGGTAGCTTATCATTTAGCTAAGCTTCTTGGAGAAAGGGCAGTAAAGAGGCTTTTTGGAGAAAAGCTTTACTTAAAAGGAGAAGCCCTTTTTAATAAGTACGGCTTTTGGGCAGTGCTTATTGGAGAACCTTACAAGCTTGTCTGTTGGCTTGCAGGGCTTTTCAACATGCCGCTGATTAACTTCATAACAGCAAGCCTTATAGCAAGGGCTATAAGAATAGGATTCTTCGTTCTTTTTGGGGATTTTTTAAAGAGCTTGTTTGGTTAGTGGGTGCGGGAGGACTCGAACCCCCAACCGGGCGGTTATGAGCCGCCCGCTCTGCCATTGAGCTACGCACCCGTTATGTAAATTAAATTATACAACCTCTTGACAAATTTTTCAACGATGTGATAGAGTGTTTAAAGTGGAACCCAAGGAGGTAGAGCTATGAAAAAATACCTTTTGACTTTGGGTTTTCTCGGAGTCCTTTGCAAGCCCGTAGTAGACACATCTCCTTTGGGAATAGGCGGACCTACAAAGAGTTTTCAGCAAGAAATGGAAAGCTCCCAAGATGACCTTTTTGATGTTGATACTGTTGAGAAGATAATAGCCATAGAGATGTCTGCGGACGAAGCTCTTAGAGAACTCATAAACGTCAGAACCGTAGAAACAGTAAAGCCCGACATATGGCCTGTGGTGGGTGTTATAACCTCCGATTACGGTTGGAGAATTATGGGTGGACGTAGAGAATTTCATACGGGTATAGATATATCGGCACCTTACGGCACGCCCGTTGTGGCCGCTGCAGATGGCAGAGTTATATACGCAGGGTGGATAAGGGGTTATGGAAAGACTGTAATTCTATATCACGGCTATGGCTTTGCCACTCTGTATGCTCACCTGTCAGATATAAAGGTGAATTATTCCGATAGAGTTGTAAAAGGACAAATCATAGGAAATGTGGGAACTACCGGTAGAGCCTTTGGCCCCCATTTACACTACGAAGTTTTAAAATACGGAATAAGGCAGAACCCAATAGCATACCTGCCTTAAAGAAGGCCTCTTCTTTTTAGGGCGTCTTCGTATATTCTTCTGTAAAGATGATTCCATTCGGGAGTACCTTCCACTATCTTCCTTGAATAAGACCTTATCCTTTCTCTAACTTCTTTGTCTATCTCCTCCTCTTCCTTTACAGCTTCCATCAATATTTCCCTTATTCTGTTTCTTATCACAGAAGGTTCCTCGTAGATTTCCACCTCTGGGTCTTCCATTATCATGTCCTTTATCCTATGAACTATTTGGTTCATTCTCTCCCTTCGGCTCGTGTGTATGTTCATCTCCTCCGCCAGCTTGCTTCTTACAGTCTTATAGGCAGTTCTATAATCAAGGCTTGTCTCCTCCAAAAGGTCAAGCTTTTCTTTTAAGATCTCCTTTGTCTTTTCGTCTAAGAGCCTTTCTTCTTCCTCCGCCTCTTTAAATATGGCTATTATCTTTTTCTTAAAAGTATAGGGATTTTCAGGTTCTATGATCCTCTCCTTTTCACAAAGCTCTTTAAGCATCCTATCTGCTATCCTTTCTATAAGCTTTTCTGGCAATCTCATCTATTGCCTCCTAAATCTTATTAATTATATCATAAAAAGCTATCAAATATAGACTTAACTTCTTGAGTATATTCTCCGCTTAATTCGTTTATAATCAAAGGCTTTTCTATGGTGATGGTGGGTTTTAAATTTTTTAGCGCGTATAAGTGCATTATTTTTCCTACTTTATCCATCCTTGGATAAAAAAATCTTATACTTTCAACGCCTAAGTTATGTTTTAGCATGTAGTTTATTACCTCAATTAGCCTATTGGAAGCCATCAAAAGATTAAAACCTTTGCCATCTTTAAGCAAATAGCTACCAGCTTTTATAAAATCTTCAAGGTTTGTATCCTTTTCATGGTGGTAGACGTTGGCTTTTAATAAACCCTTATAAAAGGGAGGGTTAGCAACAACTAAGTCAAAAGATTGAGGTCTTAAAGGAGAATTTTTTATATGTTTTAAATCCAGGTCTATTATGCGTACTTTTTCCTCAAGATGGTTTGCTTCTACGTTATACCTTAGCAATTCTAACATAAGGGGGTCTCTTTCTAAAGCATACACTTGACAGCCATGCCTTAGAGCTATCAAGATGGAAAGAGCGCCAAAGCCTGCGCCTAGGTCTAAAACCTTGTAGTTTTTCTTTACACCTTTTAGGTTTGCCACAAAGAGTATCTCTACTATGGAAAGCCTATGGCTTTTTGGTTGTTTAAACCTTACCTTTCCCCTAAAAAACTCAAACTCCTTACACTCCGCCAAACCTTTCCACTAATTCCAACAGAGTCCTCGCCCTTTCTTTTAGCTTTTCGTACTCTTCTATTTCTTCCATGGTTTGAGCTGTGGCGAGCTTTTTCATAGCTTGGTCAAAGAGTTCCTTTTCCATACCCGGGTCTATGTCTCCTATGTTGTAGGCTTCTTCTGCAAGTATTATCACCCTTTCGGGAGTTACGTCCACAAAGCCATAAGTCACCGCTACTCCGTTTTCCGTTTTTCCATCAAAGTACACAAGCCCAGGCTTTAGCATGGTCATCAGATACATATGCTTTTCCAAAACCCCTATCTCACCTTCCACTGTGGGTATATTTACCGAATTAACTCCCCTTGAAAAATGCAAGCCTTTTGGTGTAACTATCTCTACCTTTATCATGGCTATTAAAATTATACCACTTTTATCCTTACCTCTTCTCCCAAATCTACCCCTAATTTATCCCTTGCATTGTCCATAGGAATAAAGAGCTCCATAAAGCCAAAGCTACCGCATATCAAAGCTGGCCTTTTATCCTTTACCTCAAGAAAATGGGACGCTATCCTTAGACTTTTCCCTCTAAAAATTCCCTCTTTATAAGCACCGCATGGGATATTGGTTATACAATTGCCAAAGTGGTCAAAGTATATAACCTTGCCCACAAGATAGCCTTTTTCTTCTCTTGGGTTTTCCCAGGGCAACGTAAAGCGATAATCAATGGGCATACCAAAATCCTCGGGCTTAATTCCTTTGCTAAGATATGCACAGGCGGGAGCGAAAACGTCTCTACCGTGAAAAGTTTGACTTACCTGCAGAAGGGTGTATCTTTCAATTTTGTAGGCCTTTGGTTTGTCCTCTATACTCCTAAGGGCAAGGTCAAAAAGGCCGTTGTAGGGTCCAACGAAGGTATAATCTCCAGAACTAACTACGATAGGCAATCTTTCCGAGCCAACGCCAGGGTCTACTACGCATAAAAAGATAGTGCCCTTTGGAAAGTAGGAAAAATGGGCCTTTAAAAGGAGAGCCCCATGCAGTACATTAAAGGGCTCTACATGATGGCTTAGATCTACTATATGGACTTTAGGGTTTATCCCAAGGATCACTCCCTTCATTGCACCCACAAAGCCATCTTTTGTGCCAAAGTCGGTAAGTATTGCAATAATTGAGTACATGGTTTATTATTTTATGCAAGGAGGTGTACCATGGAAAAGAACATGGCAACTTGGGACAGAGCTGTAAGGGTGATTTTGGGCATTATATTCTTATACCTTGCCTTTACCAAGGGTGGAGCCTTTTGGATATTGGGTATAATAGGCATAGTTTTCATCGGCACGTCCGTAGTAGGTTTTTGCCCTCTTTATAAGGTGGTGGGCATAAAAACGGGTTGAAAGTCCTTGCGGTAGATTACGGATCTAAGCACATAGGCTTAGCCCTTGGAGACGCAAGCTTAAAGATAGCCACGCCTATAGGCGCCATTAAGAATAGCGGTGAGGGGGCTTTAAAGGAGCTTTTTAAAAAAGTTAAAGAATATAACATATCCATAGTCCTTTTGGGGCTTCCTTTGACTCCCTCGGGTAAAGAGGGAGAAAGGGCGAAGGAAGTTAGGACTTTTTTTGAGAGTTTAAGGTCGATACTTCCAGAAGATGTGGATATAGTTCTTTGGGACGAAAGATACACCACTCAAGAAGCCTACAGATTGATGGAGGGTATTGGTTGGAAAAAGAAAAAGGATATAAAGGATAGTCTTTCTGCTTATGCTATACTCTTAGAATACTTAGAAAGTCTATGAGGTATGTTAAGTTTTTGCTTCCTCTTTTTTTGGTGGGGGCTTTTTTGGTGTATTCCTTTTTACCCGTAAGGGTTGGGAAGAAAACAGTAGAGATAGTTTATGGGACTTCCACCTATGATATGGCTATTTTGCTATACAAAGAAGGGCTTTTGAGAAATCCTTTATCCTTTCTTTTTCTTCATAGTATAAACCGAAAAAAGCTGGAAGCAGGTGAGTATGAGTTTGATGGCCTTGTTTTTCCTTGGGAAATATACGAAAAGATAAGTAAAGGTCTTAAAAAACTTTATAGGATAACTATTCCAGAGGGCTCCGACCTTTATGACATAGCAAAAATCCTTGAAGAAAACCTTATATGTTCCTCAAAGGATTTTCTTAACTATGCCCTTTCTGCGGAAACTGCCAAAAAATATGGTCTAAAAACGCCAAATATGGAGGGCTTTCTATTTCCAGATACTTATTTCTTTTCAAAAAATACACATCCTATAAAAATAATAGATGTAATGTACAAAAACTTTCTAAAAAGGACGGAGGAATTAAGAGAGTTATTAAAGGAGAAAAATCTCAGTTTAGAAGAGTGGGTTGTTATAGCCTCTATGATTGAAAAGGAAACGGCTAAAGCAGAAGAAAGGCCTCTTGTGGCCGCTGTCATATACAACAGGATAAAAAAGGGGATGAAGCTTCAGATAGACCCCACTGTTATATACGCCTTGAAAAGAAGAGGAGAATGGCAAGGAAGATTAACGCTTAAACATCTTACCATAGATGACCCTTATAACACCTACTATTACTATGGGCTTCCGCCCTCGCCCATCTGCAATCCCGGGCTTGAATCTCTAAAGGCAGCCTTAGAGCCCGCAAAGGTTGATTACCTTTATTTTGTAGCGAATGGCTCTGGAGGGCATCATTTTAGCAATTCCTATTCAGACCATATCTCAAAGGTAAGACTATACAGAAGGAGATAGTTATGTTTATATACTTGGTGGGCTATTCGGTAGAAAAAAGGCTTCTTATCGCGGTGGGGAAAAATATAAAAGAGGTTTTTGGCTTTGATGTGAGGTTTTCCCACATAAGTTCTCCGCCCTCTTTGGGCTACGATTTTCAAAGAAAACAGTACAGAGCAAAG
>JBKBNZ010000078.1:0-6135 GCA_046294875.1 Aquificaceae bacterium | reverse complement strand
GCGTACAAAATACATTAATATATAACCTATGAGGCTTCTTTCCCCTGCAAAGATAAACCTTGGGCTTTGGCTTTTGGGTAAAAGGCCAGATGGCTACCATGAGCTATTTACCATATACCAAGCCATAAACCTCTTTGATGAAATCTACATACAGGAGGGGCCTTTACACATAGAAACCAGCACAGGGATCCCCATGGAGGAAAACTTGGTCTATAAAGCTATCAAGCTTATGGAAAAAAGACTTGGCCAAGAGATAAACTTTCGCATATACATACAGAAAAACATTCCCGAGGGTGCAGGATTGGGAGGAGGTTCTTCTAACGTGGCAAGTGTTATGATGGCTGTAAACGAACTTTTGGGTACGCCCTTTGAAGAAGAAGAGTTAAAAGGGATGGCAAGCCTTTTATCTTCCGATGCACCCTTTTTCTTCCTTGGGGGTTCAGCGGTGGGAAAGGGTAGGGGGGAGATCTTGGAGAAGATAGAACTACCTAAAAGGGTTTTTACCCTTATATACCCGGGAGTTAAGGCATCTACAAGGTATGTTTATAGTATGGTAAAGGAAAATCTATTGACAGAAGGGCTGCCGAGTGATAAAATAATAGGTTGCATAAGGGCTGGAGACTTTAGCCCTTTGGAGAACAAGCTGGGTGAGTTGGCTGGAGAGCTTTACCCAGAGGTGGGTGAAGTTCTAAGGTTTTTAAGGAGTTTGGGGCTAAAGGCTTTGGTTAGTGGAAGTGGCTCAAGTGTGTTTTATATAGGTGAGCCACTTCCAAAGGTTGAGTTGGCTTGCAAGGTTAAAGGTTGGAGGCTTTACAGAGTGGAAAGCTATGGGGTGTAGCTCAACTGGCAGAGCACCGGACTTTGGATCCGGGGGCTCCTGGTTCGAATCCAGGCACCCCAGCTTTCCTTTTCTACAAGGAGTGAAATATGTATGGTTCCATAAAACTTCTTACAGGTACAAGCAATCCAAAGCTGGCGCAGGAAGTGTCTGAGTATCTTGGCATACCTCTCTCCGATGCGATAGTGGGCAGGTTTAGCGACGGGGAGGTAAGGGTCAAGATAAACGAGTCTATGAGGGGCGAGGATGTGTTTGTTATCCAGTCTTTAAGCCATCCTGTAAACGACAACATAATGGAACTTCTGCTTATGCTTGACGCTCTAAAAAGGGCTTCGGCGGGCAGGATCACCGCAGTAATTCCCTATTACGCTTACGCAAGACAAGATAGAAAGGATAAGCCAAGGGTTCCCATAAGCGCCAGGCTTTTGGCAGACCTTATAACGGTTGCAGGAGCCCAAAGGGTTATCATAGTAGACCTTCATTCTCCTCAAATACAGGGCTTTTTCAACATACCCGTGGATAACCTATACGCCCTTAATGTTTTGTATGAGTATGTTAAAGGAAGGGTAAACCAAGACACGGTGGTGGTCTCTCCCGATGCCGGTGGGGTGGAAAGGGCAAGGATGTTGGCAAACAAGTTAGGCTGTGGTATAGCTATAATCTACAAAAGAAGGCCAGAGCCCAACGTGGCAGAGGTGCTTGACTTAATAGGAGATGTAAAAGATAAAACAGCCATCATAGTGGACGACATTGTAGATACCGCCGGCACCGTGGTTGCCGCGACCCACATGCTCCTTTCAAAGGGAGCAAAGAGAGTGTTGGTCTGCGCTACTCATGG
Source organism: Aquificaceae bacterium (assembly GCA_046294875.1). Classification (GTDB taxonomy): domain Bacteria; phylum Aquificota; class Aquificia; order Aquificales; family Aquificaceae; genus Pampinifervens. The sequence goes on along the minus strand of JBKBNZ010000078.1, from coordinate 4,459 downwards.
AATATTCTCCGGCCCTGCAATAGACCGCCTTAAAGAGGCGCCCGTGGAGGAGGTTATAACCACAAACACCTTACCCGTTGAAAACCGCACCTTTGAAAAGCTAAGGGTTGTGTCCGTGGCACCCCTAATAGGGGAAGCTATAAAAAGAGCCCACGAAGGTGAATCTATAAGTTCTCTGTTTATACAATAAAAGGAGGTAAAGATGAGGAAGGTTCAAGTCAAGCTAACACCAAGAAGCCTTGGAAGAAAAAGCGAGATAAAAAGGTTTAGAAAAGAAGGCTACATACCTGTGGAGATATACGGCAAGGGTGTGGAAAACCTACATGCCTATATGAGCCTTAGGGATTTCTACTCTTTACCCCAGGGAGAGACATTCCTTATAGAGGCAGAAATAGACGGGGAAAAGAGAGTATGCCTTTTAAAGGAAATACAGGCAGGTTGGCTTGGTGATAACCCTATACACGTGGACCTTCAGGATATAACCTACACCCAAGAGCTTGAAATGGAGGTACCCATTGAGTTTGTGGGAACTCCGGTAGGAGTGACGCTTGGTGGTACCTTTGAACCCTTAATGCACAGCTTTACTATAAAGGCAAAGGTGGACAAACTACCAGAAAAGATAGTGGTGGATGTAAGCAACCTTGGGCTTGGTGATGCCCTCCACGTGAGGGATATAGTACCACCAGAAGGTTGCATAATAATGGATTCACCCGAAGAAACGGTTGCCGTCGTCCTTGAACCCGAGGCTGAAGAGGAAACGCCTACTGAATGATAAGGCTCTTAGTGGGCTTGGGTAATCCTGGCAAAAAGTACGAAAGAACTCGTCATAACGCGGGTTTTATGGCGGTGGATGAGGTTTTAAGAAGATTAAGGCTGCACAAATACACCCAAGAGTGCCTTTCCCACCTTTACAAGACAAGCCTACAAGGCAGAGAGGTACTTATAGCCAAGCCACAAACCTATATGAACAACTCGGGGCTTGCGGTCGTAAACTTGTTGGAGGAGTATGGTATAGAACCTGAGGAGATGTTAGTGATCTATGACGACCTTGACCTTCCCCTTGGAAAGCTTAGGCTAAGAGTAGAAGGCAGCAGTGGAGGACACCACGGCATAGAGTCTATAATCAAGGAAATAAAAACGCATAAGTTTCCAAGGCTAAAAATCGGTATAGGAAGACCAAAGGATAAAAACAAGGTAGTAGAATATGTATTATCCCCCTTTGGCAAGGAAGAAGAGGAAGTGCTATACAGAGTTTTAAACAGAGCTGGGGAGTGCCTCCTAAGGTGTGTAGAGCTTGGCGTGGAAAACAGCATGGACTTTTGCAACGTACAAGTTTAGAAATAAAGGAGGTGTAGCATGGACATAAGCAAGATACCACCCGGTAAAAATCCACCAGAAGACATTTATGTGGTGGTGGAAATTCCCCAAGACAGTGCTATAAAGTACGAGCTTGACAAGGAAAGCGGAGCCATCTTCGTAGATAGGTTCCTCTTTACCGCCATGCATTACCCTTTTAATTACGGCTTTATACCTCAAACCCTTGCGGACGATGGAGACCCGGTGGACGTGCTTGTAATATCAAGGTATCCCGTCGCACCCGGTAGTGTCCTAAGGTGTAGGCCTATAGGCGCCCTTCAGATGAGGGACGAAGAGGGAATAGATACAAAGCTTTTGGCAGTGCCCCACAGCAAGTTGGATTTAACTTATGAAGGAATAAGGTCCTACGAGGACCTACCAAAGATCCTTTTGGATAAGATTAAACACTTTTTTGAGCATTACAAGGAGCTGGAGCCCGGAAAGTGGGTAAAGGTGGAGGAATTCAAAGGTGTGGAGTTTGCCCACGAAGAGATAAGGAAGGGAATAGAGAATTATAAAAGGTAATTCGGTTATCCAGTAGCGCAGGTATCCCCGCCTGCGATGGTATAAGTGAATTTTGGGGCGGAGTGTTCCCACAGGTTAGGTCATAAACCAGCAAGAACTGCCCAATTGTTTTATAAGGTTGCCTCTACAGGTTATAATATATCCTTTGGGATACGATAAAGGGATCATGGAATATATCCTACAAAGGGCAAAGGAAGTTTTTGATATAGAGATCGCCGCCCTTAGGAATTTAAGGGATGGACTTGATGAGAGCTTTGTTAGAGCCATAGAGATAATAAGAGATTGCAAGGGTAAGGTTATAACCACCGGAGTTGGCAAGTCTGGGCATATTGCCCGAAAGGTAGCTTCCACCCTTTCTAGCACTGGCACGCCCGCACACTTTTTACATCCTGCAGAAGCCCTACACGGAGACCTTGGAGTAATAGATAGCAACGATGTAGTCCTTGCCTTTTCCAACAGTGGGGAATCTGCGGAAGTGCTTTCTCTTATACCTTACATAAAGCTTTTGGGAGTGCCTTTAATATCCATAACCAACAACCCCAACTCCACCTTGGCAAAGCATTCGGAGGTGCATATTTTTCTGAGAGTTGAAAGGGAGGCGTGTCCCTTGCAATTGGCGCCCACGTCCTCCAGCACCGCCTCTTTGGTTTTGGGAGATGCCATAGCCATGGTACTACTTCAATTGAAGGGCTTTACAGAAAAAGATTTTGCCCTGCGCCATCCTTCGGGATCTTTGGGAAGAAAGTTAAAAAAAGTGGCAGACCTTTGCCATAAGGGTGAGGAAGTACCCATAGTCAAGGAAGACACACCCATGAAGGAAGTTATCATAGAGATGACGAGTAAAGGTTTTGGTGCCACTGCCGTGGTAGATGAAAAAGGTACCTTAACAGGCATCATAACAGATGGAGACCTAAGAAGGTTTGTCAACAGGGGGGGATCCTTTGACAAAAGCCTTGCAAGGGATGTGATGACGAAAAATCCAAAAAGGGCAAAGATGGAAGAGTTGGCGGCAGAGGCTTTAAAAAGGATGGAGGATTACAAGATAACAGTCCTTTTGGTTACAGACGAGGAGGGAAAGCCCATAGGTATAATTCATATGCACGACATTTTGAAGGCAGGTATAGTATGAAAAGGCTTGCCCTACTTGGCTCTACCGGTTCCGTAGGCACGCAGACCTTGGATGTTATAAGAGAGTACAAAGAAGACTTTGAATTGGTAGGAATTTTGGCAAAAAGGGCATCGGAAAAACTCCTAAATCAAGCAAAGGAGTTTAAGCCTAAGTATGTATCCTGTTATGAAAGCCCTTCCAAGGATTGGCTTGAAGCCTTGCCCAAAGGGGTGACCTTTTTAAAAGGGGAGGAAGGTCTGTACGCCTTGGTGGAAGAATCCCAGATACTTATGAACGCCATATCAGGAACGGAAGGTATACTACCCACTTATTTGGTGCTTCAAAAAGGTAAAAGGCTTTTGGCTTCCAACAAGGAATCTCTTATATGCCTTGGCAAGCTCGTCAAAGAAAAAAGAGACCTAATAGTGCCCGTAGATAGCGAGCATAACGCCCTCTTTCAGCTTTTATCTGTGGTGGAAGAAAAAGGCCTCAAGAAGGTCTATTTGACCGCCTCGGGAGGTCCCTTTAGGGAAAAAAGCCTTGAAGAGCTAAAAGACGTAAAGGTAGAGGATGCCCTAAACCATCCCACGTGGAAGATGGGAGCAAAGATAACGGTGGATTCTGCCACTCTTATGAACAAGGGCATGGAGCTTTTGGAGGCTATAAACCTTTTTGACCTGCCCGTGGAGAAGATAGACATACTAATACATCCTCAAAGCGTGGTGCATGGAATAGTGGAATTAATAGACGGTAGCTTCCTCTTTCATGTATCTCAAACAGACATGAGAATACCCATCCTTTACAGCCTTTTTTATCCAAACAGAAGAAAATACCCCTTTGAAAGAAAAAGCCTTTTAGACCTTTCACCCATAAACTTTGAAAAGGTTGATACGGAAAAGTTTAGAAGTATTCCCCTATGCAGATGGGTTGCCCTTATGGGTGGCTCTTATCCTACCCTTTTGGTGGGTGCAGACCAGATAGCCGTTGAACTTTTCTTGGAAGGAAGGATAGGCTTTTTGCAGATCGTGGAGCTTGTGGAGGAGATCCTAAGCCTGGCAAGTTTTAAAGAGCCCCAAAGTTTAGAGGAAGTCCTTAATTTGATAAATTGGGCCTATGAGAAGGGCAAGGAGTTGGTTTTGTAAGGGTGGTTTTCTTGAATTAGGGCGATTCGCGAATTTTTTAAGGACAATTCTTGAATCGCCCTACAACCACATGGTTAAATGCTGACAAATGGGTTAATTTGTCCTTACGGCTTTAAAGCATGCGAACGTGCCCTAAATGGGATCTCTTCAATAAATCAATTGGTGGATTGTTCCCCAAGGTTGAAATTTTTTGTAGGGGCGGTTTATGAGGCGCCCAATGTTTTTTAGGGGCAATCGGTGGATTGCCCCTACAATATAATATAAAAGCTATGATAAAGGCTGTTTTGTCCGCCTTGTTTTTCTGTTTTTTGATGTTTTTGCCCTTTTA
>JBKBNZ010000077.1:0-6241 GCA_046294875.1 Aquificaceae bacterium | reverse complement strand
ATGGGCTACCCTGTTTATGGAAAAATAACTTCCACCGTGGGTTGGAGAAAGAATCCTTTTGGAAGTGGCTATGAATTCCATTCTGGTATAGACATAGCGGCGCCTCATGGAAGTCCCGTGGTGGCTACTGCAGACGGAGTTGTTGAAATGGCAGGTCATATTGGAGATTACGGCAAGGCTGTTGTAATAAGACATTCCTCTGGCTATAAAACCCTTTATGGACATCTCTCGGAAATTTCTGTAAAAGTAGGGCAAAGGGTAAAGGCAGGGGAGGTTATAGGCAAGGTGGGCTCCACAGGAAGGTCTACAGGACCACACCTTCATTACGAGGTTCAATATGAAGGTAGTTTGAAAGATCCATTAGAATACTTAATATGGAGGTGATACCATGTTTAAAAGAGAGACAAAGCCATCAGCAAGTCAAGAAATCAAAAATCTTATAGCTGCGGGGTGCCTCTTTGAAGGAAACCTTACCATAACGGATGGTCTTACAAGAATGGACGGGGAGATAAAGGGTAACATTATGGGAAATGGTGGGCTGATAGTGGGGGAGCAAGGTATCATAAGAGGAAATATAAATGTTAAAAGTGTCGTAGTTTATGGAACTGTAGAGGGAGACATATCCGCCGAAAGCGTGGAGATAAAGGCAAAAGGCAGAATGAAAGGTAATATAACCACCTCCGAGCTGATGGTGGAAAGAGGGGCAATTTTTAATGGAGAATGTAAGATGGAAGTTTATGAAAGAAAGGGGGCAGAGCCCTCAGAGAATTTTTAATCTTCCAAAGTGGATACATCGCCTACAGGGAGGCCAAGCTCTTGAGCTTTTAAAACCCTTCTCATTATCTTTCCGCTCCTTGTTTTTGGTAGTTTTTCCACAAACTCTATCTCGTCCGGCATGGCAATAGGACCAAGTACATTCCTTACGTGCTGTTTTATTTCTTCTTTGAGGTGGTCGGTAGGTTCAACGCCCTTTTTGAGGATTACAAAGGCTTTTATGGATTCTCCCTTTATCTCATGGGGCTTTCCGATCACTGCCGCCTCTGCAACCGCTGGGTGATCTACCAAAGCGCTTTCCACCTCCATGGTTCCTATCCTGTGTCCTGCTACGTTGAGAACGTCGTCTGCACGCCCCAGTATCATTATGTAGCCTTCCTCGTCGTAGGTGGCGAGGTCTCCCGCAAGGTAATATCCGGGTATGGTGTTCCAGTACTTTTCGTACCTATCGGGCTCTCCCCAGCAAGTTCTTAACATACAGGGCCAAGGTGTTTTTATAACAAGATTTCCTACGGTGTTTGGTGGAAGTTCTTTACCCGAACTATCCACAACCGCCACCTCTATTCCAAAATAGGGCTTTCCTGCCTTTCCGGGCTTTGCAGGATAGGAGGGGATCGTGGTTATCATATGCATACCCGTTTCTGTTTGCCACCAGGTATCCACTATCACACAATTTTCTCTTCCTATGTGTTTGTAGTACCAATGCCAAGCCTCTGGGTTGATGGGCTCTCCCACACTACCTAAAACTCTAAGGGAAGAAAGGTCATATTTGGCAGGCCATTGCTCTCCGTACCTCATGAACATCCTTATGGCAGTTGGCGCAGTGTAAAAGATATTTACCCTGTACCTTTCCACATAGCTCCACCATCTTCCGGGGTCTGGATAGTCGGGTGCTCCCTCTGTTATAAGGCTGGTAGCTCCGTTGGCAAGGGGTCCATAAACTATGTAGCTATGACCTGTTATCCATCCTATATCGGCAGTACACCAATAAATGTCATCGTCATGTAGGTCAAAGGTTATCTTCGTGGTAAAGTAAGTTCCCACCATATAACCACCAGTTGTATGAAGTACTCCTTTGGGTTTTCCTGTGGTTCCTGAGGTGTAAAGGATAAAGAGAGGGTCTTCTGCATCCATTTCTACAGGCTCACATTCTGGGGAGCTATTTTTAATAAGCTCATCAAGGCTTACAAAAAGCCCTTCAGAGCCATCTAAAACGTCGGAATCTCTGTCCCAGACTACCACCTTCTCCACGAAGCTAAGCCCATCTACAGCTCTTTGGGCAACCGCCAAAAGGTCGATCTTTTTGCCCCTTCTCTTTGTGTAGGTAGAAGTGATAACTACCTTTGCCTTTGCATCCTCTATTCTTAACCTAAGGGCGCCCTCACTAAAGCCTGCGAAGACTACACTATGTATGGCACCTATCCTTGCGCAGGCAAGCATACAAGCTATAGCTTCTATAGTGTTGGGCATGTATATGGATACCCTATCTCCCTTCTTTACACCCAAGGATTTAAGCCCGTTTGCTATACGATTTACAAGCTCCAAAAGCTCACCATAGGTGATCTTCCTTTCCCTATTGTCTTCGTCCACGAATATGTAGGCTACCTTGTTTCGCTTTCCATTTTTTACGTGTCTGTCTAAGCAGTTGTAGGTTATGTTGGTTTTTGCGTTTATAAACCATTTGGCATAGGGATAGTTCCATTCTAAAACCTTATCCCACTTTTTGAACCATACAAGCTCTTCCGCCACCTTTGCCCAAAAGCCTTCCCTGTCCCTTATAGACTCTTGATAAAGGCTTTCATAATCCTTAATCCATACTCTTTCTAAAAGGTGCGCTGGTGGATTGTACTTTTCTTCTACCCTTAAGTGTACTTGATCCATTGCCTCCATGGTTAAACCTCCTTTTGGATTTTGCTAAATAAAAGTATAATCCAAGAAAACAAAGGATTTCCAAGGATTTTAGCTTTCAAAATATTATGACAAAAGTTATAACTTTTTGCGCAAGCATCCTTGAGTGCCAAAAAGAAATTTCCCAAGCATGAAAGATTTAGAATAATTAACCATGCCCAGAGCTATCCTCAAGATAAAGGAAAAGCACATAAGGGAAAACGTAAAGAGTCTTTTTAAATATTCGGGAAAGCCTCTTATTGCGGTGGTAAAGGCAAACGCCTATGGAATAGGTTCCATACCTATAAGCCTTCTTTTGGAAGATATGGAAGAGGTTTCTGCCTTTGCGGTTGCCTGTGTAGAGGAGGGGATCGAACTAAGAAGGGCAGGTATAAAAAAGAAGATATTGGTGCTTGGTGGAGTTTTAAGGGGAGAAGAAAAAGCTTTTACAGAATATAAACTTACACCCGTGGTTTCCCATGTGGAACATCTCAAAACCCTTAAGGGCATATCTGTACCTATTCAGGTTAAATACGATACGGGCATGGGAAGACTTGGCTTTCTGGAAGAGATTATAGAAGATCAAAGAATAGAGGGGGTTTTAAGCCATCTTTCCACACCCATTGACGAGGAGTTTTCTCGCTTGCAGATAGAGAAATTTAAAAGAATAGTGGAAAGATACGAAGGACTCAAATATATACATGTGGAAAGCTCCGCCGGTGTTACTTATAAAGTGCCCTTCGCTACCCACATAAGGGTAGGTTTAGCCCTTTATGGGGAAAAGCCCTTTCAAGGTTATCCACTGGAACTAAAGCCCGCCCTTGAATTAAGGGCTGAGATTATATCCGTAAAAACTCTTCCCACAGGCTTTCCCATCTCCTATTCAAGGAGTTATATAACGGAGAAACCCACAAAGGTGGGAGTTGTAGCCTTTGGTTATGCGGACGGTTTGATGAAAAGTCTTTCTAACAAAGCATACCTTTACTACAACAAAAAGCCTGTAAGAATCCTTGGTAACATAACCATGGATATGACTATGGTAGACCTAACAGGCACGCAAGCCCAAGTGGGCGACTGGATAGAGATAGTAGGAGAAAATCAAAGCTTTACACATCTTGCAAAGATAGCAGGGACAATACCCTACGAGTTAATGACAAACTTATCATCAAGGATCAGGAGGGAAGTATGCTAATAACCTTTGAAGGTATAGATGGCTCTGGTAAAAGCACTCAGGCAAGGCTTCTCTTTGAACACTTAAAAAAGCACGGTTATAAAGTTTCCCTCTACAGAGACCCGGGGTCTACAGAGCTTGCAGAAAGGATAAGGCAATTAATTTTAAGCTTTTCTATGGATCCCACCACAGAGCTTTTACTTTTTGAAAGTGCAAGGTCAAGCCTTGTATGGGAAAAGATATTTCCTGACTTAAAAGAAGGAAAGATAGTAATCGTGGATAGGTTTATAGATTCCACCCTTGCCTATCAAGGATACGGCAGAGAGATAAACCTTGGCACTGTTAATATCCTTAACCACATAGCCATAAGGGGGAAAAAGCCCGAAATTACCTTTCTCCTAAACATACCTTTGGAAGTAGCCTTTCAAAGACTAAAGGACAAAAGGACACGCTTTGAAGAAGAAGACTATCTTAGAAAAGTCAGGGACGCCTACATACTTATAGCCCATCAAGAGAAAGACAGGATAGTGGTCTTGGATGGCACCAAAAAGGAAGAGGAAATATTAGAAGATGTTTTAAAAGTTCTGAGGGAAAGGTTTGGGCTTGGTTTATAATATGCTTTGGAGGGCTAAAGATGCAGGACTGCATTTTTTGTAAGATAGTGAGAAAGGAAATACCTTCAAAGGGTGTATATGAGGATGAGATTGTTTATGCCTTCCACGACATAAACCCTGTGGCGCCTACCCACATCCTTATAATTCCTAAAAAACACATAGTTGGTGTTCAAAGCCTTGATCCTGAAGACAAAGAGATTGTCGGCCATATGTTTTACGTGGCAAGGCTTTTGGGAGAGCAGCTTGGATACGCTCCCGACGAAAACCTAAACAAGGGCTATAGGCTTGTTTTCAACGTGGGAAGGGATGCAGGTCAAAGCGTTTTCCATTTGCATCTGCATTTTATAGCTGGTCGTAGCATGGGATGGCCTCCGGGATAATATGCTTCAAAGATTGGATGGAGGAGAAGGTTAGAGAGTACTACGAGGCTGATTTTAGAAAGGATTTTTTTACTGCGCCGGAGTTGGATAGATCCTTTGGCTATGCCCTTGCATACCATATAGCCCAGTTTATAAGAGACTATCCAAAGCCCGTAATCTTTGAACTTGGTGGCGGAAGTGGTGCCTTAGCCTTTGACATACTTACCTACCTAAGGGAAAAGGAGGGGAAGCTTTTTGAAAGACTTAGATACTATATATACGACTTTAGCCCAAAGCTTATAAGCTTGCAAAAGGAAAGATTGAAGGATTTTAAAGAGAAAGTCCATTGGGCTGAGGGTCTTTTTCCAATGGAAGGCGTTATCTTTTCCAATGAGTTTTTTGATTGCCTTCCGGTGCATGTGATAAGGAATGGAAAGGAGCTTTTTATAAACGACGGAGAAGAGCTTTGGCTTGATATATCCAAGGAAGAACTAAGGGAAGTTATAAAAAGGATGGGTTATGAAAACCTCCCCCAGATTGTGGAAATATCCATGGATTGGCTTGCTTTTCTGAAGAAGATAGGGGAAAGCCTTTTAAAAGGCTTCCATATAGTTATAGACTACGGCTATACAACCAAAGAGATGGGTAAGTTTCCAGAAGGCACAGTCGTAGGCTATAAAAACCATCGCTTACATCAAAAGCCCTCGGAGGGCATGGACATAACCGCCCATGTAAATTTTTCCATCCTTGAAGAATACGGAAGAGATTTTGGGCTTGAAAAGGTTGCCTTTTTAAACCTTAAGGACTTTCTCCTTCAAAGCCCGCCCTTTTTGGAAGAGTTAGAAAGCTTAAGCCTGTCCGATTCTCCAGAGGACATAGAAAGGCTTTCTCGCCTTAAAACCCTTCTTATAAGCATGGGCTACCGCTTTAAAGTTTTAATCCAGAAAAAGCTACAGGGCTCTTAATTCAAGCTCGTACACATCTCCCCTGTTTTGAATGGCAAGGGTTCCTGTCCTCCCCGTTATCACTAATATCCGGCCATCCTTTGTGGTCAAAACCACCTGGATAGATTCTTCAAAATTGCCACCCCTTAAAGGCTTCAAAAATACAAGGTCCTTCCTTTTCTCACCCAACACAAAAAGTTCACCCCTTGTGTACTTTAATATATCCAAAAATCTTTGCACCACACCTGTATGGTTCTTTATCACAAGGGCAAAAGAAAAATCCAAGAACTTTACCTGCGCACCTTTTGGATTGAAAACGAAGTTCATCTTTCCCTGTTCAAGGGGTATTTCCACGTGAGTGTAAGAGCCCCCAAAGCCTTCATCCGTTGAAAAGACTTCTGAGTCCCCCTTGAAAACTCTAACTCTGCCCGTGCTATCGGTAAAGATTAGGTATTCACCAAAGGAAAAGGCGCTGTCCACTCTAAAGCCTCT
>JBKBNZ010000076.1:0-6308 GCA_046294875.1 Aquificaceae bacterium | reverse complement strand
CAAAAGGTTGGCAGGAACCTTCTTATCAAGGCAGATAATTCAAGGATAGTGATAAGTAAAGAGATCGCCAAAAACATAGAAGTTCAATGAAAACTATAAGAGTAGCCCTTGCGGGCAATCCTAACGTAGGAAAAACAAGTCTTCTTAACCATCTGGCGGGCACAAATCTAAAGGTAGGCAACTGGCCTGGCGTTACAGTGGAGAAAAAGGAGGGAAGGGTTAAGTTTTGGGACTATGAAATACATTTTATAGACCTTCCCGGCATCTATACCCTTGAGCCCTTGTCGGACGATGAGTGGATAGCTTACAACTACCTTACCACGGAAAAGCCCGATTTAATACTCAACGTCGTAGAAACACCCAACATGGAAAGAGACCTTCTGCTAACTGTGGAGCTTCTGGAATTGGACATTCCCATGATCTTGGTTTTAAACATGGTGGATGAAGCCCAAAAGTTGGGGATAGAAGTAAAAGAGGAATGGCTTTCGGAGTTGTTAGGAATAAGAGTGTTAAAGACCAACGCAAGGACTGGAGAGGGTGTAAAAGCCCTTTTGCCCCACATAGTAGAAGTTTTTAACGCCAAAGAAAAACCAAAAGCCTTGAAGTATTCAAAAGATCTTCAAGAGGTTTTACAAAAGGCGGTGGAAACAGGGCAGGAAACTAAGGCAGAGCTTATAAGAAAACTCTTGCAAGAGGAAAGGTTTAAGGAACTTAGGGAAAGCTTTAAAAGGATATACGGTAAGGATCTTTACGAAATTGTAAAGGATGAAAGGTATGCCACGGCGCACGGCATTTATAAGGAAGTGGTAGTTAGAAGAGCTTTGACGGCAAAGGATATAACCGATTCCATAGATAAGGTACTTCTCCATCCTTGGTTTGGCATTCCCATTTTCCTTTTGGTTATGTTTTTGGTTTTTAAGATCTCCTTTGACTTTTCTGCTCCCTTTATGGAGTGGATAGAGGGATTTATAAAAGACTTTGTTTCACCTTTGGCCTTACATGCTCTTGGCGCCATAGGCGCAGGAGAAACCATAAAAAGAGTCCTATCAGAAGCCATAATAGGTGGTGTGGGCTTTGTGCTTACCTTCTTGCCCCTTATTGCGGTCATATACTTTATGCTTTCCCTTCTTGAATTCTCTGGATATTTACCCCGCATAGCCTTTTTGATGGATAGGTTTATGCACAGGCTTGGACTCCATGGCAAAAGCCTTGTGCCTTTGCTTTTGGGCTTTGGATGTAACGTGCCTGCAATAGTGGCTACAAGAACCTTGGAAACAAAAAGGGATAAGTTGTTGGTAATTGCCATGATACCCTTTATGAGCTGTCCCGCAAGGCTCGTGGTTTTTTCCTTCTTTGCAGTCCTTTTTTTCAAGAACCCTGCCCTTATCATATTTAGCCTTTATCTATTGGGAATAGCAACCGCTTTGCTTACCGCCTTTGTTCTTAGAAAAACTCTCTTTAAAGGTAGTCTGTACCACTTTGTTATGGAGCTACCACCTTATAGGCTACCTACCTTAAGGCTTCTTTTGAGGGTAGTATGGGTGTATGTTAAAGACTTTCTTTATAGGGCTGGCACTCTAATATTTGCTGCCTCTGTGGTTATATGGCTTTTGTTGAATTTCCCGCCGGGAGTTAAAAACCCTTCAGAAAGCGTGGCGGGGTACGTTGGAAAAACAATATCACCTATTTTTGCCCCTCTGGGACTTGACGATTGGAGGATGTCCACTTCTTTGATACCTGCCTTCTTAGCCCGAGAGATAGTACTTAGCTCTATGGCCACCATATACGCGGTTGAGTCCCAAGAGGAGGAAAAGGAGTTTAACACCCTTGAAGCCCTAAAGGAGCAAGGCGTCTCCCTTGTTTTGGCTTTCAAAGAAGCTTTTGCAAACCTCTTTAAGCCTGTGCCTGCAACCTTTGAGGTGGAGGAAAAGTCTGCGGACAGCTTAAGAAGTGTAATAGCCAAAAGTCTCTCTCCAGCCTCTGCCCTTGCCTTCATGGTTTTCTTGCTTTTGTACACTTCCTGCCTTGGTACTGTGGCGGTCATGTGGAGGGAAGTAGGCAAAAGGTTTGCCCTTCTTTTCTTGGTCTATAGCCTTGTTATAGGTTGGTTCTTTGGCTTTTTAGCCTACAGGATAGGAAACCTTATATGGAGTACTTGATTTTATTCCTTTTTATCCTTATACCCTTTTACCTTTGGTGGAAAAGGAAAAAGTCTTGTTGTGATTAAATTTTATACATGTATGGAAGAGGATAGATGGCTTCAAAGGTTGAAGAAGTTTGAAAAGGCTTTTAGGCAATTGGAATACGCTGTGAAGTTATACAAGGAAAGGGAGCTAACAGACCTTGAAAAGCAAGGAATAAGCGATGTAAAAGGTTTAAGGGACGCTTTTAGATTGGCCTTTAAGTATGGGATAATCCAGGAGGAAGAAGTCTGGATGGAAATAAGGTTCTGGCTTCCTATCCTATAGAAAGGGCTCTGACATAGACATAGTCATCTTTGTCCTCAAGCTAAGCTTTTCCCAATACCTTAGGCTGATGTCCCACCTTGATGAACTAAACTTGCCCTATGAGATAGACTTGATAAGGTACGAATCTGTAAAGGATGAAAAGTTTTTAAGACGCATAAAGGAAGAGGGAAAAGAATTTTACAGGGGTGTATAATTTTATAGTTATGATAGAATGGCTTGTTAAGAAACTTTTTGGTACGAAGAGCGACAGAGAAGTAAAAAGGCTACGCAAGGTAGTTCAAAGGATAACGAAGAGGGAAAGGGAGCTTGATACTTTATCCAACCTTGAAATAGTTCAAATGGCACGAGATTTGCACCAGAAGATTTTGGAGGATGAAAAGCTAAAAGAAAGGATATTAAAGGGGGAGATAACGCAGGAGGTAGAACTTGCCTTTGCCCTTGTTAGGGAGGCTGGTAAAAGGGTACTTGGTCTTAGGTTCTTTGACGTGCAGCTTATAGGTGGTCTTGTTTTGCACGAGGGCAAGATTGCAGAAATGAAAACGGGCGAGGGTAAAACTCTCGTGGCAACTTCTGCCACGGTTATTAACGCCATGACAGACGAGGGCGTTCACGTGGTCACCGTTAACGACTATTTGGCAAGAAGAGACGCCCAATGGATGGGTGGGATATACCTATTCCTTGGGCTTGATGTGGGTGTTATAAACTCCGACTATAGTTCCTACAGGGTTGAATGGGCAAGCGAAGAACTTGCCAAAAAGGCTATAGAAGAAGACCTAAGGGTATGGCCAAAGGGCTATTTTGAAGAAACCTTGCCCTCAGACCTTATCAACGTGCAAGCTAAAAAGGCTTTTTATACCAAGCTTGTACCATGCACAAGAAAAGAAGCCTATCAATGCCATATAACTTATGGCACCAACAACGAGTTTGGCTTTGATTATCTAAGGGATAATATGGCCTTCTCTTTGGAGGAAATAGTACAGGTAAAGGGTCACAACTTTGCCATAGTGGACGAAGTGGACTCTATCCTTATAGACGAGGCAAGAACTCCCCTTATCATCTCAGGACCGGCGGAGATGGATGTTTCTGTCTATTACAAAGCGGACGAAGTGGTAAGAAAACTAAAGCAAGAGGAAGATTTTACAGTCGATGAAAAAAACAGGACGGTGCAGCTTACCGAACATGGGATAAAAAGGATAGAAGAACTTTTAAACATTGATAACCTTTACGACCTTAGAAACATAGAAACATTGCATGCCATAAACCAAGCCCTAAGGGCGCACACCTTATTCAAAAGGGATGTCCATTACATAGTGAAAGACGGTGAAGTGCTTATAGTGGATGAATTCACAGGTAGAGTGCTTCCCGGTAGGAGGTGGAGTGACGGATTACACCAAGCTATAGAGGTAAAGGAGGGGGTACCCATCCAAAGGGAGAATCAAACCTTGGCAAGTATAACCTTCCAAAACTACTTTAAGCTTTACAGAAAGCTTTCTGGTATGACAGGAACTGCAGAAACGGAAGCTTTGGAGTTTAAAGAGATATATGGCCTTGAAGTGGTAGTGGTACCAACCCACAGACCTATGAGAAGAAAGGACCATCCAGACCTTGTCTATAAAACAAAGGAAGAAAAATGGCAAGCGGTAATAGACATCATAAAAGAGGAACATGCCAAAGGCAGACCCATATTGGTTGGTACCGTATCCATAGAGGATTCGGAGCACCTTTCAAGGCTTCTTCAAAAGGAAAAAATACCCCACAACGTGCTTAACGCAAAGCATCATGAGATGGAAGCCCAAATAATAGCCCAAGCGGGAAGGCTTGGAGCGGTTACCATATCCACCAACATGGCGGGAAGAGGAACAGATATACTCCTTGGAGGAAACCCCGAATACTTGGCAAAGGAGATACTCCTATCAAAGAACAAGTCTTTGGAAGAAGCTGCAGAAGAAGAGTGGAAGGAGGCTTTGGGAAAAGCCTATAAGATAACGGAAGAAGAAAAGAAAAAGGTGGTAGAGCTTGGAGGGCTTTTGGTAATAGGTACAGAAAGGCATGAATCAAGAAGGATAGACAATCAGTTAAGAGGTAGGGCTGGAAGGCAAGGAGACCCCGGAGAATCTCGCTTTGTGCTTTCTCTTGAAGACGACCTTATGAGAATATTCGGAGGAGACAGAGTTAAAAGGCTTATGGAGATCTTAAAAATACCTTCTGGAGAGCCTATAGAAAGCGGTATGGTGACCAAAGCTATACAAAACGCCCAGAAAAGGGTGGAGGCACAAAACTTCCAAATAAGAAAAAGGCTTCTTGAATACGACATGGTAATGAACACCCAAAGGCTAACCATCTACTCTATGAGAAAGGACATACTTGAATCAAAGGGCTTATGGGAGTATCTTGAGGAATTTACCCACGACCTTGTAGCCCAAAGGGTAAATGAGCTTATAAGTGAAGAGGAACCAGAGCTTTGGGAAACAGAACCCTTAAAGAATTACCTAAAAGAGCTAACGGGTAAAGAGATAGATATACCCCAAGTGCGGGACAAAGAAGACCTAATAAAAGCCCTAACGGAGGAGATCCTTAAACATCTGGAAGCAAGAAGGCAGGAAATAGGGGAAAGCCTTTTTATGGAGCTTGTAAAAATTCTTATGCTTTCCAACCTTGACCACCTTTGGAGAGAACACCTTCATACAATGGACAGATTAAGAGAAAGTATATACCTAAGGGGCTATGCTTCAAGGGATCCTCTTGTGGAATATAAAAAAGAGGCCTTTTATCTTTTTGAGGATATGTTAAGCAGGTTAAAGGAAAGGGTTATAACAGACCTATTCCACATGCAGGTAAAATCCCAAGAGGAGCTGGAGGAAGAAAAGAAAAAGGAAGAGGAACAAAGGGAAAGGCTTCTTAATACGGCTATTTTTAGTGGTGTGGAAGGAAAGGAAGATCAAAAGGGTCCAAAGAGGAAAACTCTAAAGGAAAGGCTTCAGATGAGAAGGAGGAGGTGATCTTCAGTCCTTTAAAGGTTGTAAGGATATTTTCAAAGGGTATGTTTCCTTCCCTTACAAGCCTTAAGCCATGAGGGTATATAACCCTTACGATGCTTGATGCCTTTCCTTGCCTTTTCCCACCGTTTATGTACAGGTCTATCTTGTCTCCAAAGTACTCTATGGCTTCTTTTATGGTGGTTGCCGGTTTTTCTCCTTCCGGGTTTGCGCTGGGTGCCACCACAGGGTTATCCAAGATATTCAAAAGCTTACAAACTTCGGAAGTAGCAGGTGGTACCCTAACCGCCAAGCTTTTTCTTCCCCTTGTGAGGTACAAAGGTATGGAGTTTTTCTTATAAAAGATAAAGGTGGCATTGAAAAGCTTCATAAGAAGTAGGTGTTCTTCCTTTGCCAAAAGTCCGAGGGTTTTTACCCATAAAGGAGAAGGCAAAAGTAAAAGAAAAGGTCTTCCAGAGGGTCTTCTAATAGAATAAAGTCTTTCTACCGCTTCTTTGTTGTTAGCAAGAGAGAGAAGTCCATATATGGTATCGGTGGGAAAGCAAACTATACCCCCTTCCTTTAATACCTTTGCCGCTCTTTTTATTGAACTTTGAGAAAGCTTGTAGATTTTCATGCTTTATATTTTACAAAGCTTATATTATCCTATTTCTACGTTGAGTAGAGGATTATCCTTAAGGTTCGTAAGGAGATTGGTGTAAAAAAGTACTCAACACAGACTGATCCTATAACCAACTACACTTTGACATGCGTTTTTGTATAATTGTGATTTGGAGGAGAAAAACATGCGGTCTTTAGTAAGTCTTATAAGAGATCTGGACATGATAATAGCTTCACACTCTCT
>JBKBNZ010000075.1:0-6328 GCA_046294875.1 Aquificaceae bacterium | reverse complement strand
GTAGCCAACTCTTCTGCTATAGCTAACGCTTTTTCCCTTTCCATGTTGTTCTCTGTAAGGAGCCACACCAAGTAGTTTTTCATCTGCTCTATGGCCTTTTGGGCTATGTCTGCCAATATTAAAGTCTGGTCTTCTATGTCCTTTATGTCCTTCTTTTCCAAAACCTTAAGGATAGAGGCCGCCGGCATCTGTCCTATCTGGGGATCTACGGGACCAAGCACCGCATTTGGGTCCATTATGATCTCATCCGCCGCCAAGGCAAGGAGCGTTCCTCCAGACATGGCATAATGGGGTATGATGATCCTAACAGGTCCCTTGTGCCTTACGAGGGCGTTGGCTATCTGTGTGGCTGCAAGGGCTAAACCACCCGGAGTATGAACGATCAAGTCTATGGGCATTTCGGGTGGCGTCATCCTTATAGCCCTGAGCACCTGTTCCGAATCTTCTATATTTATGTACCTAAAAAGGGGAATTCCCAAAAAACCAAGGCTTTCCTGTCTGTGTATGAGGGTTATAACTCTGCTACCTCTTTTTCCTTCAAGCTCCCTTATTAAGCCCTCCCTTGCCTTTGAAAGTACATACCTCCTCCATATGGGCATTAGTATAAAAAAGATCAAGAATAAAAGCCAAAGATAGCTAAAAAGGTAAGACCAAGGGCTTATGTAGTCCATGGTAAATTATTTTAACTCCAAAAGCGGATGAAAAAATTAAGTTCAGCTATAGCAAGGTTGGCCTTTAATTGCTCCACCCAGCATGTAAATTATCTTATAATCTTTACCATGGAAAAAAGAGTCAAAACACCGCTTACCGACGAGGACATAGAAAGTTTAAGGGCTGGAGACAAAGTTCTTATTACAGGATACATTTATACTGCCAGAGATGCAGCCCACAAGAGAATGGTAGAAGCCCTTCAAAGAGGCGAGCCCTTACCCATTGACGTGAGGGGTCAAGTTATATACTATGTGGGTCCCACGCCGCCAAAACCCGGTCAAGTCATAGGCTCTGCCGGACCTACCACGTCTATAAGGATGGATAAGTATGTAGAGGAGCTTCTTAAACTGGGGCTAAAAGGTATGATAGGAAAGGGTTATAGGTCTCCTCAGGTGAGGGAGCTTTTGAAAAAGTACAAAGCTGTGTACTTTGCTGCCGTTGGTGGTGTAGCGGTGTTGCTTTCCAAACGTATTAAATCATCGGAAGTGGTTGCCTACGAAGACCTTGGAACAGAAGCCATAAGAAGACTATACGTGGAAGACTTTCCCGTGATAGTAGCCAACGATATATACGGTGGAGATATCTTTGAAGAGGGCAGAAGGCGTTTTGCACGCATAGATATTTAAATGTGGCAAGAACTTATAGCAACAGGCTTTTACCTTGGCAGGTTTAAATACGCCCCGGGAACGGTGGGTACCCTTTTGGGTGTGCCTTTAGTTTACCTACTTGTCCATAAATGGTGGTTAACTCTCATCTTTGGCATAGGTCTTTACTTTTTAGCCGTATGGTCTGCCAATTATATGGTAGAACTAACAAGGGAAAAGGATCCAGAAGAGGTGGTAATAGATGAAATTGTAGGCTACTTTTTTGCCTTTTTATGGGTGGAGCCCACATTAAAGTCCCTTCTAATAGGCTTTATAGTCTTTAGAGCCCTTGATATATTTAAGCCCTATCCCATAAAGCTTTTTGAAAGGTTGCCCAAAGGTCATGGTGTCGTTGCGGACGATGTGGTGGCAGGAATAATGAGTTCTTTCATACTTTACTTCCTTTTTGGCTGAATATATTCTACCTTATGGAGTTAATAAAAGGGTTTTTGTATAATTTCTACACCTACAGCGTAGATATCCTTCCCTACTTCCTTGCGTCAGTTATAATAACCTCTATACTTCAGGGTTTTACAAAGCTTACTTGGTTAAGGTCCTTGTTGAAAAAAGAAAAAACTGCTCCCATATACACGGGCTTTTTAGGTGGGCTTTTGCCCCTATGTTCTTGTTCCATGTTGCCCGTGGTAAATCTAATAAACAGTATGTCAAAAAACTATGCCCCAGTTCTTTCCTTTTTGATAATAGCCCCTGTTATATCCCCCGTAACCCTTTTGCTTACCTATGGTTATTTTGGTTTAACTATGACCTTGATAAGGTTGACAGGCACCTTATTCTTCGCCTTTCTTTTTGCCTATCTGATGGCTATCCTTTTTAAAAAACCTAAGGGAATCCCCTTACTTATGGGAGGCTATCAACAAGAAAGGAGTATAAGGCTCTTTTTTTATCATATAAAAGACAATCTTATTGGTATAGGTAAGTATCTTCTTTTGGGTATATTTATAGCCTCCCTTATAAAGACCTTTTTCCCTATGCAGCTAGTAAGGTCTATAGCGGGAAGCTTTGCTTCCTATCCTCTTATGTCCTTAGTGGCCCTTCCCATATACGTTTGTTCCGGTGAGGAGGTACCCATAGCCAAAGCATTAAAGGATATAGGCTTTACTTCTGGGAATGCCCTTGTTTTTATGCTTGGTGGCACGGGTATATGTATGCCCACCATAATAGCCACTTTAAAGTTTCTTCCAAAGGGCTTGGTCTTTTCTTATCTTATCTTTTGGTTTTTGTTCTCCATAATTATGGGGATATTTTACGATTATGTGTTCTGGAAATTTTTGGTATAATTTCTATACAAGGAGGGAAGAATGGACAGATATTCCCAGATTTTACAAGAGCTTATAAAAAACGCAGGGCTTGAAGGGGCTTCTTTGGTATCTGCGGATGGTCTGCCCATCGCCTCGGTGCTAAAGCCTGGCATGGAAGAGGATAGAATAGCCGCCATGAGTGCTGCCATACTCTCTTTGGGTGAAAGGGTCTCCGAAGAGTTGGCAAAGGGGACTTTGGAGCAAATAACCATAAAAGGACAGGATGGATACGTTATTCTGACGGGAATGGGAAAGGATGCGGTGATCGTAGTGCTGGCGGATAACAATGCAAAACTTGGGCTTCTCCTTATGGAAATTAAGAAGGCCCAAGACAAGTTTAAGGGTATGATATAAGGTTAGATGGCACTAATAGGAGATTTAAACACATTCAATTTTGTAGACGTTTTACAGGTTATATTCAAAGACAGGAAGGATGGCATTCTTTTGGTAGAGTGGCCAGACATGATAATTACCTACTACGTGAGGAACGGACAGGTAATATTTGCGCGTCCTGTAGATAGGGTTTACAGAGTTTATACGGAAAAGGACTTTGACTTATTGATAGAGAAACTACGTATCCCTAAGGAAAATCTTCATAAAACTGTGGAAAGATTTCTCATAAAGAGGTTAAACCTAAAGGAAGGTGTTTTTTCCTTTACTCCAAGTTTTATAAGGTATTCCTCTGATAATTACGGCTTTGTCTATCCTACGGAAAAGATAATTATGATAGCTTCCAGAAGTCTTACACCCGAGGAGGTAGAAAGGAAGATATCCGATGAAATGTTGGTCTTTGACCTATCTGAAAATATAAGTGAGATAATAAAAAGAGCAGAATTTACACCGGAGGAGAAGAAGATCTTCTCTCTTGTAAACGGCGAGCGAAACGTTGCAGACATAAGACATGAAGCTGGCCTTGATAAACTCACCGTAGATAGGGCACTTTACGGATTTCTTGCCCTTGGTATCATAAAAAGGAAGAAGATGGAAAAGAAACAAAAGCCTTCGGTAGCTCTTGACCTTTTGATGAAGATAATAGAAAGGATTAAGGAGCTATGATAAAGCAAATAAAGAAGATTAAGATAGTTGTAGCCGGACCCTTTGCAGCGGGGAAAACCCAGTTTATAAACACTGTAAGTGAGATAAAAACTGTTAAAACAGAGCGTAAAATTCAATCGGCACGTGAAAGAAGTATCAAGGAATACACCACCGTAGCGATGGATTTTGGAAAAATACACATAGACGACGAGCATGAACTCTATCTTTTTGGAACTCCGGGACAATCAAGGTTTGACTTTATGTGGGAAATACTTGGGGAAGGGGCTCTTGGTATTATAATCCTTGTGGACAGTACAGACCCTTCAACCTTCCATGAGGCGAGGAAGATAATAAACTTCTTTAGCTCTCGCTTTCCGGTTCCCATGGTGGTAGGTGCTAACAAGCAAGACCTACCCAATGCATGGTCTCCAGAAGACGTAGCTACCGCTCTTGATATAAGCGAAGAGGAGGGTATACCAGTAATTCCTGTTTCAGCGGTAGACAAGGAAAGCGTTAAGAGAACTCTTTTAACTTTACTTGAGATAATAAAAGCTGAGCTTTCTTCTTAAGGGAAAAAGGCAGTGTTTTTTAGACCAAGGTCTTCCTCAAAACCCATCAGAAGGTTAAAATTCTGTATTGCCTGGGAGGAGGCACCTTTCCCAAGGTTGTCTATAAGGCTTATCATCTCAAGGGTAGAAGTCCTATCATCGTAATGGTAAAAGATAAAGCACATATTAGTCCCCACTGCGTATTTTACATGGGGTGGTTCCTCCACAACAACCACAAAGGATTCATCTTTGTATGTCTCCCTGTAAAGCTCTCTGTAATCTAACTTCTCAGCCTTTATATAGACCTTTGCCATCATACCTCTTACTAAGGGTACTACCTGCGGAGTGAACCTAATTTTCACTTCTCTATGGGATATCCTTTTAATCACATCTTCTATCTCCGGTGTATGGCGATGCTTCTCCACAGAGTAGGCAAACATATTGCCCTCCATCTCCGGATAGTGAAACCTTTGGACTGTTTTTCTGCCCGCACCGGAAACTCCAGACAAGGCATCCACTATTACACTATTAAACTCTATTCCTTCCTTAAGCAAAGGATACAGAGCCAACAAGGTAGCCGTCGGATAGCATCCAGGATTTGCCACAAGCCTTGTTTTTTTTATATCTTCACGGAAGATTTCAGGAAGGCCATAAGAGGCCTCTTGTAGGAGATGGGGGTATTTATGTTCAAAGCCATAGTATTCTACATAGCATTGGGGGTCCTTTATCCTATAAGCGCCCGAGAGGTCTATAACCTTCTTTCCCTGACTTAAAAGCTGGGGCACTAATTCAAGGGATGCTTCATGGGGAAGGCATAAAAAGGCAAGGTCAAAGTCCTCATCGGGTTCCTTTAAAAGGTGCTTATTGCCAATGTAGGTTTTTTCAAAAAAAGGAAAGACCTCCCCAAGTCTTCTGTTGGCATAAGACTGCGACGTTAAAGATACTATCTTTACCCTTGGGTGGTTTAAAAGAAGTCTAAGGAGTTCGGTGCCCGTGTAGCCCGTGGCACCGTATAGGCATACTTTTATCTCTTGCTCCATCTATAGGCTTTTCTTGCCTTCATAAGGCCATATTTCTTCCTTTCCTTTTCCCTTGCATCTCTCTTAAGGAGGCCAGCCTTCTTTAGAGTGCTTCTCAAATCTGGATTGTATTTTAATAAAGCTCTTGCTATTCCGTACATTATGGCCTCTGCCTGACCGCTTATACCTCCTCCGCTGACTGTTGCGTATATTCCAAAGCGTCCTTCAAGTCCTGTAAGCCTTATGGCATACAAGGCTTTGTTGTATAAAGTTTCCCTTTGAAGGTATTGTTTTAGGTCATACTCTTTACCCGTTTCCTTTACTTTAACTATCTGTTTTTCTGTTCCTCTTACAAGCCATACTCTTGCTATCGCCTCTTTTCTTCTACCTGTACCATAGAAGGAGTTATCAAAACCTATTTTAAAGTTTTTTAGCTTTACCATCATCCTTCAACCTCCAACGCTTTTGGTATTTGGGCTATGTGGGGATGTTCTGGTCCTCTGTAGACCTTTAACCTTTTTAGCATTCTATGCCCCAGTCTATTCTTTGGAAGCATCCTTTTTACCGCCAGCCTTATAACCTCTTCCGGTTTATTTTGGACCATCCACTCTAAGGTCCTTTCCTTTAACCCGCCGGGATAGTTGGTGTGAAACTGATATTTCTTCTGCTGTGGTTTTTTACCTGTAGCCACTATCTTTTCCGCATTCAAAACTATAACAAAGTCCCCACAATCTACGTCAGGCTGATAATAAGGCTTGTGCTTTCCCATAAGTATCCTTGCAATTTGAGAAGCAAGCCTTCCTAAAACTTTTCCTTCTGCATCTACCACCCACCAATCTCTTACCACATCCTCTTTTCTAACGTGGTACGTTTTCATCCTTCTTCTCCTCAAGTTTTATTTCAGAACTTTTTATTATACCATAATCCTTTTTCTGCTTGCAGTTTATAACCACCCTCCATCCAACCTTCAGGGTAGTACCAGTCTTTAAAGTATGTATAACCCAAGCTTTTTAGTATGGAGCCAAGCCTTGTCTCTTCGGGAGGTTTCCCCC
>JBKBNZ010000074.1:0-6365 GCA_046294875.1 Aquificaceae bacterium | reverse complement strand
TTCCTTAAATATTGACCATCATACTTAGAAGTAAAAAGTGATACAAACCAAGCTTTTAACTTTTCCTTATGTCTTGAACGGGTGTCTTCGTCAGGAAGATACTCACTTGTATCTTTAAAATTCTCCAAATATGTATAAAACCCCTCTATAAAATCCTCTTTATACTTTTCCGCAATCCAAGAGATAGACTGTAGATTTTTCTCGTCCTCTTCTGTCCAGTTATAATGAATTTTTAGCTGTTCTATGCTTTCCATAATATGGAATATTTTAATAGAGCCATGCTGGGTTAAAAATTATCCGTAAAACTTACTCTTGTGAGCTCAGCCTTTTCTTTTTCCTCCGGGCGGTTCTTGAACCGCCCCTACAAAAGATTTCTCACTCGGCGTTTTGAATTAAATTTATACTCTATGCCCTCTTTGAAAGACCTTTTGGACAAGATAGACATAGTGGATGTAATATCCTCCTATATAGAGCTAAAGAGGGTGGGCAACAACTACACTGCCCGATGCCCTTTTCATCCAGATGATACACCTTCCTTTTATGTATCACCTTCAAAGGGCATATTTAAGTGTTTTGGTTGTGGGGTGGGAGGTGATGCGGTAAAGTTTGTGTCCCTGTATGAAAACGTAGATTACTGGGAAGCGGTAGAGATATTGGCAAAAAGGTATAACATACCCATAAAGCTAAAAAGAAAGGAAAAAAATAGCCAACTTTTGCTTGCCCTTCAAAGGGTGGCAGATTACTACCATAAAAAGCTAAGAGAAAATCCCAAAGCCTTGGAATACCTTCAAAGTAGAGGGATAAGCTCAAAGACCATAGGCAAGTTCCTTCTTGGTTTTGGAGGTAATACGGAAAAATTAGTAAGCCTTCTAAAGGAGGAAAACCTTCTGGAGATTTATGAAAAGAGCGCAAACCTTGTAAAGATAGAAGAGGGCATATACAGAGACCTTTTTAGGAATCGTCTTATTATACCCATAAGGGATATAAAGGGAAATGTTATAGGTTTCGGTGGAAGAAGCCTTGATGGAAGCCATCCTAAGTATGTAAATTCTCCAGAGTCGGAGGTTTTTAAAAAAAGGTCTACCCTTTTTGGTTTATACGAGGCCAAGGACTACATAAAAGAAGAGGAAGAGATAGTAGTGGTAGAGGGCTACTTTGACCTAATGAGTCTATGGCAGGAGGGTATAAGAAACTGCGTGGCACCTCTTGGTACAGCCCTAACAGAAGAACATGCCAGCACGCTTTCAAAGCTTTCTAAGAGAGTTCTACTACTGTATGACGGAGACAAGGCAGGGAGAAAAGCGGTAAGGTCTTCAACGCCTTACCTACTGGCAGAAGGGATGGAAGTAAGGGTAGCATACCTTCCCGAGGGAGAAGACCCTGATTCCTTTGTAAGAAAGGAGCCAAGCCTTCTCAGAAGTCTTGTAAAAGGTGCTCCCCGTATAGAAATTTACCTATTAGAAAGGATAAAGGAGGGCGACAAGGAAGCCTTTGAGGACCTTCTTTACTTTTCCAGCTTTATACCCGACGGTGTTAAAAGGTACGAGCTTTTAAAGGAAATCTCCAAGATAACCTCCATACCCATAACCAGCCTTCAAGAAAGACTTGTAAAAGTGGAAAAAAGGCAAAAAAGAGAAAACTACTCTGTAAGCTACCATGAGGCGGTTCTTTTAGCGGGGCTCTATAGGTTTGGCTTAGACAAGGTTAATATAGAAGAACTTAAGCTATCACCCCACGCCATAGAGCTAATAGAAGCTTTAAAAGGCGAAGAGTACCATAAGATCCCCGACTACATAAAAAACTTTAAAGCCTATGACCTTGAAAGGGCTCTCCAAGAGAGCATAAAAGCCCTTAAGCTACCGCAGATAGAAAGGGCTATAGATTTTGAAGAGCTAAGAAGAAAAAGCAAAGCCCAGCCAAGGAAGTTAAGGTTTAGATAGAGCTTTCCAATGGGATATTAAAAAACCCTCTATGGCCGTATATTTGGCTAAGCTATACCTTGGGAAGTTTTTTAGGCTTGTAAACCCTTCTCCTTCCACCAGGGTGGGCGCATTACATCCACCAAAAACCACCGGATGATGAAAAAGGACTATTTCATCAACCAACCCAAATTTGATAAACTCCCAGTTTAGCCTTGCACCACCTTCTACCATAAGGCTTCTTATCCCCTCTTTCCATAGGATCTCTATCAAAAGTCTTATATCTACCTTTTCCTCCCCAGCGTATATTACCTCCACACCTATACTTTGAAGCCTTTGTATGTTTTCCCTCGGGGCTCTTCTTGTGGTGGCTATCAAGGTTTTAGAATCCTTTTGAAGAATGTTAGCGTTTATAGGTATATCTGCCTTTGTACAAGGTATTACCCGAACTGGATTTTTACCCTCTACAGCCCTGACCGTTAAAAGGGGATTATCTCTTTTTACAGTGTTACATCCTACTGCTATGGCATCAAACTCCGACCTGAGAGTGTGAAGATACTTTTGAACCCCCTCTGGCAACAGCATTATATCCTTTGAAGATACCTCCCTGCTGGGTGATATTTTACCATCCAAGCTAACACCAGAGACTATGGCTATATATAGCCTTTCACTCCCCATAGCAAAAGCTTATATTACTCTTGCTGTTTTTTGTACACTCCTTTTGTAAGTTTATCGTGCTTAATACAGGCATACTTTTGATAAGGTAAAGGCTTGTGGTAAAGTGATATATTTTATACTATGGAAAAAGTTTTCATTTACGACACTACCTTAAGAGACGGGTCGCAGGCAGAGGGCGTAAACTTTTCCATAGAAGATAAGCTACGCATACTACAGAAACTGGATGAGTTTGGCATAGATTACGTAGAGTGTGGTTGGCCGGGAGCGAACCCAAAGGATACGGTACTTTTTGAAAGGCTAAAAAAGTACAAACCTTTACATACAAAAATAGTAGCCTTTGGTTCTACAAGAAGACCCGGTAAAAGGGCAGAAGAGGACCCACAGCTTGAAAACCTTATAAAATCTGGTGCACAAACCATAACCATCTTTGGCAAAAGTTGGGATTTTCATGTTTTAGAAGCCCTAAAGACCACCCTTGAGGAAAACCTTTCCATGGTGTATGAATCAATAAGCTTTCTAAAAAAACACGTGCAAGAGGTGATCTTTGACGCAGAACATTTCTTTGACGGTTATAAGAATAATCCTCAGTATGCCCTTGAAGTGTTAAGGTCTGCCCTTGAAGGTGGCGCCGATTGGGTAGTCCTCTGCGATACAAACGGGGGATGCCTACCCCATGAGGTATACGAGATAACAAAAAAGGTAAGGGGAGCCTTTCCAGGGGCAAACATAGGCATTCATGCTCACAACGACTCTGACACTGCCGTCGCCAACTCTTTGATGGCAATAAGGGCGGGAGCCAGACAGGTGCACGGTACCATAAACGGCATAGGTGAAAGAACAGGAAACGCCAACCTATGCTCCATAATACCCAACCTGCAGATAAAGATGGGATATAGAGTCGTACCAGAAGAAAGTCTAAAAAAGCTTACACAGCTTAGCCATTTTGTTTCAGAGATATCTAACTTGCCCTTGCCTAAGAACATGCCCTACGTAGGAGAAAGCGCCTTTGCCCACAAGGCAGGCGTGCACGCCTCTGCGGTAATGAAGCATACCAGTACTTACGAACACATAGACCCAAGCTTGGTGGGGAATAAAAGAAAGATAACCGTATCAGACCTCTCGGGGAAGAGCAACCTTATATACAAACTTAGAGAGATGGGTATACAGGTGGATGAAAGATCACCAGAGGTTGTAAAACTGTTGGAAAAGATCAAGGAGTTGGAAAAGGAAGGTTATCACTTTGAGGCTGCGGAGGCTTCCTTTGAACTTCTCTGTAAAAGGCACTTTGGATTGGTAAAAGATTACTTTAACCTTGATGCCTACCGTGTGCTTATAGCCAAAAGGATGGGAGATGCTTTGCCCGTTTCCGAGGCAACCGTTAGACTTTTTGTAGAGGATGTAAAACAGCATACTGCCGCATTGGGAAATGGACCAGTTAGTGCCTTAGACAGAGCCCTAAGAAAAGCCCTTGAAGAATTCTATCCAAACTTAAAGGAAGTTCAACTCATAGATTACAAGGTTAGAATTGTGAACGAATCCGAGGGAACAAGGGCAAAGGTTAGAGTTCTTATAGAGTCAACTGATGGAAATAGAAAATGGGGAACGGTAGGCGTATCGGAGAACATAATAGAAGCCTCTTGGATCGCCCTCACCGACAGTCTTGTATATAAGCTTTATAAAGATGAAGAGGAAGGTATAATTTAAAGGTATGAGGAAAATCCTTTTTCTTTTGCCCTTTTTGGTTTCCATGAGTGAGCCCATAAAAGACAGTAATATAGAGGTAACTGTAGAAGACAAAAGCGGTATAAGACACAACCTTAAGGGCTTGGTCTGTAATGGGAGGGAGTATCTAAGAGTAAGGGAGGGAAGCATAGACTACTCCATAAACTTTTCCTCCATAGAAAGAATAGAGGTTTTATCACAAGAAGGAAAGGACATTAAATTGAGGATTTACACCAATGATGGAGGCTCAAAGGAATACCTTGTATCGGCAAATACCCATTGTAAATCAAAAACACCAACGGGTCATGCTGGCTTTTATATAAAGGATGTGAAAAATATATTTATTAAAACGGAGGGCAAAAAATGAAAAGGCTTAAGCTTGCAAGTCTATTAGTAGCTACCTTTATAGTAGGCTTTCTTCTTGGAAACGCTGGCGCGTCTCAAAATACGGGTCAGCAGGATGATCATAGATACTTCAGGCTTTTTACCGATGTTTTTAAGACAGTTAAACAAAACTATGTGGGTGAAACCAATACGAGGGACTTAATATACGGGGCTTTAAACGGTATGCTTAGGTCTCTTGACCCCTTTTCTGCCTTTTTTACACCAGACCAGTATAAGGAATTCCAACAAGAAACAGAAGGAGAGTTTGGAGGAGTTGGTATAGAGATAGGTATGGAGAAGGGAAGGCCTATCGTTATATCCCCCATAGAGGGAACGCCTGCTTTTAGAGCGGGTATAAGGTCTGGCGATGTGATATTGGAGATAAATGGAGAAGATACTTCCAACATGAGCCTAACGGATGTGGTCAAAAGGATAAGAGGAAAGCCTGGCACGAAGGTCAATTTGACCATAATGAGAAAAGGGCTGGACAGGCCCATAAAGGTTGAGTTGGAAAGGGCGATAATAAAGATAGAAAGTGTGAAATGGATAAAGGTTGAAGATGTTGGTTATATAAGGCTTTCTCAGTTTACCGACGGTGTAGGAAGAGAAGTAGAAAAAGCTATTAAAAGCTTAACCTCCCAAGGGGTCAAAGGTATAATCCTTGACCTAAGGAACGATCCCGGAGGACTACTCTCAGAAGCCATAAACGTCTCCGAACTCTTTTTGAAGGAAGGAAAGCTGATAGTCTACACAAAGTCTAAAAAGGGGGAAACAAACAGGTACTTTTCAAGGAGAAAGCCTGTTTTACCCGAGAACATGCCCTTGGTAGTCTTGATAAACAGAGGGTCTGCCAGCGCATCGGAGATAGTAGCGGGCGCTTTACAAGATCATAAAAGGGCAGTTTTAGTGGGAGAGAAAAGCTTTGGTAAGGCATCTGTTCAAAACATAATACCCCTTGAAGATGGCTCTGCTATAAAGCTAACCGTAGCCTACTATTACACTCCTTTGGGAAGGCTCATAGATAAAAAAGGTATCCAGCCGGACGTAGAGGTAAAGATGACGGAAGAGGAGGAAGAAAAGCTTCAAGAGACCATTAGACAAAAGAGATTGCAGGGGGTAACCGGTGTTATTCTTGAGCCTTCCCTTGATCCCCAACTTCGCAAGGCTATGGAAATTATAAGGTCTGGAAATAAGGGCTATGCACACACTGGCGGTTGAGACCTCTTGCGACGAGACCGCCCTCTGTATATACTCCGACCAGGTAGGGGTTATAGGGGATGTGATCCTTTCCCAAGCAAGGGTACATTTTCCCTACGGCGGTGTGGTGCCGGAGCTCTCTGCAAGAGAACACACAAGAAATCTCCTTCCCCTTTTAGATAAGCTTTTGAAGGATACGACCTTTGACTTAAAAAAGTTAGATTTTATATCCTTTACTTTTACCCCCGGTCTTATACTATCCCTTGTGGTTGGTGCAAGCTTTGCCAAAGCCTTGTCTTATTTACTAAAAAAGCCCCTTGTTCCCGTACATCATCTTGAAGGACATATATACTCTGTATTTTTAGAAAAGCCCGTGGATTATCCCTTTATAGCCCTAATCGTCTCTGGAGGCCATACAGACCTTTACTTGGTGGAGGACTTTGGGAAATATACCTTTTTAGGTGG
>JBKBNZ010000073.1:0-6515 GCA_046294875.1 Aquificaceae bacterium | reverse complement strand
TCTTCTCTTTGAGTATCTCTTCTAAAGAGGCCTCCGATCAAGGGAATATCCTTTAAACCGGGAATGCCCTCTTGGGAGTTTAGAGTTCTATTACTTACCAAGCCTCCTATTATAATGGTTTGACCCTTTTCTACCACCACGTCGGAGTTAACCTGCCTGTTGGAGGTTATGGGAACTGCATAGCTAAGCTGTCCTACCTGTGGTCTTAAAAAGTCGGTTATCTCCTGCACCTGCAAGTTTATAACAAGCCTTAGGTTGTTTTCCGCTATGGTGGGCGTTATCTTTAGATCAAGCCCCACCTCTTTGTAGTCGTAGGTGATGACAGGCTGTCCATTTATGTCAAACTTAACACCCGAGGCGTAGGGTATAACCTGACCTACCTTTATCTGAGCGGGTTGGTTGTCAAGGGTAAGCACCTTGGGGTTTGATATAAGGTTAAAGCCTGCACCTTTTTCAAGGAGAGAGAAAAGAAGGACAAGGTCCGGGAAAAACAAATCCACACCACCTATGGTGATAGCCTTTCCCACGTTGTTTATAAAACCAAGCACAAAGCTTCCTGTCAAAAGGGAGCTATAGAGGTCTTGACTACTCCCAACACCAAAGCCTGCACCACCCTTTGAACCTATAGCCTGCCAACGCACTCCTATATCCAAGGCTTTACTCGTGGACATCTCCACCACAGAAGCAGCTATAAGTACCTGTTTTCGCCTTACGTCAAGCCTTTCTACAAGAGCCTTTATTCCCTCAAACTCCTTTGGAGTGGCGTATATCAAAAGGGAGTTGGTACCTCTGTCAAAGCCTATGCGAAGGCCTTCCTTTGTCTGTATTGGTGGTATGGGCTGAGGCTGTTGTGGCTCTCTGGGTGCTTGCCTTCTTAGTGGTGTTTCAAGCCCCCTTATCTCCGGAGTTTCTTGTGTGGCTGGTGTTGGCTGAGCTACCGTTGGAGTAATGCCTGTAAGTAAGGCTTGAAGGCTCTTATGAATTTCCTCCGCGGATATGAATTTCAGGGGCAAGACATAAAAGCTTCTGTCCTCCGTTATGTAGGTGTTTTCATCTATGGTTTTTATAACTTCCTCCACTATGTTATGCACTTCTTCCCTTGCTATTACCAATACCGCATTGGCATCTTTGCTAAGGGTGGCTATATTGGGTATTCCCGTTTGCTGCTGTAGAGCGTTTAAAACACCTTGTACGCTTTGCAGTACGTTCTCTGCCTTTGCCCTTTTAAGGGAGTAAATCTTTACCTTTAAACTCTTTTGTGGTGAATCAAGCTCCTTCAGTATCTCCTTTACCTTTTGAATATTCCTGCCTATGTCTGCTATTATCAGGGTGTTTGACTGAGAATGAACTCCTATTCTGGCAAAGGGGGATAGAAAGGGCTGTATGGCCTGTTGAAGCTGTATAGCTTGGGTGTTTTCTGCGGTATATAGGTAGATAACTATGTCCGCCCCCGTTTTCGGTCTTCTTATCTCTGCAAGAGGAGTAGCTTGAGCTATGGGGACTATGCGGACAAAGTCCCTCTCTTCTATAACTCCATAGCCTTGAAGGGTCAAGGACATTACAAAAAGCTCCCAAGCCTGGGAGATGCTTACAGGCTTTGCAGAGCTTATGGTTATGGCACCCTTCACGTTGGGGTCAAGGATTATGTTTTTCCCTGTTAGTTCTGACATAAACTTCACCACAAGGGATATGTCCGCGTTTTGAAAGTTAAGGACTACCCTTCCACTTTTTCTCTGTTCTTGGGCTTGCTTTTGAATGTCTTGGGCCTCCTGAGCCCTTAGGGGTACAAAAAGCAAAAGTATAAGCAAAAATATCACTTTTCTCATCACTCTACCCTCAAGGAAAGTTCTATAAGTTCATTGCCCCTCTGTAGGTTCAATTTTATGGTGCTTTCGTTCCTAAGCACCTGAAGGATCCTAAAGGCGTCCTCACCGCTTCTTATCTCTTGGTTGTTTATGGACAAGAGTACGTCCCCAGACTGTATGCCTGCCCTCTCAAAGATGCTTCCGGGCTCTATCCATTCAAACAAAAAGCCCCTTGTCCTTCCTTCTTGCACGAAGGGTACCAGCCTTATCTGTCTAAACATAATGCCTGGGTCTGCGGTTATTCTTTCCAATTCCCCCCTTGGAATGTTTGCCTGAATGCTTCTGGAGGATGTTATCCTTGTATCTTTTGCTGATGTAATAGAGGATGAAGGTGCGCTTACCTTGGTTGCTTGCTCTCCTAAGCTAAAACCCACAGCGACCTTGTTTTCACCCTTTGAGATTATTATATAGTTTCTGTCTATGTGAGTTACTGTATAGCCACCTATCTTTGAGCCTATACGCACCGTCTGCTCTTTTCCATTTACCTGTATGAGGGCTAATCTTATAGAACCAGTAGCGGTGGCGAGGAGGTTAACCACGGGCATTTCCTCCCTTTTTTCTTCCTGTTTTGGATATAGGGCTTCAAACTTGGAAAGTAAAGGGAATATATCTACTTGCCCTTTTTCTAACCTTGGAGGATTTAACTTGACTCTTCCCACAAAAAAGCTATAAACAAACAATGTTATTAGAAAGGAGATAAACAAAAGGTAGGAAACCACTACCATCTTTAAATCCCTATCTTTAGCACTTTATCCTCCATATGAACCTCAACCCATTGGGGCAAGCCCTTAAATTCCTCCCTATAATCTCCGGCAAAGGCTCTAAAGTAAAAGTCTTTGAACCTTCCTATCTTTATAAGTTTGTCCTCTTCATAAAAGGCGATATCCCCATAAGGGTAAGGGAATTCATAGTAGTATAGCCAGCCATCCTTATACACATAGCCACACTTTACCACTCCCTGATAGTAATCCCCCGAAGAGGTGATCATAAAAAGCATATCCCTTTTTAGGTATATTTCCTTTGCACCGATTAATTTTCTCTGCAGGTCCCAAAAAAGGTTTATATCTTCTCTTGTAGTTTCCGAAGCTTCCGATAAAGAATAGGTGTTCTTTATGGTACTGTAGAAAACATAAGACAAGGTAGAAAAAAATACCGCCATAAGGGTTAGAGCAAGGAGTACTTCAAGGAGTGTAAAGCCCCTTCTCATCCTTTGCCCTGTATATAAATATCTCCGCCTGACCAAGCTTGTAGGTAATTTCCTCTATCTGCGGATAGTCTTCGAGAGTTCTCCTTTGAGATATAAAGGGATCTGCATCTCCCTTTATTAAAAGGTTGTTTAGTTCTATAAGATCCTCTGAAAGGCTTTTGGTATAGGAATAGTCAATTCTTGCTTTTGATAGGACTTCAAAAACAACGGAAAAACCCACCGCCATAAGGGCGATGGCAACCAACAGCTCAAGTAAAGTAAAGCCTCTACTGCCACACATCTATATCGTCCTCGGTACCTTCCTTTCCATCGGGCCCCACAGACCTGAGCTCAAAGGGCCTTCCAATTCCCGGAGACATGTAGATAAAGTCTCTACCCCATGCATCTTTCGGAACCTTATCAAGATATTGCCTCCATCTTTGGGGTACTGGCGGTGTGGTGGGCTTTTCTACAAGGGCTTTTAGTCCTTGTTCTGTTGTGGGATAAAAGCCATTATCTAATTTATACTGCTCCAAAGCATCCTTTATAGCCTTTAGCTGTACCTTAGTGGCCTCTATCTTTGCCTCATCTACCCTTCCTGTTATCCTTGGCACCACTATGGCGGCAAGTATTCCAAGTATTATAACCACCACCAAAAGCTCGATCAGTGTAAAGCCTTTTTGCCTCATAGGTTAGATTATAGCATTAATACGCTGGCAACATAGGTAGGCTTGCCTGCAATAAAAAGCAGGCTAAAAGCATGAACTGTAGAACCTTGAAAAAAGTACAGGCTTCTCCTAAATTAATAAACCATGAAGAGATACTATATGCCCTACATATTAGCTTTTATCCTTTTTGTGATGATAGCTTATTTTGGGCTGAAGCACGAGAAAGAAGACTCTTCGGCTTACAAGCCTCCTGTAGCCCAAAGCCTACCAGATTTTACCTTTAAAAGCCTTAATGGAGAAGAGATAAGGCTATCAAGTTTAAAGGGTAAGGTAGTTTTGGTGAACTTCTGGGCTACATGGTGCCCACCTTGCAAGGAAGAAATGCCCATCTTTGAAAAGGAATACAGAAGGTGCAAGGATAAGGGCTTTGAAGTGCTTGCGGTAAATATGGATACCTCTGAAGGTGCCTTGGAAAGGTTTTTACAAAATAACCCTTACTCCTTTACCATAGTAAGACCTACAGAGAAGGTAGAAAAGGAGCTAAACCTTATGGGTTTTCCTACTTCTTACCTTGTGGATAGGGAGGGAAGGATCTATCGTATAAAGCTTGGCATTTACAGGGAATTGGAAAAGGATCTGAAGGAATTACTTGGATGTTAAGGGTTTTTGAGCAATTTGAGAGGTAGCATAAGTGTCCTTGCCTGTAAAAAAACAAGCTGGAATGAGTTTTGCGGATAACTTTTCACTCAAAAAAGTTGTGGTATAATTTTAAAGCTTGGAGGTGTTTAAATGGCAAAGGTTAAGATGAAAACCAACAGGTCTGCAAAGAAGAGGTTTAAAATAACCGCCACTGGAAAGATCAAAAGGCAAAAGGCGGGCGGTTCCCACTACAACACCCACAAATCTAAGAAGAGGAAAAGAAATCTAAGGAAGGCAACCCTTGTCCAACCCAGTTGGGAGGACAAGGTAAAGGGTATGCTTAAAGAGTTTTAACCAAAGAGGTCTCTCCAAAGGCCTCTTGCCCATTCTTCATATCTTTTTGCAGTTGCCTCTTTTCTTACGTTATCCTCTCTGTGAGTTGGTATAAACCTCTTGGATAAAGCATCGTATTTAAAGGAGGTTTCTGTCATTATGGCTTCCTTATCGCTTACCATGGCGTAGCATATCATTTGAAGGTATTCTTCTTTAACCTCCTTACCTCGCATTCTTGCGTTTATTATCTTTGCCACCATCTTACCCTCTGAATGGGCTGCATAACCACTCTTTGGAAGGTAACTTTGAGAAGCATCACCGATAACAAAGACGTTTTTCACGGAAGTTTCAAAGGTAAGGGGATTTACCTCTACCCACTTTTGTCCCCTTTTAAGAAGTCCAGCCTCCTCTAAAAGACTGCTTGCCTTCATAGGCGGTATTACATTGGCTATATCGTACTTAAAATCCCCATGAGAGGTCTTTACAACCCTTTTATGCACGTCTATATCTCTAACCTGTGCAGAGGTCACATAGGTGGCTATATCTTTGTAAAGGTCATAATAGGCGGATAAAAAGCCTTCTGCGTTTATAATAGGCCTCTCGTTGGCATCGATAAAGTAGATATGAGCCTTTAGGTTGTTTCTCTTTATCATGCTTGCCAGCAAAGCTGCCCTTTCGTAAGGTGCTGGGGGACATCTATAGGGTGGTGGAGGAACTGTGATAACTATATCTCCTCCTTCAAACTCCTCTATTAGCCTCTTTAAATAGATGTGCTCCGAGCCGGGCTTAAAGGCAGGAGGGTTATAAACTATGGAGTCTCTGTAAAAGGGCTTGTCTTCTATGTCGTAATCTATGCCGGGAGAAAGAACAAGATAATCGTAAGCTATGTACCCAGAGGATGTCCTTACAACCCTTCTGTCAAGCTCTATTCCAAGCACCTTGTCTTGGACAACTCTAACTCCATGTTTTACTTCCAACACATTGTAGGAAAAGCAAAGAGGTGTAAGCTCCATAAGACCGGCCAAAAAGTGATTTGACATGGGACAAGACATAAAGAAGGGCCTTTCTTCAATAAGTACCACCTCAAGGTTTGGATTTTCTTTTTTAAGGTATTTAGCGGTGGTAACACCACCATAGCCCCCACCCACTATAACAACCTGAGCCTTTTGCCTTGCCTGAGTTTTAGTATATGCAAGCAAAGGAACAGAAAGCCCCAAAACACCAGCACCTACCAAAAGGTCTCTTCTACTAACACCTGACCACTGCTTGGACATATTTATCCACCTCCATTACTATACATTTTTCCACAAGTTCCCTTGCCTTTGCGGTGGTGCCATATTTTTGTCTTAGCTCTACTCTGTAATTATCAAAGAATTGAGTAAACTGATCCACACCCAAAACACCCACCGCATATATATTACCCTCTTCCTCTTGCAGGATAATAGAAGCCAAGGGCACTTCCGCAGGTCCGTCTATAACCTTACCACCTTCCTTAGGATCGTACAAAGCCAGGTGGGCGCAACACTGTATTATACCAGCCTTTTTTGTAGTCTCGGAGGGTGTATCGGGTGGATAGTAGTTTATGAAGGAGTATTCCTTGGTGGGATAGCTCCATTGGTGGGCGCATATTGCCGAATAAGCTACTATGCTCTTTTTTGAACCTATACCACCGGGCCATGTGTAACTTTTGCCATCCTTTAGCTTTATCTCCACCGGCTTGATCTCTTGGTCTAAGTTTATAAGATAGCAAGGGGTTGCGGCATGTGGATAAAAGAAGATGTAATTAACATGGGGCTTTATGTCTGTTTCCTTTAAGGGAGTTCC